>JBOHLC010000001.1:0-1128 GCA_050729395.1 Caulobacteraceae bacterium
CTGGTGGCCGAGGCGCTGCAGCTGGCCGCGATCGCCGCGCTCGGCGAGGCGAACGATGGCGACTACGACCGGCTGGCGGCGCTGGCCGGCGACCAATACGGCGCCGACACCTGCCTGCACGACGCCAAGCTCAACCTCTATCAGTGCCTGGCCGTGGCAAAGCCGAACTATGAGGACATCTACTGCATGGGCCAGCACGGCATGAGCGACACCGGCGCGTGCCTGGCCAAGGCCGCCGGGCTGGAGCTGCCGCCGGAGCCGCCTCCGCCGCCACCGCCGCCGGTCAAGGCGAGGCCCATCGCGGCGCACAGGCGCCTCAAGACCGGTTGATTGCATCGCCGCGCGGCTTGATGTATCGAGCCGCACCGTTTTTTGCAGGTGCGGGCCGCTGGGCCCCGTGTCGCCGCGCGTCCCCACGCGCGGCGGAATTCTTTTGGAAGAGGCGAGGCCATGGCCGACATCGTCCTGAACGTGGAAGTGCGCGAGCAAACCGGCGGCGGCGGCGCGCGCGCCATCCGTCGCGAGGGCCTGGTGCCCGGCATCCTCTATGGCGGCGCCCAGGGCCCGGTGGCCATCGCGGTCAAGGACGGCGAGTTCCACAAGGCGCTGCACACCGGCAAGCTCCTTGGCCACCTGGTGACGCTGAAATACGGCGACGAGGTCCAGCCGGTGATCGCCAAGGACGTGCAGTTCCACCCCGTCACCGACCGGCCGCTGCATTTCGACCTCTATCGCGTCGAGGCCGACCAGACGATCCGCATCGAGATTCCGGTGCGCTTCCGCAATCACGACGATTCGCCCGGCCTCAAGCGCGGCGGGACGCTCAACGTCGACTTGCACGCGGTCGAGGTGATGGCCCCGGCCGACCGCATCCCCGAGGAGTTCGTCATCGACCTCACCGGCCTAGAGATCGGCGATTCGGTGCGCGCGTCCGAACTGATCTTGCCCGAGGGCGTCGAACTCACGACTCACCACCGCGAAGCCACCGTGGCCTCGATCGCCTCGTCCTCGTCGATGGTCGAGGAGGAAGAGGCCGAAGGGGCGGCCGAAGGAGCCGAAGCCGTCGAGGGGGCCGAGGGCGCCGAGGGCGAACCGGCCGCGGAAGCCGAGAGCGAATAGCAATGACTC
>JBOHLC010000002.1:0-7453 GCA_050729395.1 Caulobacteraceae bacterium
GGTCGCGCCGGCCGATGAGGCGCGCGGCGATCACCCGCGTGTCGTTGAACACCAGCGCATCCCCGCGCCTGAGCAAGCTCGGCAGGTCGGCCACCGTGCGGTCCGCGAGCGCGCCATCGGCCGAAACCTCCAGCAACCTCGCCGAATCGCGCGGCGAGGCCGGCCGCAAGGCGATGCGATCCTCCGGCAGATCGAAATCGAAGTCGGCGGTCTTCATCGCCGCCGGCCCTAGGCGCCGGCCGCGGGTGCGTCAAGCGGCGGCCTTTGCCGCGCCGGCCTCAACGTCTAAGGACGCCGGCCATGGACCTCATTCGCGCGGTCGCGTTCCTCCTGGCCGCGGCGGCGGCCCTGGCGGCGGCCCTCTCGCTGGGTGGCGCGTTCAGCGACAAGCTCGATCTCTTCGCCCAGGCGACGCCGATCTGGCTGGCCGTGGCCGCCTCCGGCCTGATTCTGGGGCTTCTCGCCGGTTCGGCTCGCATTGGGCTCTTCCTCGCGCTCGCGGCCATTGTCGTCGGTCTTGGCCTGATGGGCCCGGATCTGATCGCGCGCGCCGCTGGGCCGCGCTTCGCGCCCAAGCGCCAGACGATCAAGCTGATCCAGTTCAATGTCTGGGACCGCAACCGCGACCCGGCTGGAACCGCCCGCTGGATAGCCGCCGAGAATGCTGACGTGGTGGTTCTGGAGGAGACGGGCGATGGCCAGATCCCGGCGGCCCTGGCGGAACGCTATCCCTACCGGACCCGATGTGATGGCGACTGCGCGACGGTCATTCTGGCCAAGAGCGCGCCCAGCGCGAGCGGCCTCATCGTCTGGCCGGGACTCGACGCCAGGCATGGCGGCGCTTGGGCAAGCTTTGGCGACGGTCCGGACGCCTTCACCGTCGCCGGCTCGCACTATCTTTGGCCCATCCCCGCCGGCCCACAGGCCGATCAGGCGCGACGGTTCGCCGCCGCGCTCGATCGTTTCGATCGCTCGAACCTGATCGTCGCAGGCGACTTCAATCTCAACCCTTGGTCGTTCGGCCTGAGACGACAGGACGCGCGTTTCGGCATTCCGCGCCTGACCCACGCCATCTTCACCTGGCCGGCGGGGCCGATCTCGCACTGGCGACTGCACCTTCCCTTCGCCGTCCTGGCCCTCGATCAGATCTACGCGGGTCCAACCTGGAAACCGGTCAGCGTGACGCGCGGCCCCCTCTTGGGATCGGACCACTACCCGATCGTGGCGATCCTCACGCGTTAGCCGACGGTCATCGAGACGATCTTGCCTGGCTCGCGCGGGGGCTCGCCCTTGGGCAATGCGTCGACGTGCTCCATGCCCTCCGTCACCTCGCCCCACACCGTGTACTGACGATCGAGGAAGTTCGAATCCGCCAGGCAGATGAAGAACTGGCTGTTGGCCGTGTCAGGATTGTTAGTGCGGGCCATGGAGCAGACGCCGCGTTTGTGCGGCGCGCTCGAGAACTCGGCCTTCAGATTGGGCTTGTCCGAGCCGCCGCGCCCGCTGCCCGTGGGATCGCCGCCCTGGGCCATGAAGCCGGCGATCACCCGGTGGAAAACGACGCCGTCATAAAAGCCCTCGCGCGCCAGTTCCTTGATCCGCGCCACGTGGCCAGGCGCGAGATCGGGTCTGAGACGTATGGTCACCGGACCGCTGGGAAGAGTCATGATCAGTGTTTCTTCAGGCATGGGCTCATTTCACCTGGCTGGGGATGTCGAGGTCGCATGGAGAGATATCGACGGGCTTTTTGGCGCGCTCGCGGGCGATTTGGGCCGCGAACCACGGCCCGCGCGTGTCGATCACGCGCACGCTTGGCCGCTCGGCGGGCGGAATGTCGGCCAGCACGCGCACGGTGAGCATCTTATCCTGGGGCGGCGCGACCGGCTCGCCGGTCTTGATTTGGCGCACGACGTCCATGCCGGCTATCACCCGGCCGATCGCGGTGTATTGGCCGTTGAGAGTGGCCTGGGCCGATCGCATCAGGAAGAACTGGCTGTTGCCGCTGTCCGGATCCCGCGCCCGGGCCATGCCGACAACGCCGGGGCAAAAGTCGACCATGGCGTTGACCTTATGGTCGGCCATGAGCGCCGCCAGCGCCGCCGGCTGGCTGATCACCGGCATGACGCCGATGAAGCCTGACTCCTTCGCGCCCCGCTGATCGAGGACCTCCATGGGCGTGGCCCCATCGCGTTTGAACACGAACTCCCCGGCCAGATTGGGCTTGGTCGAACCGCCCTGGCCCGTGTTGGTCGGATCGCCGGTCTGGTCCATGAAATCGTCGATCACGCGGAAGAAGGTCTGGCCGTCATAAAAGCCGGCGTGGGCCAGATCGCGCACCTGGGCGACCGAGGCGGGCGCGACCTCGGGCGAGAGTTCGACGACGATGCGGCCCTTGTTGGTGTCGATGATCAGCACATTGTTCGGATCGGGCGCGCGCCAGTCGGCTTCGCTCGGCGCCGCCACGGTGGGGGCGGACCGGGCGTTGGCCGTCGGGGCCAGCCCCCCCAGGGCCAAAAAGGCGGCGACGTAGGCGAGACGGGGATTCATGGCGCCCGCCTATCGCGGCGAGATCGGCGAGGCAAGTGCGGGTTAGGAACGCCTTTTGGAGAGTCGCCGTAGCTCCGAGCTCCGCCGCAGGTGACGATGTCGGCACGCATCATGGATAGGAGAAGCGACGCGGTCGTCCAACTGCTAGGCTAAGGCGAAGAGAATTGATCGTCCGCGGGCGACGGAGGCGTGCTCACGATGCGGCCGGACCTTACTTGCGCGCGAACCCAGAGGCCTGCTCTCAGCAACAGGTCATCGCGCCATTCCGCGAACCTTCGCGTCTCTCCAGCTTCGAGGAAGGGTCGCTCGACTGTCAGGCTCCGGCTCGATACGAGAATCCGGTTTGATCCATCCCGTGCCTTCAGCGAATGCGTTGCCCGGATGCCTCGCATTTCAGCCGACTTGTCGGATTCCGTCGGGCGGATCGAAATGGGCAAATGGATTTCGATGACGCTGGTAGCTCTGAGGGGACGACCAAGGGTGATCGGCCATTTCCGGCCATCCTTTGACAGAGCGGGAAGATTGGGTCGGAAGAGTTCGTCGGTTGTCTCGAACTTCACCCGGCCATCCGGTAATACGCGCCAGACGCGACCCAATTCGATGGTTTCGACCAGATCCACGCGATTTGCGTCGCGACCATCGACGACCTTCAGCGGTGCCAACTCCGTGGCCGATTCGTATCGCTGGCTAAATCGCTTGGCCAGGTCACTGCTGTAGGCCGCGAAGCCGGCCGCTAATCGTCGGCGGGTCGCGTCGGCCCGCCATCCAAACAAAGTCGTCGTCACCTGAACCTTGCCGGGGCTCTCGAATTCTTCCGGTAGTTCATAAACTTCCGAAATGTGAAAACTGTCTGCCAGGGATTCTTCGCCCATGTCCTCGAGCAAGGCGTCCTCCCGCAATGGGAGACCCCAGCCGAATCGCGCCTGGCAGAGAACGTCGAGCGTTCCGCCTTGGGGAAATAGGGTTGGATCGAGCCAATAACGACGTCCGTTGAGCGTCACCCCTACGATGCAGTGGTTGAACGCCACCAGACTTGGGGCCTCATCAATCAGCTCGGGGCCACGCGCCGTATGCACGAGGACAGGCTCCGCAGCGATCCCAAGCCGATCGAGAACAGCTGTAAGCAGGCGCGAAGCATCCTTGCAATCGCCGGTGCGCGTCGACCAGATTTGCCCGAGCGATCTTGGCGCAAAGCCGACCTCGCCAATCGTGACGGCTTGGTTGCGCAATTCGCCTTGGACAAGATGGAGTGCTTGGACGACCGTCTCCGCGGCGGTCAATTTCTTGTTGGCTATCGCCTCGACGGAGCCTTCCAGCTCGGCCGGCAGCGGTTCAGGGCGGTAGTAGCCGCGGAATCTCTCCGCGACCTCCGCCCATGACATGCGGTCGCTGACCTTTACGGTGGCGAACAACCTTATCCACCCTGGGACGTAGGGTTCCAGGGCTACTGGAGCTGTCCTCCTGGCGCGCCAGGTCCGGGTGATGCTTTTGTCCGCGCCTTCCTCAACTTCGCAGTCCGGCACGTTGTTCCAGGTCTCGACGCACATCGGTCTGTCGGCGCGCGAAATCAGACGAAGGCGTGCCTCTCCGACCCAACATTGCCAACTCAGCACAAACTCCGCACTGAAGCGCCCGCCCAATGTCGGATGAGCACCAATCGTGCTGAAGCAAACATCGATGATGTCGCCCACACGCACATCCGGAATCGATACATAGGCGGTCAAGCGCCCGTCGAAGATCGCGCGCTCGAGTTGTCGTTCTCGACGCAGCAACTCGAGCCCTTGTGTCGGATCGATCTCTCGGACTTGCGTGGCGCGGATAACCCGAACATGGTGGAACATGAGGCTCTGGAAACTCGGTTCGAAATCAAAGTTGTGGTTAGCAGCAGCCGTCAACCCCTCCGAACTCGTGACTTCATAAATTGTGCGGTGAACAACTACTTGATCCGATCCGGTAAGATTAATCTGCGTGTCGCTGAGCAACGCGCAACGACCTCCCATGCTTTGATCGGCCGTTAGGCGTTCCGTAGGAAGTTCCAACGGCACGTCCGCCCATGCGGGCGGAGGACCGCGCGACACGCGCGTGGCGGGATGCTCTTCAAGTTCCGACAAACAAAGCTCCCCCGGTCGGCTGTCTGATTGGATAGCAAATCCGGTGATAGAACTCGCTCGACCCCGCGCGCAACTCAATGCATCGAGGAACTTTCGCTCCGAGCATTCGAAATCGCGTCAGGAGCCCCCGAACTTGGCCGCCAGGCGCGTCGCCACGCCTTTGGGCACGAAGCGTGAAACGTCCCCGCCCATGGCGACGATGTCCTTGACCAGGCGCGAGGCGATCGCCTGGTGGCGCGGGTCGGCCATCAGGAACACGGTTTCGATGTCGCGGTCGAGCTGCTGGTTCATCGCCGTCATCTGGAATTCGTATTCGAAGTCGTTCGTCGCCCGCAGGCCGCGCACGAGCATCTGGGCGCCGACTTCGCGCGCGAAGTGGATGGTCAGCTTGTCGTAGGTCAGCACCTCGATCTCGGCGATCCTGGCGCACGACACCGTCTCTTCACGGATGATCTCGACCCGTTCCTCGAGCGAGAAGAGCGGCTTCTTGGCCGCGTTGACGGCGACTCCGATGACCAGCTTGTCGACCAGCTTGACCGCGCGGCCGATGATGTCGAGGTGGCCATTGGTCGCCGGATCGAACGTACCCGGATAAAGTCCGATGCGCTTCATCATTCCTCCTCGGCCTCGGGCGCGTCGTCGTCTTCCGCCCCTTCTACCCGTTCGACGGAGACGACATGCTCTTCCTGGGCGGTGCGGAAAATGGTCACGCCCTGGGTATTGCGGCCGGCGATGCGGATCTGGGCGACCCGGACGCGGATGAGCTGGCCCTGGTCGGTCACCAGCAGGATCTCATCTGTCTCCTCGACCGGGAACGAAGCCGCCAGCCGGCCGCCGCGCTTGGACAGGTCCTGGGCGATCAGGCCCTGCCCGCCGCGTCCGGTGCGGCGGTAATCATACGCCGAGGTGCGCTTGCCGAAGCCTTCGGATGAAACGGTAAGGATGAACTCCTCGGCCGCGCCCAATTCGGCGATGCGTTCGACCGAGAGCGAAACGTCGCCCTCGACGCCTTCTTCCTCTTCCTCGACCGGCGCTGGCGCGTCCTCGCCATCCTCGCTTGCCGCCGCGCGCATGGCGTTGGCGTGGCGCAGATAGGCGGCCCGCTCGTCGGCGGTGGCGGGCACGGCGCGCAGTATGGCCATGGAAAGAGCGCTGTCGCCCTCGGCCAGGCGAATGCCGCGCACGCCGGTGGAATCCCGCCCGGCGAAGACGCGCACGTCGCTGACCGGAAAGCGGATGCAGCGGCCGGCGGCCGAACTCAGCAGCACATCGTTGGCCGAGGTGCACAGGGCCACGCCGATGATCGCATCGCCCGGGTCGAGCTTCATGGCGATCTTGCCGCCCTTGTGCATCTGGCCGAAGTCCGAGAGCTTGTTGCGTCGCACCCCGCCTGAGCGCGTGGCGAACATCAGATCCAGCGCGTCCCAGGTGGTCTCGTCCTCGGGCAAGGCCAGGATCGAGGTCATGGTCTCGCCCGGCTCGATCGGAAACAGATTGATGAAGGCCTTGCCGCGCGCGGTCGGCGCGCCGACCGGCAGGCGCCACACCTTGAGCCTGTAGGCCTGGCCGCCGGAGGAGAAGAACAGCATCGGCGCGTGGGTCGAAGCGGAGAACACGCGGGTGACCGCGTCTTCCTCCTTGGTCGACATGCCCGAGCGCCCCTTTCCGCCGCGATGCTGGGTGCGATAGGTGGTCAGCGGCGTGCGCTTCACATAGCCGCCGTGGGTGACGGTGATGACCATGTCCTCGCGGGCGATGAGGTCCTCGTCCTCGACGTCGGCGTCGCCCTCGACGATCTGAGTGAGCCTGGGCGTGGCGAAATCATCGCGCGCCTCGACCAGCTCGCCGCGCACCACGGCCATGATCGCCTCGCGCGAGGAGAGCAGATCCAGATGGGCGCGAATGGCGCCGGCCAGTTCATGGGCTTCCTCGAAGATCTCCTCCCGGCCGAGGCCGGTCAGGCGCGAGAGGGTAAGGGCCAGGATGGCGCGGGTCTGTTCGTCCGTCAGGCGCACCTTGTCGCCGTCTATGATCACCGTGCGCGGGTCGGCGACGAGGGAGATGAGCGCCTCCATGTCGCCGATCGGCCAATCCCGCTCCACCAGCCGCTCGCGCGCTTCGGCCGGGTCCTTGGACGAGCGGATGATGTGGATCACCTCGTCGATATTGACCACCGCGATGGCCAAACCGACCAGTACGTGAGCTCGGTCGCGCGCCTTGCTGAGCTCGAAGCGCGTGCGCCGGACCACCACCTCCTCGCGGAAGGCGATGAATTCGTCCAGCATCTCGCGCAGACCCATCTGCTGCGGGCGGCCGTGATTGAGCGCCAGGGCGTTGACCGCGAAGGCGCTCTGCAGCGGCGTGAAACGGTAAAGCTGGTTCAAGACCACCTCGCCGCTGGCGTCGCGCTTCAGCTCGACCACCACGCGCATGCCCGAGCGGTCGCTCTCGTCGCGCAGGTCGGCGACGCCCTCGACGCGCTTGTCGCGCACCAGCTCGGCGATGCGTTCGACCATGGCCGCCTTGTTCACCTGATAGGGGATGGCGGTGACGAGGATCGCCTCGCGATCCTTGCGGATCTCCTCGATGGAAGCCACGCCGCGGACGACGACCGAGCCCCGCCCGCTCATCAACGCGGCCCTGGCGCCGGACCGGCCGATGATCTCGCCGCCGGTGGGGAAATCGGGGCCCGGAACCAGCTCGAGCAGCTCGTCGAGGGGAATGTCCGGGGTATCGATCAGGGCCAGGCAGGCATCGACGATCTCGCCAAGGTTGTGCGGCGGAATGTTGGTGGC
>JBOHLC010000003.1:0-3429 GCA_050729395.1 Caulobacteraceae bacterium
GCGATCCGCAGCTGGAGTCGATCCTGGCCGGCCGCAAGCAGCAGCTCGGCATCGCCTTCGAGACCGGCCGCAACATCGGCCGCTCGCTCGCCATGGCAATCGGCTTCGACATGGGGCGGGGACGGGGTATCGGGATATGAACAGGTGGCTTCGCCATTGCCATAGGTCGTGATGCGTCCGAGGCTGCTTCCGCCACTTGACCACCGGTCGCTTAAGGACGAAATGGGCCGCCCTCGGCCTGTGAATTTGGCCATAGCCCGCAAGTTTGGGGGTAGATTTGGGGGTTATGCTCTCGGCGTGCTCGGAGAGATATTCGCGTTAGGAATGGGTTAGAAGAATTCTTCGAGTCCTTTCCTGGGCACCAGGCTTTCTGGCCGCCGGCGCTTCGAGGCCGCGCTTGTGACCGGGCGAGCGAGGGCTTACGTCTCGCGTAGCTGGCGAGGCGCGGTTCGACAGACGAAGCCTTCACGATTTGGGCTTAATGCATTCTCGCGCACGGGCGGCGCGGCCGCCGACGGAGTTAGACCTGACCCACGTTCTGCATCAGGGGGACCTGCCCGAGGGGCTGTTCGCCGACGTCGCCTCGGTGGCCGTCGATTCGGAGACCATGGGACTTCGCCTCGGGCGTGATCCCCTGTGCGTGGTCCAGCTGTGCGGGCCCTCGGGCGAGGCGCATTTGGTGCGGCTCGATCGGCCGGGCTATGCCGCGCCCAACCTCAAGCGCCTGCTGGCCGATCCGAAGGTGCTCAAGCTGTTCCATTTCGGCCGCTTCGACATCGCCATGTTCAAGCTGCATTTGGACGTCGTCACCGGCCCGGTCTATTGCACGAAGATCGCCTCCAAGCTGGCGCGCACCTACACCGACCGGCACGGCCTGAAGGACGTGGTCAGGGAGCTGCTCGGCGTCGATCTCAGCAAGGCGCAGCAGAGCTCCGACTGGGGCGCGGCCGCGCTCTCGCCCGAACAGGTCGCCTACGCGGCGACCGACGTCATCCATCTGCATGCGCTCAAGGCGCGGCTGGACGCCATGTTGATCCGCGAGGGTCGCATGAGCCTGGCGCAGGCGTGTTTCGATTTCCTGCCCGCGCGCGCGCTCCTTGACGTGGCCGGCTGGGAAGACGTCGACATCTTCGATCACGGGCCGTGAGCGCGATGTCATGATCCTCGCCTCCCCGACCGCCCGCAAGTCGCACCTGCCGCGCGGCAAGGCGCGCGCCCACAGCCGCTTCGTGCGCGTGCTGCGCGTGGCCTTGCCTCTGATCATGGTCGGGGTGGTCGGTCTGCTTGCAACCCTGGTGGTCGAGCACGCCGTGCGCCGCCAGGCGGCCGCGCACCAGGACGCGACGACGCCCATCCGGATGACCAATCCGCACTTCTTCGGCCGCGACAACCAGGGGCGCGCCTTCACCCTGGGCGCGCGCCAGGCGGCCCGGGACGAGCGGTCGCTCCAGGTGGTGCTGCTGCAGTACCCATCTCTGATCCTCGACGTTGGCGGGCCGCATCCGCAGACCCTCACCGCCGACAGCGGCGTCTACCATGAGGATACGCGCGTGCTCATCCTGCGTGGCCATGTGCGCGGGGCCAATGCGGCGGGCGAGCGCTTCGCCACCGACCAGGCGGTGGTCAACACCAAGACCGGCATGGTCGAGGGGCCCAAGGCGCTGGCCGCCACGACCAGCCAGGGCAGCGTCCAGTCGAACAGCTACGATATCTACAACAAAGGCGAGACGGTGATCTTCAAGGGCGGCGTCCATGCCCGGCTCAAGACCCATTAAGCCATGGCGCCGTTTGGCCCGGGGTCGTAAAGGAGCGCGCATGAAACCCTGGCGCGATCTCCGCCTCGCCGGCCTGGCCGGTCTCGCCCTCATGGGCGTTGGCGGCGCCGCGCGGGCGCAGATCCAGACCAATTCCAACGCGCCGATCGACATCACCGCCAACGAGGCGGAGGTGAACAATTCCAAGTGCATGGCCATCTGGAAAGGCGCGGCCGAGGCCCTTCAGGGCGACACGCGCCTCAGGGCCAACACCATAACCGTCTATGAGGCGCCCAAGGGCAAGGACGCCAGCGGCCAGCCGGCGTGCGGCGCGACCCAGAAGGTGATCGCCGAGGGTAACGTCTACTACGTCACCCCCACCCAGAACGCGCGCGGAGATCGGGCCGTCTATACGGCGGCCAGCGACGAGATCGTCATGACCGGCGATGTCATCGTCGTCCAGGGCAATAATGTGGCCCGCGGCGACCGGCTGATCATCAAGGTCTCGACCAAGCAGTTCACCATGGAATCGGGGGCCCACGGCGCCGGGGCGGCAAACCGCGTGCGCGGCGTCTTCTATCCCGAGAAGAAGGACCAGTCCGCGGCCGCGCCGGAAAAGCCAGGCGCGCAATGAACGACGCCGGCGCGCTGGCCAAGAAGAAGGTCAAGGCGGCGGCCGAGGTCCCGGCCGGCGAAGGCCTTCTCGTCGATCGCATCGGCAAGTCGTTCCGCGGCCGCGCCGTGGTCAAGGGTGTCAGCCTGCACCTTGGCCGAGGCGAGGTCGCCGGTCTCCTGGGCCCCAATGGCGCCGGCAAGACCACCTGCTTCTATATGATCACCGGTCTGATTGCCGCCGACTACGGAACCATCTTCCTCGACGGCATCGATATCACCAACCAGCCGATGTACCAGCGCGCGCGCGAGGGGCTCGGCTATCTGCCGCAGGAAACCTCCATCTTCCGCGGCATGACCGTCGAGCAGAACGTCATGGCCGTGGTCGAGATGCGCGAAACCCGGCGCGAGAAGGTGCGGGCGATCACCACCGAGCTCTTGGAAGAGCTGCACATCGACCATCTGCGCGCCTCGGCCGCGGTCTCGCTGTCGGGCGGCGAGCGGCGGCGGGTGGAGATCGCGCGGGCCCTGGCCAGCGAGCCGTCGTTCATGCTGCTGGACGAGCCTTTCGCCGGCATCGACCCCCTGGCCATTTCCGACATCCGCGACGTGATCGGCTATCTGCGCAAGCGTGGCATCGGCATACTGATCACCGACCACAATGTGCGCGAGACGCTGGACATCATCGACCGCGCCTCGATCATCCACGCCGGCGAGGTGCTGTTCGAGGGCGTGCCGCACGAGATCCTGGCCAATGCCGAGGTCCGCCGGGTCTATCTGGGTGACCAGTTCGACTGAGGACGCGCCTGCGGCGAGGCGTCCTGCAATTTTCGCGCCACTGTTAACCAATCGGATGCGGTTGGCCCGTTATCACCCTGCCGACGAGTTGTTTCGCGGGAGTGGGGATTGTCGCTCGGACCACGTCTTGAGCTTCGGCAGGGCCAGGGTCTGGTCATCACGCCGCAGCTGCAGCAGGCCATCAAGCTGCTGCAGCTCTCCAACCTTTAGCTGGAGGCCTTCGTCGAGGCCGAGCTGGAGCGCAATCCGCTGCTCGCCCGAGAAG
>JBOHLC010000004.1:0-14951 GCA_050729395.1 Caulobacteraceae bacterium
GCCCTGGCCATCCTGCCCTCGATGCGGACCGACATCATCCTCGAGCACCGCGCGCGTGGGCGACGGCTCGTCATCGACACCAAGTTCACCCGCATCGTCACGGCCGGCTGGCGCCGGGAGACGACCCTCAACTCAGAGCATCTCTACCAGATGTACGCCTATCTCCGATCGCAATGCGGCAAGGACGCCCTGGCCGACCGCGCCGAGGGCCTGCTGCTGCACCCGGCCGTGGACGCGGAGGTGGACGAGGCGGTGACGATCCAGGGGCACCGGATCCGGTTTGCGACGGTGGATCTGGCGGGGACGGTGGGGGAGATCAGGGGGCGGTTGATGGGGGTGGCGCGCGAGATTTGACTCGCCCAAGGCGAGAAGCCTCCCGCTCTCGCCAATTTGGGAAGTAAGCGCTCAGGAGAGCATGGAAAACCCGGCCATGATTGGGGACCTTCAGGTGCAACAGCTCGTGGGCGCCGGTTTGCCAATGCTGGACTGCCCCCGACGCCTACTCATCCACGCCGTGGACCTCCTGAAGGCGCGAGGTGACCAGGCCCTCGGCCAGCTCGATCAGTTCGATCACATTGCCGTTGGGATCATAGACGCCCGCCACCCAGAGGATTCCGGCGGCGGCATTGGCATCTGACGCTTCGGGGAGGGTCGTTCTGTGGCCCTTGGCCTGCAATGAGCGCAGCGCGCCACGGACGTTGCGCGTCCGAAAGGCTGTCACCCGTGGCACGCGGTGCGGCGAAGGTTCATGAAGCTCGGCCCGCGGCTCGATCCATTGAATGATGTCAATCATGGGCCCGTCGGGCGGCGGATCGTCAGGCAAGGCCATGAGCGTGCCGCCATAGCCCTTCACGTCCGGGATCATGCCGAACACCAGGCCGCCGCCCGGGGGCCAAGTCATGCGACGTCGATCGCGCACGATGACGAAACCCAGGTCCTGGTAGAAACGCACAGTCTCATCGATGTCCCGAGCGTTGATGATGGTGTGATAGAAACGTTCGAGCCGCCAGTCTTCGGGCCCAGTCGCATCGGCCATCAGGTCGCTCCCGTTTCCGCGTTGTATCGCGGCGGGCGTTTCTCGAGGAAGGCGTTCATCGCCTCCTCGAATTCCGGGCCCCGACCGCAAATGGCTTGCGCGCGTTCTTCCAGGTCGATGACCGCGGCAAGGTCGCTGACACAAAGCGCTCGATTGAGCGTCTGCTTGGTCATCCGCAGGCCTAGCGGCGTCGACCGCAGCATGGGCTCGATATAGGCCTCGGCGATGGTCGCGAGTTCCTCGTCCGCCCCGGCGCGCGAGGCTAGCCCGATCGCCACGGCCCGGGCGGCGTCGACAAAGCCGCCGGTGAGCATGATCTCGGCAGCCAGACCCAGTCCAACGATGCGCGGCAGGAAATAGGTCAGACCGAGTTCGCACCCGGAGCGGCCAAGCGTGATGAAGGCGTCGTTCATACGGGCGCTCTCGCCGACCAGCCGGATATCGGCCGCGAGGGCGATGGCGAAACCACCGCCGCACGCGGGGCCGTGGACCAGGGCGACGATCGGTTGCGGGCACTCCCGCATCAGGCGAACGATGTCGAACAGGTGATATCCCGGCCGCGTGCGGCCGGCGCCCTCCGGAACGCGATCACCGCCCTGGTGCTCCTTGATATCCAGGCCAGCGCAGAAAGCGCGCCCGGAACCGCGCAAGCCCACGATCCTCGTCGAATAGTCGTTCTGGAGACCCTGGAAATAGGCGCACAGCTCGCGGACCATCGTGCCGGTGAGCGTGTTGAGGCGCTCCGGCCGGTTCAACGTCAGCCAATCGACCGGCCCGACACGCTCCAGGATCAAGGTCTGGAAAGGTCCGCGGGGACCGGGTTGGTCATGGGTCAAGCCGCCGGCTCCAAGTTCGAGCCGGCGAAGTGGGGAACGAGGTCGCGCCCTGCCAGCTCGAGGCTGCGAAGCACCGCCGCGGGTGGAATATCGCCGAACTGCATCATGCACATCATCCGGTCGATACCGATCCGCCGATAGCCTTCGATCTTTCGGCGACAATGGTCGGGGTCGCCGATCACGACGCAATCAAGCTCCTCCAACACCTCATGGGCTTCCTCCGCCGTTATGACCTCGCCTTGCGCCATGCGTTTCAGCATGACGAGCACGGGCGGGTCGTCAGGGTGGATGACCGTCTCATTGGGATCGAGCCTGGCCAGCGCGGCGGTATCCCGCGCCGAGTTCGGATGGAGGCCGGCCTTGATCATGTCGTACCAGATGCGGCGGGGGACCTTGAAGGTCGTCGCCGCGGCGTTCACGTACCAGAGCGCCGACCAGGCGGCTCGATTCTCGATCGCCTTGGCGCGACTCTCGGCAAGGTGCACGAAGGTAAACGCGCCCTTCTGATCGTTGACGACCAGGCCGGCGGGATCGCGACAGTCGGCGAGCCCGCGGTCATGCTCACGCATCATGCGGCCGAGCGCCTCGATGGGGCTAAGGAGAGTCGTGCCAAGCGCTCCGACCCCCAGTTCCCCAGCCATGTAGAAGCTTTCCGGCGATCCGCAGGTTTGCCACAGGCGCGGATGGGGGCGCTGAATTGGACGCGGCGTCAGCTGGCGCAGTGGAATCGTCAGGGTCTCGGAGTCGAAAGAGAACTCCGGCTCGGTCCACATGCGCGGGATCAGACGCATGGCGTCGCGAACTTCATCGCGGGCCTTCTCGGCGTCGACGCCGAACGTCTCCCATTCCTTTCCGCCGGACTTGGCCAGTCCAAGCTCGAAGCGGCCGCCGGAGAGGATGTCCAGCGTCGCGGCGCGTTCCGCCACGCGAAGCGGATGGTTGATGCGAAAGGGGGCAAGAACGCCGGCATGACCGACGCGAAGCCGCCGGGTCGACATGGCGATGGCTGTCAGGACCACTTCCGGAGCGGAAGAATAGCTGAACTCCGGCGACCCATGATGTTCAACCTGCCACCAGATCTCGAAACCCGCCTCGTCGGCGGCCTTGGCCTGATCCAGCACCTCGGAAAACAGGCTTGCTTCGTCACGCTCGCCCCACGGACCTGCCCGCTGGATTTCGCAGAAGACATCAAATTTCATGGATCGGGCCCTCGGTCCAAACGGCTATCACATTCCAAATAACATAACAGACGTTTTTTTATGAGTGAACCTCTGATCACGTTTTCGATTCGGCGGCCATGCTCTTGCGCGCGCCAATCCGTGCTAGAGTCCATCGCTCAGGAGCGGCTGACCGGGGGACACATGGCCAGGCAAGCAGACCATGACGAGCGAAGGGAGGCCTTCGCCATGGCCGCCCTGCGGGTGATCATGCGCGCCGGCGTCGGCGGCCTGACCGTACGCGAGGTCGCCAAGGAGGCGGGATTCACCACGGGGGCCCTGACCCACTATTTCACGTCCAAGGACCAGGTCCTGATCCTGGCGTCGGAATGCTCCGCCAAACCCGTGCGCGAGCGAATGGTGCGTTCGGCGACAGAGAAGTCGCCGCTGGTCGCGCTACGCAGGGTGGTCGCCGATGCTCTCCCGATCACGCCTGTCACCAGAGGATACTGGCGGGTCTGGGTCGGGTTCTGGGAGCGTTCCAGTTACAACCCCGACGTCGCGCGGGTCATGGGCGAGCGCTATGACGAATGGCATGGCCGACTGGCGCGCCTCATCCGCCGCGCCCAGGACGAGGGGTATGCGATCAAGAGTTTCGATCCCGATCTGGCGGCCCAGGAACTGGTCGCGGTCATCGATGGGATCGGTGTCCAGGTGCTTCTCGGGGTGGGGCGCCTCTCCGTGGCGCGGCAGTGGCGGATCATCGACACCTGGATCGAACTCATGGCGGAAGGACGTTACGGCCAGCCGCCGGCGCGCGGCCGCCAGACCACGTCCCAGCATGCGATTCCATAACAATTGATACGGAATGGGGCTTCCCAACTCCAGAACAAGCGTTATGTTTCCCTCCTAATCGACCGTTGACAAGGGTGGGCCTGCGTCTCGCCAAGTCCGGCAAAAAGGGAGGGATCGAGCCATGGCGGGTCGCGCGAGTTTCATGTCCGCAGCCGCGGGTCTGGCGGTGGCCATCGCGGCCTCGCCAAGCTGGGCCGCCGACCCCGCCGCAACCGCGGCGACCGGCGCCACAAGCGTCGGTGAAGTGGTCGTCACCGCGGAGCGCCGCGAGGAGTCGTTGCAGAAGGTGGCCGTCGCCATCACCGCCGAGACCGGGACGGAGTTGCAGGCCAAAGGTATCGTCGGCTTCGCGGACCTCACGGAAACGGTACCTTCGCTTCGCTTCGGCTCCGGCGTCACCGGAGGCGAGAACGTCATCACCATGCGGGGCCTGGGAAGCCAGAACACCACGCCTGGCGGTGACTCGCCGGTCGCCTACAATTTCGATGGCGTCTACCTGCAGCAGACCACCGCGGTGGACCCGGAATTCTATGACATCGACCGTGTCGAGGTGCTGCGCGGGCCGCAGGGCACCCTCTATGGTCGGAACTCCGTCGGCGGTTCAATCAACGTCATCGCCCGCAAGCCGACCGACGATTTCGAAGCCTCGGTCGACGGTCTCTACGGCAACTATAACGCGCGCACGTTCAGGGGATTCATAAGCGGGCCGATCTTCGACGGGAACGGACTGAAGATCGAGGGAAGGTTGACCGCGGTGTCGTCCAACCACGACGCCTACGCGACCAATCTGTCCACGGCGCCGGGGGCGACCCACAACCAAGACGCCGAGGACTATTGGATGGTGCGGGGGCAACTGCAGTTCGAATTCGGCAACGTCGCCAGACTGTTGCTCATGGCCTCGACGAGCGAAAGCAAGGATCCGCAAGCCACAAACACGGCCTGGTGGGAAACCCCGGCGCGATACATCAATCCTCCTGGCGGGATCACCCCGGGCTCCGCCTGCGACTTCAGCACCCAGGCCAGCTTCAACCCACGGGTGTTCTGCCACGACTATCCGGAGAACGCCGACAATCGGCAGCAGCTGTTCTCGGCGACCTTCAACTGGGACCTTCCCTTCGCCACCTTCACCTCGGTGACCGCTTACGCGCACGGGAACGTCAATCAGACCAGCGACGGGGATGGCTCGGATCTGCCGATCGCCTTCGATCCTGTGTGGAACATGCGCAATTCCCAGTTCTCCGAGGAACTGCGCCTGGCGTCGCGCAATCCGAGCGCCGCCGTAAGATGGGTGGCCGGATTCATCTATTTCTACGCCAACGACTACGAAAACTACGCGTACGAGGACACCGGCTACAACGACGTGTTCCCCTATCCTGGAGAGCTGGACGAATTCCAGTTCCTCAGCCACGGCTACACCAAGACCAAGTCCTACGCGCCGTTCGGCCAGGTCGATGTGGATCTCCAGAAACTGGGTCTTGGCCTGCCGCTGACGGTGACCGCCGGCCTTCGCTACACCAACGACACCAAGTACGGCTTCAACTACCTCAACTACGTCCTTCCGGTCGCCTGCGGAGGGTCGTGCGAGATCGCCACGGGGCCGTTCTCCCAGACGTGGGGACAGGTCACCGGCAAGTTCGAGCTTTCGTATCAGTTGTCGCCGCAAACCATGACCTATGCCTCGGTGTCGCGCGGGTATCTCGCCGGGGGCAACATCATCGGCCTGGCGCATGTCTACGGGCCCGAGACGATGTGGTCCTACGAGCTGGGCCTGAAATCACAGTTCCTGGACAACCGGGTGCAGTTGAACCTGGCCGCCTATCGCGAGGCGATCTCCGATCTGCAGGTGTTTATTCAGAGCTCGACGGAGTCGGGCATCAACAACGTCAATGGCGTCACCAACGTCGATGGCCTCGAGGCCGAGTTCGCGGCCGTCCCGGTGACGAACCTCAGACTCAACGCCACGGTCACACTGACGGACGCCAAGTACGGGAAATACATCACCACCGACACCCGTTTTGGCGGCCCGGGGCCCGGCTGCGCGGCCGTGACACTGCTGTGCAATTTCCAGGGCAACGAACTCAACCAGACGCCGCCCTACACGGTGGACGTGGGCGCGAGCTACACCTTCCACTTCGCGGCCGGCACGCTCACGCCGCGGGTCGACAGCTTCTTCTCCGGCCGGGTGCAGTTCCTACCGGACAACTACTTCACGTCGACCCAGAAGCCGTACCACTTCACCAACCTTCGGCTGACCTGGCGAAGCGAGGACGGGCGCTGGCAGTTGGAAGGATTCGTCAAGAACCTGGAGAACGCGAACGTCATCTCGAACGATGGCTTGCAATCGATAACCCTCGGTCAGCAGGCGCTCGAGCCGGACAACTTCGCCTACTATCCGCCGAGGACCTATGGCGTTCGCCTTACGGTCAATTTCGGAGGCGGCGGGGGACGATGAGCGGCGAATGGGGTCTCGAGAACTTCTACCATACGGTCATCAATGTCCGCGATCTCGACACCTCCATCGCATTCTATCGACGGTTGGGCTTCGAGATCCTGAATGATCGACGCAACGTCGACTGGCCGGACTTCGTGGCCGGGATATTCGGGATGCGACGGGCCAAGGGGCGCGGCGTGCTGATGGTCCTGCCGTCCGACCCCAACGGTCCGATGCTGGATCTCATCGAGTGGCTGGAGCCAAAGGCGACCTTCCCCGACCCCAATCGGGCCGCCGACGAGGTGCCCCGAATTCTGGCTTTCCGGACACGTAACGTTCACGCCGCCCATGCCGACCTCCAGGCGTCGGGCGTGCGGTTTTGCGGCGAGGTATTCGTTCCCAAGGAGGATCTCGGCCTCGTCGGCTCGGTGTGCTGCCGCGATCCGGACGGCAATCTTGTCGAGCTGATCGAGCTGCGGCCTGGCGTGCGCCACACGCGGGCCAACGAGGCGCTCGGCGGCGAGCGATGATCTCCCGGACCTACACCGACAAGGAAATGGAGTCCCTTTTCCGCGCGGTGAACAACTGGGGCCGGTGGGGCGAGGACGACGAGCGCGGGGCGCTGAACCACTTAAGGGAAGCGCAGATCCGAGCGGCCGCCGCGTTGGTGAAACGTGGACGCAGCGTCAGCCTATCGCGAGATTTCCCGGTCGATCCGGGTCCCGAAAATCCATGGCCCGCCCACCACCACATGGTTATCGCCGGCGATGATCCCTGCGTGCCCGGCGTCAACGGACTGGAGGTGTCGACGGACTACATCGGCATCGCTTTCCATGGCATGGCGTCCAGCCACCTCGACGCCCTGTGCCACGTCTTCCAGGGCGGGCGGATGTACAACGGCCATCCAGCCAGCGACGTAAAGAGCACGGGCGCAAGGCGAAATACGGTCATGACGCTCAAGGACGGGGTGGTCGGACGGGGCGTGCTTCTCGATGTCCCAAGGGCCCTCGGGGTTCCCTACCTTGATCCGGAGCAACTGCTGGACGCCGCCGCATTGGAGCGAACCGAGGCCGCGCAGGGCGTCAAGGTCGGTCGCGGCGACATCGTGCTGGTGCGGCTGGGCCGGGACGAGCGCCGAAAGGCCATTAGCGACCAGGCGGTGGCGGGGCTCGATCCGCATGTCGCCTTGTGGCTGCATGAACGAGAGGTGGCCATTCTCGGCGGCGACGGCGTGCACGATCCGATCCCCCCCGGCGCCATCTCACCCAGCTGGCCCATGCCCCTGCATATGGTGGGGCTGGTCGCCATGGGATTGCACCTGCTGGACAATCTCGATCTCGAGCGCGTCGCCCAGGTGTGCGCGGAAGAAGACCGATGGGAGTTCCTGCTGACCCTGGCGCCGTTGCGTATCCAGGGCGGCACGGGCTCGCCGCTCAATCCCATAGCCGTGTTCTGACGGCGAGCCTCAACCGGCCATTACGCCGCCATCGATGACCAGTTCGGCGCCGGTGACGAACCGGGCATCATCCGAAGCCAGATAGATCACGCCCGCGGCGATATCCTCCGGCATGCCGGCGCTCCCCGTGGGCGTGGCTGCCACGCCGGCGGCCCGCGTCTCGGCCATGATTGTTTCGGTCTCGCTCGCGCCGATGTCCGGCAACGTCCCTCCATGGTGCATCTTCACCCAGATCGGCGTCTCGATGCTGCCGGGATGGATGGAATTCACCCGTATGCCCGTCCAGGCCTGGGCGCACTCCAGGGCCACCGCCTTGGTGAAGAGCCGCACCGCGCCCTTGGTGGCGCAATATCCCGAAAGCCCGGCGATGCCGCGCAGGCCGGCGACCGAAGAGATGTTGACGATGGCGCCGCCGCCAGACCGGGCCATCAATGGGAGCGCCGCGCGCACGCCCAGGAAAACGCCGTCGAGGTTCACCGACGTCTGGCGACGCCAGTCGGCCAGGCTCATCTCGCCCACCGGCGAAAGCATGCAAAGCGCGGCGTTGTTGACCAGGATCTGAAGGCCGCCCGATTCGAGCTCGGCCTGCTCGACGGCGGCGCTCCATTGGTCTTCATCGGTCACGTCGAGGCGAGACGCGCTTGCGCGACCGCCGCTGTCGCGAATGGTCCGCGCCACGACGTCGGCGGCGGATTCGTCGATGTCCGTCGCCATCACGCCGGCGCCTTCCCGGGCAAGGGCGATGGCGATGGCGCGGCCAATTCCGCTCGCCGCGCCAGTCACCAGCGCGATCTTTCCTTGCAGCCGTCCCATCCGCGTTTCCTCCGTCCAGGGCGTGGAGCCAACGGCCACCTCGGCGCCGCCGCCACCTGCCATCATTAGGGGCTGACACATAACGCATGTTATGTATGAGTGAGGCAAGCGGCCGACAGTTCGGAAGGAGCGGCATGTCGAAGGACGGCGGACCAGCGCGCGGCGGCGAGCCGGAATGGGACGTGGTGGTGGTCGGCGCGGGGTTCGCGGGCCTCTATGCGATACACCGGTTTCGCGAAGCCGGACTGAAGGTGCTGGGTCTCGAGAAGGGCGGCGGCGTCGGCGGGGTCTGGTATTGGAACCGTTATCCCGGGGCGCGGTGCGACTGCGAGAGCTACTACTACAGCTACGCTTTCTCTGAAGCCCTGCAGCAGGATTGGAACTGGTCCCTCAGGTACTCAGAGCAGGGCGAGATCCTGCGCTACCTGGAGCATGTGGCCGACCGTTTCGATCTTCACCGGCACATCCGGTTCGACGCCGCGCTGGCAGAGGCGGTTTTCGACGAAGCCGAGCTCGCCTGGCGTGCGCGGACGGCCGATGGCTTCGAAACGAGCTGCCGGTTCCTGGTCACGGCCATGGGATGCCTTTCAACGCCCCACGAGCCAGGCATCAAGGGGCTGGCCAGCTTTGCAGGCGCCACCTGGCGGACAAGCCAATGGCCGCACGACGGAGTGGATTTCACCGATCGCAGGGTCGCCGTCATCGGAACCGGCGCCTCGGGCGTGCAGGCCATACCTCGCATTGCCCGGCAGGCCCGGAGCCTCACCGTGTTTCAGCGGACGGCGAACTGGGTGCTGCCGGCGCGCAACGCGCCGACCGCCGCCGAATTCGACGCCTGGGTGAAGACGCACTATGCCGACATCCGCGCCGCGTGCCTCGCATCGCCTGGCGCGGTCCCCTTCGAAGCGCCGTCGCGTTCGGCGCTGGCAACGCCCGAGGATGAACGGCGCGCGACCTATGAGAGGCTGTGGCAGGTCGGCGGCTTGCGCTTCTTCACCGCCTTTACCGACCTCTTCACCAGCCTGGACGCCAACGAGACCGCGCAGGCCTTCGTGCGCGACAAGATCCGCTCGATCGTGCGTGATCCGGCCATCGCCGATCGACTGATCCCAGTCGACCATCCAATCGGCGTGAAGCGCCCGCCCGTCGACGACGACTACTATGCGACCTTCAACCTGCCGCACGTCGAACTCGTGGATCTGCGACGAACGCCCATAGTCGAGGTCCGCGGTCGCGAGGTCCTGACCAGCGAAAGCGGATATGAACTGGACGATCTGGTGCTTGCGACTGGTTTCGACGCCATGACCGGGAGCCTGCTGGCGCCGGAGATCCGCGGTCGTGGAGGCCAGCGACTGGCCGACGCCTGGAGCGAAGGTCCGGCGACCTATCTTGGCCTGGCGACGGCCGGATTTCCCAACCTGTTCACGATCACCGGCCCGCTCAGCCCTTCGGTGCTCGCCAACATGCCGACCGCCGTGGAGCAGCACGTCGACTGGATCGCCGATTGCGTGGCCGAGGTTTCAAACCACCCCATCCCGGTGATCGAGGCGACCGCGGATGCTCAATCGGCATGGACCGCGCACGCGGCGGAGGTGGTGTCTCACACACTCTATCCAAAGTCGCGATCCTGGTACTTCGGCTCCAACATCCCAGGGAAGCCAACCGCGTTTGGAGTCTATGTCGGCGGTTTCGCCGCCTACCGCGAACGCTGCGCGGCGGTGGCGGACGCGGGCTGGGAAGGGTTCCGCCTTGGCGCCTCCACCGTGGCCCACACCGCGTCGATGTGGAGCGATTTCCCGCCTGAGTGATCGACGGCCCAGGGCGTGCGGCGTGACGCGCCTTAGCCTCGCGACCGGCGGCGGACCGGCCTTCGCGCCGGCCCTGGCGCTCTACCGGGCGCGCCGTCGGCTTCTATCGGGCCGAACTCGAGGGCGGCTGGAGCGTGCGCCAGGGCGGGCAGCTCGGCTGGCAGGTGGACTAGGCCAGCGCCGGCGCCCTGGCCATCCTGCCCTCGATGCGGACCGACATCATCCTCGAGCACCGCGCGCGAGGGCGACGGCGGGTCATCGACACCAAGTTCACCGCATCCCCACGGCCGGCTGGCGTCGGGAGACCAACCTCGACTCAGGGCGCCTCTACCAGATGTACGCCTATCTCAGATCGCAGTGCGGCAAGGACGCCCTGGCGGACCGCGCCGAGGGCCTGCTGCTGCACCTGGCCGTGGACGCGGAGGTGGACGAGGCGGTGACGATCCAGGGTCACCGGATAAGGTTTGCGACCGTGGATTTGGCGGGGGCGGTCGGGGAGATCAGGGGGCGGTTGTTGGGGGGCGTGGATAAGGCCGCCGGGAACGCCAATGTAGGGGTTGATAATTGAGACCGCCCGTCCGAGAATCATATAGGGCGAGGATGGAGTTGGCGGGATGCCGGCGATCTCGAATTCTCCCGGCCGCCGCCCCGAATTTAAGTCGCAGATTGACCGCCATGCTCAAGCCAACCATCGACCTGCGTCCCGAAGCCTCACGGTTCTCGTGGGTGGTCGATGGTTGTCGCCGGGGCCCGTCGGATTTGTTCGACATCCCGATCTATGCGGATCGGGACTGCGTCGTACTGCCATCGATCGGCAGCATGGTGCCGGGATGGTCGCTAGTCGTCCCTAGGCAATCGGCGCGCAATCTAGCATCCCTAAAAACCGACGAACGGCGAGCGCTGATTCCAGCCAAGGATTTCGTGGCCACGACTTTGCACACCTTCGGTGGCGAAGTGTTCGAATTTGAACACGGCCCGGCGCAGCTCGGTAGCAAGACTGGCTGCGGCGTA
Source organism: Caulobacteraceae bacterium (assembly GCA_050729395.1). Taxonomy (GTDB): domain Bacteria; phylum Pseudomonadota; class Alphaproteobacteria; order Caulobacterales; family Caulobacteraceae; genus Acaudatibacter. The sequence continues at coordinate 11,404 of JBOHLC010000004.1, forward strand.
GATCAGGCGCACCTTCACCTAGTGCCGATGACTTTCGATCTCGGCGAGGCGGTTTGGGCCGTCCATGGGGGTCAACGCTTCCAAGCGGACCAGGCAGACCCCTGGTCACTAATCGAGCTCGACCGGGACTACTGGCTGGTGCGCAGCCGCCGTACAGGCGCGGGCCTTATCGTCTATCCCCAGGAGCCGGTGTCGCAAGGCATCCGACGCGTGATCGCGAGCAAGCTAGGCCTCGAAGGGTGGGACTACCGCCAGGACCAATTTGGGGAGAACGCCCTAAAGACCCGTCGTGCAGCGGCTCGATCGGCGGAGTGGGCGGGGTAGGGGCACGTGGCGGAAGGGGAAGCGTCCGACGCCGAAAAAGGGCGCTCCCAAGACGGCACCTTTTCACTGTCGAAGACAGATTTTTCCGATGGCAGGAGTAAGGGCGACTTCAGGTCGCGATTTTCGCGATCAGCGTGGCTCCAAATTGGGCTGGAGGGATCCTATTTGGTCGCGGTCATAGCCGTGGCGGTCTCGGCGATCCTGCTGCTCGTCTGGAGCCCTCGTTACGTTTTCTCGCTTCTCCGTGCAATATTCAACACTCCATTGCTGGCGGACACGCCAAATATTGTGCGCGTGCTGCAACTTTGGCTGGCCGTGTTTTTTTCTGGGGTTCTCGGGGGAGCCACGTTCTCAACGAAGTGGCTGTACCATTCGGTATCGTGGAATGAATGGAACCGTGATCGCGTGGTGTGGCGACTTAGCGTGCCCATTCTAGGTGGGCTCATGGCCGTTTTCACGGGGTGTATGATCATGTCCGGCATCATCCCATTGCTCTCGAAAGATCTCTTTGGCCGTATGGTTTCTGGCTCCGGGTTCGGTTTTTTCGTTGGCCTCTTCGCCGACAATTTCCTTGCCGCCCTGCAGAAATTTGCAACACGTTTGCTTGGGACGCTCGGACGTAAGGCGTGACCGTTTTCATATCCGTCGACCAAGCGGCCGGGTGGCCCGACAATCTGACGGACCAGTTCGGCGCCAAGAGTCATGGCTTCGCCGCCATCCCCAGTCCGTGGCGACCCGCTGCGATCCTGGTGGCGCGGGACCTCTTCGAGGCCTACCGCCAACAGGATGGATCATTTGATGGGCTCAGCGAGAACCTCTGGCACGAGTTAGGCGCGTTCGGCGGCAGCCAAGGACCGGAGCTTATAGTTCGGTCGAGTGCAACCGACGAGACCATTAGGGAGCGGGGTCACTACCAAAGCAAGCGCGTCAAGGCAGGCATTTCGCTCGATGACTTCCGGCAAGCGCTCAAAGCCATCTTTGATGACTTTCTGCGCGCTTCCACGCTGGGTTCGATGTGTCTCATTGTTCAAAAGTATATTGAAGCCGTCGAGTGCGGGTTCCTATCAAACGAGCACCGGCTAGTAGCCAAGCCGTACCGTTGGATCATCGAGCGGACGTTGACTTCGGGGCAGGAGGGGGCGGCGGCTCAGAGCGTCTCGGCTAAGCAAGCCGCCGAAGTCTCGATCGCTGAGCCACTTGTGTGTCTCGGTCGACAAGAAATGCTGTCCCGACTTCGATCCGTCGCCAAACACTTCTGGAAGGCGGACTCCTCTCAGCGTCTCCTTCTCGAATGGTGCTGGGACGGAACGAAACTCTGGATTCTCCAGCGCGATATCGACGTTCTTTCCACCGACGGCCGCACACCAGAGTCGATCATCAACGCCTTTCCCTCGCCGCCATTGGCCGATGTGGGGGTGTTTTTTCAACGCCATGTCGTCGGCTCTGCGTCGCCCTGGGGCAAATTACGCAATGTGGCCGATTTCGCTACCGGCGGTCGCCTTCCGCCTCATCGGCTGTATTACGCGCCCGCCGACCGAATTTCGGCGGCGCTGGCTACGACCAAAGGCCGCCAGGAACTTGCAACTGAGATCGACATTCTGACTGCGGGCCGGGCAGTACTGCGCACTGACTGTCTAATACCGTCACAGAACCTCGGACGCACCAACACGGTCGATGGCAAAACCGCTGTCGCCTGGCTGCGAGCCCAAGTCTCCGATTGGTACAAAGGCGGCACCCCGCTTACTGACGTCGTTTTCATCCTTCACAGCTATATTCCGGCCCGCGCCGCCGCTTGGTCACATTACAAAGCGGGCTCGCCAGTCGTGCGCATAGACGCCTTGTGGGGCCTAGCCGATGGGATGCAATACTATCCCACCGATACTTATATTTGCCGCGCGGCCGATGGGGCGCAGCTCTCACAGACTATCCGATTCAAAGAGCTGGTGTTGCTCGAACAACTCGATGGAACCTGGGTCACTGAGCAGATCGTCGGGAGGGCGGCCCGTTACCGCACTTTGAACACAGGAGAGCGCTTGGACATCGCTAAACGAACCAAAGAAATTTCTGACAATATCGGTTCCGACGTGCAGATCATGTGGTTCGTTGGCGTTCCTGACACCCACGGGCTGCAGCCCAATCTACCATGGTACAAGGAGACCCCCGAGCAACTCCTCGATGAAAAGAAAAGTCGTCCGCTTCCCTCCATAAAAATCCGATCGGATGAGGACCTGACGAAACTGGAAGGCGTGCGGTCTGGCTCGCGAAAGATCATCTTGGAACCAGTCGGCGAGAACCTCCGCAGCAATCTATTCATAAGGCGCGTCAGCGCCGCCGCCATCCAACTGTGCTTGCCGATCGAGATTCGGGGCTCGGTGCTCGGTCATGCTTTTCACCAGCTTCGGAAAGCCGGTGCACAGGTTTATTCGGCTGAGCCCAGCCGCCAATTACAGGAAATGCGTCAGCGACGCGCATTCGACAAGTTGGTCCGGGACCAGATTCCTGAAAACATCGAGGCGAAGGGCGAGGCCGTGTCGGCCGGTGAGATTGCCCATGAAGAGCTGACCGTGGCCCTGCTTGGGAAGCTGTTCGAGGAATCCCACGAACTGCTAACGGCCGAGACGACCGAAACGAGGACCGAGGAACTCGCCGATATCTTTGAGATTGTGCGCGCCTTGGCCGATGTTGCCGGTGTGGGCTTGGACGCGGTCACGAAGAAGGCCGATGCCAAGCGCAGCAAGCGGGGCGGATTTGGTCGCGGCGTTTTCCTGCAATCGACTTCTGCGCTCGGACCCTCGGAGACCCCGCCCGTACTTTTTGACGACGGGACCGGCCGCAAGCGGATAACCCTGAGTTCATTGCGCGTCGCGACTCAGCCGGGCCGTCGCGTCCAAGTCCTCGCGGCCGCATTGTTGGCGGCCGGACCCCAAGTGGTTCGCCTCCTGTTGCCTGGGAAAATGATCGTTTCTGTGCGAATCGAACTTACCGGCGGCGAAATCGCGTTATCGGCCATCGACGTGACCGATCCGAGCGCCAGCGATCAAACGAGCATGCTCTAACGCGCCGGGGCTTCGACCAGAGAATGATGACGCATAACTATGGCGCGCAGGTCGGCCGAGGGTTCGACGGCCACCATCTCCAGGCCGAGGGACGCCAGCCAGTCCGCGTCGCGGCCGACGCCGGCGCCGACATCAAGGCCCAGGCGCTTGCCGGCGGCGGGGATGAAC
>JBOHLC010000005.1:0-4743 GCA_050729395.1 Caulobacteraceae bacterium
TCCGCTCTTCCCCGCGCAAGCGGGGACCCAGTGGTGTCCAGCGTGGCCTTCTTCCGATGGGCTTGGCGGGTCCGGGCGAACATGAAAAACGCCTGGGTCCCCGCTTGCGCGGGGAAGAGCGGTATATGGTGATGACGCACGCGCTCGCGCGCGGCCACCCCCGGGACGGACGGAACTTCTTTTGTTTACCGTCCCAGCGCCGCCGCCGCGGCGGCGCGGGCGCGGATGGCGGCGAGGTCGTGCGGGCCGGGGGGAACGATCCAGCTGCCGCCGACGCACAGCACCGAGGGCATGGCGAGCCACGCTGGGGCCGTGGCGGGGGTGATCCCGCCGGTGGGGCAGAAGCGCGCCTGGCCGAATGGCGCGGCGAGGCTGGCCAGGGCCGCGCGGCCGCCCGCCGCCTCGGCCGGGAAGAACTTGAAGAACGAAAGTCCCAGGTCCATCCCGCGCATAATATCGCCGGCGTTGGCGACGCCCGGCAGGAATGGAACGCCGGCGTCGTCTGCCGCCTCGGCCAGTGAGCCGGTCAGGCCCGGGCTGACGATGAAGCTGGCGCCGGCGTCCAGGGCCCGTCGCAGATCGGCGCCATTGAGCACCGTGCCGGCGCCGACCACAGCGCCTTCGACCTTGGCCATCTCGGCTATCGCCTTGAGCGCGGCGGGCGTGCGCAGGGTCACCTCCAACACCTTCAGGCCGCCGGCGACGATGGCCTCGGCGATCGGCCGGGCCAAGGCGGCGTCCTCGATGGTCAGGACCGGAATCACCGGCGAGAGGCGCATGACGCGTTCGGGCGTGGCCATCGATTGGGCTCGATCGTTCACAGGGCGGCGGCGTTGAGCATGGCCGAGGCGCCGTGCTCGGCGCTGTCGGCGCCCAGGCGCATCATGGCGAAGAGCTCGCGGCCGAGGCCGGGGTCGGAGGGCGGCGGGGCCGCCGGCGCGCGGGCCAGCCACTCGGCCTCCTCGACCAGGGCGGAAAGCTCGCCACGATGGGCGCACAGGCGGACGAGGTCGCCATCGCGCAGGCGGGCGAGCGGGCCGCCGTCGGCCGCCTCGGGGGTGACGTGGATCGCGGCCGGCACCTTGCCCGAGGCGCCGGACATGCGCCCGTCGGTGACCAGCAGCACGGTGTGGCCGCGGTACTGCAGCACGCCCAGCGCCGGGGTCAGCCTGTGCAGCTCGGGCATGCCATTGGCGCGCGGGCCTTGGAAGCGGACGACGACGGCGACGTCGCCATCGAGCTCGCCGGCCTGGAAGGCGGCGACCACGGCGTCCTGATCGGCGAACACGCGCGCCGGCGCCTCGAGCGACCAGCGGGGCTCGTCGACCGCGCTGGTCTTGAAGATCGCCCGCCCGAGATTGCCGGCCACCAGGCGCATGCCGCCTTCCGGGCGGAAGGGATCGCCGGCGGGGCGGAGCATCTCGGCGTCATTCGGCGAAGCCGGCGCGTCGGTCCAGCGGAGCGTCTCGCCTTCCAGGCTCGGGCGGCGGGCGAAGTCGGCCAGGGTGCCGGCGCCGGCGGTGAGAACGTCGGCGTGCAGCAGGCCCGCCTGCAAGAGGGTGGCGATGACGAAGCCCGTGCCGCCGGCCGCCTCGAAGGCGTTCACGTCGCCGGGGCCATTGGGATAGACGCGGGCGATGAGCGGCGAGACGGCCGACAGGCGGTCGAGATCCTGCCAGTCGATGACGATCCCCGCGGCGCGGGCGATCGCCGGCAGGTGGATGGCGTGGTTGGTCGAGCCGCCGGTGGCCAGCAGGGTGACGGCGGCGTTGACGATCGCCTTCTCATCGACACAGCGCCCGATCGGCCGATAGTCCGCGCCGTTCCAGCCGATGGCGGCCAGGCGATGGACGGCGGCGCGGGTGAGCGCCTGGCGCAGCCTGGTTCCCGGATTGACGAAAGCCGCGCCGGGAATGTGCAGGCCCATGGCCTCCATCATCATCTGGTTGGAATTGGCCGTGCCGTAGAAGGTGCAGGTGCCGGCGCCGTGATAGGCGGCCGCCTCGGCTTCCAGCAGCTCCTCGCGGCCGGCCTTGCCCTCGGCGAAGAGCTGGCGCACCCGCTGCTTCTCGCGGTTGGCGATGCCCGACGGCATCGGACCGGCCGGGACCAGCAGCATCGGCAGGTGGCCGAAACGCAGGGCGCCGATCAGAAGGCCTGGCACGATCTTGTCGCAGATGCCCAGGAGCAGGGCGCTCTCGAACATGGCGTGGGTCAGGGCGACCGCCGTGGCCAGCGCGATGGCGTCGCGGCTGAACAGCGACAGCTCCATGCCCTTCTGGCCCTGGGTGACGCCATCGCACATAGCCGGCACGCCGCCGGCGACCTGGGCCGTGGCCCCGACCTCGCGCGCGAAGAGCTTGATCTGCTCGGGATAGCGTCCGTACGGCTGGTGGGCCGAGAGCATGTCGTTGAAGGCCGTGACCACGCCGATGTTCATCGCCCCGCCGGAGCGAATGGCGCTCTTGTCCTCGCCCGAGGCGGCGAAGGCGTGGGCGATGTTGCTGCAGCTGAGGCGCGGCCGACCGAGGCCGCGGTCGCGTTCGGCGGCGATGAAGGCGAGATAGGCGCGGCGCGTCGGGGCCGAGCGCTCGGCGATCCTGGCCGTGACGGCGGCGATCTCGGGATGAATTGCGCTCATCGGCCTATTCCCGCCGCAGCAGCTTGTCGTTCAGCGCCGTTCCCCACCAGCCGGCCTTGAACTCGGCTTTCATGGCCACGGGATCGTAGGCCGGGCTCTGCACCCATTCTACGAAGCTGAGGCCCGCCGGCTCGCCTTCGGCGAGATAGCGCTCGAAGATGTAGTCGAGCACGCCGGTGAGGCCGGCCTTGACGTGCAGATAGCGCGGCGAGAGCTGATCCAGCGCCTCGCGGATCGAAAGGCCCTGGCGGAAGTGCTTGTAGAACACGGCCATGATTCCCGCCCGGTCGGCGCCCGACTTGCAATGCATCAAGGCGGGATAGCGCACCGTTTCGAAGAGGTCGCGCGCGCCCAGCACCTTTTCGGCCGTCGGCACGTCGCGCGAGGCGATGACGAAATCGACCAGCTCCAGGCCCAGGCGCTCGCACGCCTCGACCTCCAAGGCGCGGAAGCTGGCGTCGAAGCCGCCGCGCAGGTTGATCACCGTCCTGATCCCGCGATCGCGCCAGGCCTTGAGCTGGAACGGCCACGGCTGGTTGGCGCGCACCAACTCGTCGCTGATCCAGTGGGCGTTGGAAAAGCCCAGGCGCAGATAGGCGTGGTCGTTCCACAGATGGTCCACGGTCGTGCGCAGACGCCCGCCGGCCGTGGTGAGATCGAACTTCGACAAGCGTGTCTTTCTAGTCCTTGCGCGTGAAGAAGGCGTCGGCGGCGGAGCGCGTGGCCTCCTTGCGGACGATCTGGGCGCGGGCCCGGGTGATCTCCGCGTTGAGGAGTTCGATGCGCTCGTTGAGTTCGGCGACCCCATAGAGCTCCAGGTCTTCCCTGGCCAGTTCGACGAGCGCGTGGCCGCGCGGACGGCGGGCCTCGGCCGGTTCATCGGTCATTGGAAGGGTCTCCTTTGCCTTCCGCTTGGTGAGGGCGCTATCTGAGGCCGCGCGGCCGCTCGCGCAAGATCGGAGGAAGGCCCGCAGATGACCGCGCCGACCATGACCGCCATCGCCGTGGCCGGCGGCCGGGGGCCGGCCGAGGCGCTGCACGGGGTGGAAATTCCCCGTCCGGTCCCCGGCGCGGGCCAGATCCTCATTCGCGTGCGCGCCGCGGGGGTGAACCGGCCCGACATCCTCCAGCGCCTGGGCTTCTATCCGCCGCCACCTGGCGCGCCCACGACGCTTGGCCTGGAAGCAGCCGGCGAGGTGGTTCACTCAGGTGGCCGCTGGCGCGAGGGCGACAAAGTGTGCGCCCTGCTGGGCGGCGGCGGTTACGCGGAGTTCGCCGCCTGCGACGCTCGTCACGCCCTGCCGGTCCCCAAGGGCCTTTCCTTCATCGAGGCCGCCTGTCTGCCGGAAACGGTGTTCACCGTGTGGGCCAATCTGTTCGAGCTCGGGGCCCTGAAAGCCGGCGAGACGGCGATGATCCATGGGGCCACCTCGGGCATCGGCGTCACCGCCATCCAGATGGCCAAGGCGGCCGGCGCCCGGGTGATCGCCACGGCCCGCGGCGCGGGCAAGGCCGAGCAGGCCAAGGCGCTCGGGGCCGACATCGCCGTCGACGCCAGCGCCGAGGACTTCGAAACGGTCGCCAAGGACGCGGGCGGGGCGGACGTCATCCTCGACATGGTCGCCGGCGCCTACTTCCCGAAGAACCTGGAGGCCCTGCGGACCGGCGGCCGCCTCGTCCATATCGCCGCGCAGGGCGGGGGCGTCGTCGAGCTGCCGATCATGAAGCTGATGCAGAAGCGGCTGGCGGTCTCCGGCTCGACGCTGCGGCCGCGTTCGGCGGAGGAGAAGGCGCGCCTGGCGGCGGAGGTCGAGCGCGTGGTCTGGCCGTGGATCGCGGCGGGAAAGGTCAAGCCGGTGATCGACCGTATCTTCCCCCTGGCCGACGCGGCCGGCGCCCATGCGCGCATGGAGTCAGGCGCCGTCGTCGGCAAGATCGTGCTGGAGGTGTGACTCTCTTCCCCCGATGCTGGGGCAGGGCAATCGCATTTAGCGCTTTTCATCGTCATCCCGGCCGTGGCGCTTCAGCCGAGAGCCGGGACCCAGGGGATCAAGCGCTGGCGCAAGCCGCCCCTGGGTCCCGCATCTCCGGCCTTCGGCCTG
>JBOHLC010000006.1:0-10279 GCA_050729395.1 Caulobacteraceae bacterium
CGAGGAGCAGCGCCCAGGTGGCGGGCTCAGGGACGCCCGACACTGGGGCGGTCAAACTCACGTCGTCGAGTCCTACCTCGGTTACGCCACTGGCGCTGTTGTTGTAAAAGCCGATACTGGTCGACGCTCCCGTGGCGGTGAATTGGTAAGTATACGCGTCCCAGAGATTGCCATCGAGAAAATCAGGATAAGTCGGGTCGGGTGACAGACTGCCACGCCCCCCAGTGTTGCTATCGTTCGTGAAAACCCCGACGGATAGTCCATCGACATACACGCCCACCATAGCGTCCGGCTGATCCACCCAAGACGCCAAGTAGAAACTCAGCGTGTAGGTCGTGCCCGCCACGGTCGAAACCGTCTGGATCACGCCCAACGGATGGCCGTTATCGTTTCCGCCTGAAAGATCCAACGATTGCTCGCCGGATTGGGCGTTGTAGAAAATGTTCGGCGAGGCGTACTCGACGGTAGGGCCAAGCGCGACATTATCGCCAGTGAACCCGGTGGCGCCAGGCTGATAAGCCACCGTCCACGCATTTGACGTACCGAACGAGCTCCCGGCGGAAACCAACTGATAGCCCTGCCCCGGGCTGGCAGCCGGCGTATCGCTCGCCGGGGCCGGCGTTTCGAAACCACCGTCCACAATGAGGTCACTGGCGGAAGCAGATGTTGCGAAACCTATCAGCGCCACGACGGACGCCGCGGCGATAAACCCGCGCTTCGCGGAAACGAGTTTGGTTGTTCTCATAAACCCCTTGCCCCTTCTTGGATTGCTTGCGGCGGTCGACGCCGAGATGTCAGCGCGCAAACTAGTCAGGACAGCAGCCTGAGGGTCGGGGTCAGTCGGGGCGGGAAGGGGCGTTTCGGGACACGGCGGGTGAATCCGAGCGCAAAGCCTTCCCAATCGGCGGCCCGGCCAGGAACGCCGACCTTTCGCGGTTCATCCTCTGACAAACGAGAAACGCGCCCTCCGTGGGAGGACGCGCTTCAGGCCGGATCCGGGGACTTGTCCGTCAGATGGGTCGTACAACTAGCCGACGGCGAGTGCGCGCGGCCGCCCCAAGGCCGGCGAATCCGACGAGGAGCAGCGCCCAGGTGGCGGGCTCAGGGACGCCCGACGTGGTCACGGAAACTTCCGTGGTGACAGGACCGTACTGAGTAGCCCCTGCGGTCAGGCCGACATTATTTTGGGTGCAATCGGCAACGCCCGTGCACGTGGCGGTGACAAAGAGGAAGCTGAACGACGTGCCGGCGTCGAACGCGCCGTCCGTCACCAACGGAATGGTCAGGCTACCGCTGGGTGTTCCCGTCAGATAAAGCGTCATGTCGACGGAAGAATCGAAATAGCTGTAGTAAAAGTAAGCTAGGTTCGCTGGATTCGATTCCGACTGCACCTGGAAGCCGCCGGATCCAATCGGCATGCCGCTATAGGTGGTGACAAAGCTGTAGTTCCCGGAGGCGAGCCCCGAGTCGGTCGAACCCGTGATGATGCCGCTCAGAGTGTCCGTGGTGGTGTTGAGGCCGGAGTTGTACGATTCGCTTCCCTGGACGTTGGTAAAGCTGCCCAGACCCGGGTCGTACGATCCTTGGCCAATCAGAGTGTAGTTCTGGGTGCTTGCTCCCAGATCGAGGGTGTAGGTTCCAGCCGCCGCCATGCCACTGATCGAAACAAGCGCGGCGACAGCCGCGGCCGCTCCCAGGTATCGCTTGATCATACCGTTTCCCCTTCCATCATGAGATTGGTTGAGGCGGATGTCGCGACGGCGATGCAGACCGCGGCCGACACCGCGGCGATTAGCCCCCGTCTCGCGAAAGCGAGTTTCGTTGCGCTCATAATCCCCTTGCCCCATATTGGTTTGCGGGCGGCGGTAGATGCCCGTGTTCCAGTTTCACAAACTAGTTGCGACGGCGCTCAGCGGATCGGGGTCAGTCGGGGCGAGAAGGGGCGTTTCGGGACATGACCGCCGACTCCGCGCCGAAACGGCGCCTGGAGACCTGGAAAGAAGTCGCCACCTTCCTTCGCAAGGACGAGCGCACCGTAAAGCGATGGGAAGCCGAACGCGGCTTACCGATCCACCGGCTGCCCGGCACGGGCCGGAGCCGCATCTTCGCTATCGTCTCGGAACTCGAGGTTTGGCGGGACGGCCTTGGAGCGGAACCGGCGCCCGCGACGACTGCCCCGCAGCGAGCTCCAATCTCCGCCCCTCGCCGAAAGCGCATATGGGGCACGACCCTGACCGGCCTTGTTGTAATCGCATCCCTGGCCGTGACCGCGGGCGCGGTGTTCGTGGCCAACGGAGTTATGGCTCGGCTCCGGCCGCCCCCGCTTGACGCCCAGCGGCAATATCTGGCGGCGAGCGATGATTGGGCCAAGCGCACCCCCGACAGCCTGAACCGGGCGGTCGCCGAGTATAACGCCGCCATCGCCCTCGATCCGAACTATGCCGAGGCCTACGCCGGCCTGGCCAGCACTTACGACCTGATGCGTGAATACACCCACGTGCCGGCCGCGCAGGCCTATCCGTTGGCCCGCGCGGCGGCCGAACACGCTTTGGCGCTCAACAATCGCGTGGCGAGGGCGCACGCGGCGCTGGCCTTTGCCGATTACTGGGGCTTCTGGGATCCGGTGGCGGCCAGGCGCGAGTTCGATCGGGCCATCGAACTAGATCCCCGCTCCCCGATCGCGCAGAGCTGGTACGCAACCTCCCTTTCCGCCAGCGGCGATCAAGTCGGGGCGCTGACCCATATCGACGCGGCGCTCAAGCTCGATCCGTCGTCGCCCGCAATCGCCTCGGACCGCGGCCTCATACTGTTTCTGGACGGACGGGATGGCGATGGCCTCGCGGCGCTGACTGCCGTGGAGCAAGCCCATCCCGACTTCGTGTCGGCGCACGCCTATCTGGCGGACTATTATTTCAACCGGGCGCGGTTCGCCGATTTTCTCGCCGAGGCGGAACGGGTGGCGGAACTGACCGACGATCAGGAGTCCCTGAAGACCTTGGCGGCCGCCCAACAGGCGCTTGCCAGCGGCGGTCCGGCGGCCTTCATGCAGACCTTGACCGCCGAGGATCTAGAACGGTTCCGGAACGGCCAGCTTTCCGCCTACACGATGGCGACGGTTTACGCGCGCGGCGGCGACCAGGCGCATGCTCTTGCGTTCCTGCGGTTGTCGCTCGACAGGCATGAAAGCGAACTTATGGCCGCAAAGGCGGATCAGAGCTTCGCGGGCCTAAGGAATCAACCCGAATTCGAGCGGATTCTCGCCCAGGCACGGCCCCTCGACGAGAGTTGACGCCGCCGTTCACGGATGTCTCATTCGAGCTCCGCGCGGAGATCGCCATGACGCAGACGCAGCTTCTTATCGGCACGCGCAAAGGCGCGTGGGTGTGGCGCGACGACGGCGCGCGCGTGGACTGGCGGGTCGAAGGACCACTGTTCCTGGGCCAGATCGTCAACCACTTCGTCCAGGATCCGCGCGATCCTAGCGTGCGGCTGATCGCGGCCAAGACCGGTCATCTGGGCCCGACCATCTTCCGCTCCCTGGATGCAGGCAAGACGTGGACCGAGGCGGCCCGGCCGCCGGCCTTCCCGAAATCTGACAAGCCCGCGGCCGCGCGGGCAGTGGATCACAGCTTCTGGCTGCAGCCTGGTCACGCCGACGAGCCGGGCGTGTGGTGGGTGGGAACCTCGCCGCCGGGCCTGTTCGTCAGCGACGACAACGGCGCGACCTGGGAAAGCGTCGCCGGCTTCAACGATCATGAGATGTACGACAAATGGGTCCCGTCGGAGTCCGGCACCCCGGACGGGCCGCTCCTCAACCAGATCCTGATCGACCCGCGCGACGCAGCCCACATGTACCTGGCGACCTCGACCGGCGGGGTATTCGAGAGCCGCGACAGGGCGGCGACGTGGGCCCCGCTCAACAAGGGCGTGGAAGCCAATTTCCTGCCCGATCCCTATCCCGAATACGGCCAGGACGCCCACTTCATCGCCCTGGCGCCGGGCCGGCCGGACCGCATCTGGCAGCAGAACCACTGCGGCATCTACCGGCTCGACCGTCCGGGCGAGAACTGGGAGCGCATCGGCCGGGCCATGCCAGCGGAGATCGGCGATATCGGCTTCGCCATCACGCCGCACCCGCGCGATCCGGACACCGCCTGGGTGTTTCCCATGGATGGAACGGATGTCTGGCCGAGAACCAGTCCCGGCGGCCGGCCGGCGGTCTATCGGACAAAGGACGCGGGCGCGAGCTGGACCCGGCAGGACCACGGCTTTCCGGCCGAGCAGGGCTGGTTCACCGTCAAGCGCCAGGCCTTCTGCGCCGATCAGGCGAGCCCTGCGGGTCTCTATCTCGGAACCACCGGCGGCGAGCTGTGGATGAGCGCCGACGAAGGCGAAAGCTGGCGCGGGATCGCCGCGCACCTGCCGGAGATCTATTCGGTGGTCGCCGCGCCCGCGCCATGATCACCGTCTGGGCGCCGTCGCAGCTGTACTCCTACACCGGCGGGGCGAGCCGGTTGGAGGCGAACGGAGCGACCATCGACGCCGTGCTCGACGATCTCGATCGCCGGTATCCGGGCTTGAAATTCCGCGTGGTCGACGAACAGGACCGCATCCGGCGGCACATGCGCCTGTTCGTGGGCCGCGAGGCGGCGCGCGACATTTCGTCGCCGCTGAGGGACGGCGACGAGCTGCTGATCTTCGGCGCGCTCAGCGGCGGCTAGGCGGCGCGCCACGCCGCCGTAAGCTACAGTTAAGCTAACCAGCTGGTTTCAAAGACGAAATGTTCCAGGGTCTATTGACCGAGGGCCGAATGTGGCCATGATCAATTCAGGTCGATGGGTCACGGAGGCGAGGGGCAAAAGTGAGCGGAATCAAATATGCGGCGGCAATGCTGGCCGCTGGCGGCGCGGTCGGCGCGGCGGCTGGCGTTCAAGCGGCGACGATAATCACGGCGACATTCAACCTGCCTGTTGGTCAGCCGGGCGTCTACATCTCGCTGGATTCCACGGGAGGCGAGGTCACCGCTGATCCCGAATATTCCAATTTCTACTACGGCCTTGGCACCGCACCCCAGACAGTCTTCAGAGGAACCTTCGGCTATCCGATCACCAAGGACAAAGGGCTCATTGGGGAAACCACGACCGTGCCCGGTTTGCCGGCGCCCGGCGAGTCATATCAAAAGGCTGGCACCTACGATGTGACCAACCCGACGGGCGTCAGTCCGGGTGTGGACGAATACGTGCATCTGGAGTTCATCACGGACGGCGACACCTACGTCGGCACGGCCATGTTCGACGGTGCGGGCGATCTCGAGACGGTCATGTACGAAGCCGTCCCCGAACCGGCGGAATGGATGCTCCTGATCGCCGGCGCGGGCCTTGTCGGCGGCGCCTTGCGTGGCGCGCGGCGCAGGCGTCAGGCGGTCGCGGCATAATAGTAGGCGCTAGGCCCCAATTCGTCCGCATCGCAGCGGCGCGCCAGGCTGATCGTATCGCTAACCGTATCGTCGCAGTGGAAGCGCATGCGCGCCAGCCCTTCGCCCAGGCCGGCGAGGAGGCCAGATTCCAGCAGCAGCAGATTGGTCCAGCCGCCGCGCCAGCGCGGCGCGACAACGCGCGCATCCACATTGGCAACGCCGTCGGTAACGCGCCACAGAACGAGGCCCGCCAGATCCTCGCCGAACATCATCGCCTGCGAGCGATCGTCGTCATCGGCCGCCGCACGACGTTGGAGGCCATGCAGCGCGCGGAACGGTCCGCCGCCAAACTCGCGCGACATCAGCCAGCCGGCTTCCTCCAGCGGCGCTTCACGCAGTGGCACGATGCAGGCTTCAGTTGGCAGGTTTCGCCGCGCGCGCGCGGCGATCGGCGCGACATTGGCCAGCAGTGTCTCGATGGAGGCCTCGAACCGGAGCTGGCGCCGGCGCGCGACGAACCCGCAGGCGGCGAGGAATTCGGCCACCGGACCGGAGAGCGCATGGGTTCCGAGCGACCAAAGGCCGTCGGCGTCCTCTGCCGCCAGCCCTCGCGTCGCCGCGACCAGGGCGCGGCCGACGCCTCGCCGGCGCGCCTTCGGCATTACCTGCACAGTCAATGGAAAGCCGGCCGGCGTTCCCCAGGCGCGCCAGGCGAGGGCCGCGGCGCCGGCGAACTCGCCATCGATCCGGGCGATGAGCCATTCGCATGGCAAGCCTCGAGATTCGGGCAGCAGAGCCAGGGCGGCCGGCGCATCGGCTTCGCCAGCCAAATCAATGCGAACGGCCATGCCGATCGCCTAACATGGCCCAGGAGACGATGACCAGATTGGTGTTCATTGGCGCGGCCGGACTCGATTGGGCGGGCTTCAACGCCGCCGTGCGATTGGGCGAGGTTCCGGCGCTGACCGCCCTGGCGAGGTGCGCGCGGCCTTGCTGGCTCTCGGGCGGCCCGCCGGGCGCGCGTCTCGCCGTGTGGACCATGCTGGCGACGGGCGTTCAGCCTGAGGTCCATGGAATCTGGCGCAATGTCGAGGCGTGGGCGGGCGGGACACGACCCATCGGTCGGGCGTCCTGGCGCGTCGCGCCGCTATGGGCAAGGCTCCAGGCGGCGGGCATTTCCACCGGCTCGGTCGCCTGGCCGGCGTCGCGCCCGGGGGCGGATTGGGCGGGCGTCCATATCGACGAAACCTTCGCGGCGGCCAGCGGACGCGTCGGCGAGGATTGGGCCCTACCGCTGCATTGCGCGCCGGCGGAGGCTCGCGCGGCGCTGCGCGAACGACGGGTCCACCCCACGGATATCACGGCCGCGATGCTCAAGCCGTTCGTTCCGACAATGGCCGACATCGATCAGTCGCGTGACGTCCATTTGCCGACGCTGGCGGTGACCATGGCCAGGGCGGCGACCGTCCAGGCGGGCGCGGCCTGGCTGCTGAGCGAGGCCCGGCCGCAGGCCGTGTTCGTTCATCACCGCTGGCTTGGCGATGTCCGGATCGCGTTCGAACGATTCCGCGAGGGGCCGTTCGCAGGGGTGGTCGCCGCGGCTTGGCGGTTCCTCGACGGCCTGATCGCGCGTCTGGTGGAATTGGCGGGACCGGAAACGACCTTGATCCTCGCCTCGCCGGGCTGGCGCGACCGGCCAGGTTTGTTCATGGCCACCGGAGGCGAACACCAAGGTGAGGGAGCGCACGTCCTCGACGTCGCGCCGACGGTCCTTGGGCTCTATGGCCTGGGAGACGCATCTTTTCCCGGTCGATGCCTCCTTCCCGTCGACGGCGCGCTCGTGCAGGCTCCGGATGCGTCCATCGCGCCAGCCGAGATAGACACTGATCTGCTGGCCCAGGCCGAGGCGGCTGGTTACGCGCCGCCGTCGGGCCCTTTGCCGGGCTGGCGCGCTCAGGGCCTGGCGGAACTGGCCTGGATGCTGCTCGAGCGCGACGCGGAGGCGGCCGGGCGGGTGGCCGACGCGGCGCTGGCGCTCGATCCCGAAAATGTCATGGGACTGCGGGCCAAGGTCCGCGCGCACGTGCTGCTCGATCAGCCAGGTCCGCTTATTGATCTCGGCGCGGCGCTCACTCGTCTGGCGCCCAACCGCGGCTGGGGCGCGCTGGCGTTCGGCGCCTATCATGTGCTGCGCGGCGAGAAGGGACTGTGCGGACCCTGGCTGAGGCGCGCCGAGGCCGACGCCGAGACGATGACCCTGCTGACCGTCGCCACCCTGTGGACCGCCGCGCGGCGGCCGTCTGAGGCGGAGCGCGTCTTTCGCCGCCTGCTCGAGCAGAATCCGGATGACGCCACGGCCGAGCTGGGCCTGGCCATGGCGCTGAAGGCGCGGCGCGACTTCATCGGGGCCGAGGCGGCGCTGGGGCGCGCCGCCGATCTCGATCCCGGCCGGGCCGCCGTCTGGCTGCAGTTCGCCGACCTTCATGCGCGCACGACGCGGCGAATCGAGGCCGACCGGGCGGCCGACACCGCCGCACGCCTCGGCGCATCGCCCGAGCACGTGGCCGCGGCGCGAGCGGGCAAGCTGGGTGATCAGCCCAGCCGGCGCGCGGTGTAGAGGACGGTGCTGAACTTGCGTTCGACCCGGCCGCCGAAGTCGCGATCGGCGATCTCGGCCAGGCCGCGCAGGAACTCGAAGCGCCTGTCCGGCGCCAGCGCCTGGATCGGCGAGAAGGTGGCGTAGAGGGCGGCGAGGCGTCGCGTTTCGACCGTGATCGTCCATGGCCAATGGTCCACGGCGGCATCGACGAAGCCGGCCTCCGCGAGATCGGCCAGACGGGCCTCGGCATCCATGGCGAAGGAGGGTCCGCCCCGGCGGCCGTGCGAAGGCGCGCGCGGCGTTTCGGCGAACAGGTGGCGCGTGGCCGCCTGGAACGGATCGGGCTCGCCTTCCGCGCCGTAGTTGGTCCACCACATCGCCCACCAGCCGCCGACCTTGAGCGCCGCGCGCACCTTGGTGAGCGCGCTTGGCTGATCGAGCCAATGGAACGAGGTCGCCGCCGCGCCCAGATCGAACCTGGCGGTGGGGAGTTCGGCGGCTTCAAGCGTCACATTGAGGATAGTCAGGCCCGGATCGGGCAGCGCGGCGCGCAGGTGGGCGGAAAGGCGCGCGTCCGGCTCGATGGCCAACAGCGGATCTGCGCCCAGCGCCAGAAGGCGCGAGGTGGCCAGGCCGGTTCCGGGCCCGATCTCAAGAACGGCCTTTCCGGGCCTGAGCGCCGTGCGTTGGACCAGCCGCGCCCAGAGCGCTTCGGGATAGGGCGGGCGCGCGTCGTGGTAGCCCGCGGGGTTCTCGCCGAACGCGGCCCGGCCGGCGGAAATATCCAGGTTCGTTCTGCTCAAAGCTTCGATCCGCGCATGAAGAGTCCCACGGTCAGGGCGATACCCAGCACCACGACAAAGCCCCGGATCAGCCGCTCGTCCACCCGCTTCAAGAGGTGGGCGCCGAAAAATCCGCCGATGATCGCGCCAACCGCCACGACCCCCACCCGCGGCCAGGGGATGGCCGGGGTGAACAGGAAGACGGCCACGGCGCTGGCGTTCATCACCGCCGCCAGGATGTTCTTGCTCGCTCCGGCGGTGCGCACGGCGACGCCGGCGGCGGTCAGGGCGGCCAGCATCAGAAAGCCGATGCCGCCGCCGAAGTAGCCGCCATAGACCGAGATCAGGAATTGCAGGGCGCCGCCCACGCGCGGGCCAAGTCTGGTCCCAGCCTCGTCCTTCCTGCGCGCGAAGCTGCCCCAGGCGAAGAGGCCGGTGGCGAACAGCACCAGCCAGGGGACCAGGTGGGCGAAGAAGCTGGACGGCGTCGCCAGCAGCAGGCCCGCGCCGATCGCTCCGCCGACAAGACTGATGGCGACGAGGGCGCGGAAGCTCAGGCCCGCGGCGCCGCTGACCATCTTGCGGCCGACCCAGCCGGTAGTCGTCTGGCCGGGAAAGAGGGCGATGGTCGAGGCGATGTTGGCCGCGCGAGCGTCGAGGCCGGACAGAATCAGCGCCGGCAGGGTGACGAACGAGCCGCCGCCGGCCAGCGCGTTCTGCACGCCCGCCCACAGGGCGGCGGCGAAAAGCAGGGCCATGGTCGCCATGGGCGTCCCTATGGCCCGGGCGAAGGTTCAGGCCAAGCGGCGCATCAGGCTTCCGCTTCCGCCGCCATTTCGGGTTCCGCCTCTTCGCCCTCGGAGGCGGGATGGAGCGTCGGACCCTCCGGCTGGATCAGCCGCCGCTTGGCGTCGTCGCGCGCCTTCTTGTCGGCCGCCTTCTTCACCAGGGCGTCGAGTTCGAGTTGGGTGACCAGGCCGAGGGAAACCGGATCCACCGGCTTGATGTTGGTCGAGTTCCAGTGCGTGCGGTTGCGCACCTGGTCGATGGTCGACTTGGTCGTGCCGAGCGTCTTGGAAATCTGGGCGTCGGTGACCTCGGGGTGGTTGCGCACGAACCAGGCGATTGCGTCCGGCCGGTCCTGGCGGCGCGAGACGGGCGTGTAGCGCGGCCCCTTGCGCGCGGGCTTGAGCATCTCGGCGTGACGGCTCTTCTGCGCCTTCATGCGGTAGGTCGGATCGGCCTGGGCGCGGTCAAGCTCCTCGCGGGACAGCTGACCGTTGGAGATCGGGTCGGCGCCGCGGATGTCGCGCGCCACCTCGCCATCGGCGATGCCCTTCACTTCCAGGGGGTGCAGGCCACAGAAAGCAGCCACCTGTTCGAAGGTAAGGGAGGTGTTGTCGACCAGCCAGACAGCGGTCGCCTTGGGCATCAGCAGGGGAGTGGCCATGATAATGTCTCTCTTCCGGGGCGACCCGGGAG
>JBOHLC010000007.1:0-3508 GCA_050729395.1 Caulobacteraceae bacterium
CGCTCGACCAGCCGCACCCCCAGCTGTTGCTCCAGGTTCGCCACTCGCCGGCTGACCCGGGATTTGGGCGTGTCCAGCGCGCGCGCCGCCGCCGAAAAGCCGCCGTTGGAGACCACCGCCGCAAACAGGCTGAGATCGTTGAGGTCACGCATGAGCTGTTCCTGATTCAGAACGAAATGTCCCAAATGCGCGATCTAATCGTCCGCTCGTCCCGTCGCTAGATCAAATGCCGACACGGTGAAGTCGGAGATACGGCGATGACCTGCATCCCCATCGACATGGAAGTCGGCCGCGGCGGTCCGTTCCCGCGGATCCGCGACGGCCTGGTCGACCGCCGTCGGCGACTCGCCAGGACTCTCAGACAGGCGCGCCTGGTCGCCGTGGTGTTCGCCCTTGGCGCCGCCTTCCACGTCATGAAGTGGGCGGGCTTGCTCGTCCTCTAGCCGTGGGAGACTCCTGCGCGGGGTCGTCCCGATTCCTTAACGAGCGGGACAGTGGAGATTGCTCCCCCGGTCTCCGTCCCGCCCGAGGCTCCTCCCCCTGCCCGATCCTTGCAGGGGGGCCGGGGTGGGGTCGGCGCCGCGGCGTCTTTCCGCGGGCTGGCTCCATCCCGGCGGAGCCGTCGGAATTGACTGTTCACGGAATGGAACGCTGGGTTGCATTCAAGCCCGCTACCGCAGGTATTGTCGCGTGACCATGTAGGCGCCGGTAAGTTTCGACGGAGGAGTCCCATGCCAGCTCACACCATCGCCACCTTGACCCTCTCCCTGGCCGCCCTCGCCTTTGTCGTCTGGTTGGCGCTGGTTAATCCCGCCCGTGAGAGCGTCTATGGCCCGGCGCCCGCCGCCGCCGCTCAGGCCTAGCCCAAAGGCTAGACGCGCGCCTTGTGTGCCTGATCGCTCAGCTTTTCGTGGGCCAGACGGCGAAGACGGCGCGCAGCGCGGCGACCAGCGCCAGGGGCTGGTCGACCATGATGTGGTGCTGGCTGTCGGGGATGATGATCGTCGGAACGTCCTGCGGGATGCGATTGCGCGAGGCGCCCATCATGGCGTGCCGGCGGATGATCTCCGAGCCTTCGCCAACGATGTGAACCATCGGCGGCGCGGGCTTCGCCGCCTCCATGCCGGCCAGGGCCGAGCGGTCGAGCTTGGCCCATACGCCCGGATCGAACCGCCAGGTCCAGCCATCGGCGCCACCCTCGCCGGTCTCCGGCAACGGGACGCGCTTGAGCGAAGCTCGGGCGATGTAATCGGCGATGAAGAGGTTGCCGGGAACCTGCGGCGGCATGAACCGGAACCTGGCCAGCGCCGCCTCGAGGGTTGGATAGACGCGGTTGCGGGCGGAGCGCTGCGACAGCCGATGCGCCGGCCCCGGATCCTCGCCCCGGGCGATGGCCTCGGCGCGCATGCGCTCGAAATCCTCGGGCGTCGGCGGGCCGCCGAAACCGGTGTCGACGAGGACGCACGCGCTCATCCGCTCTGGAAAACGGACCGCCGAGTGGAAAGCCTGAGCGCCGCCGAAGGAGTGGCCGACGTAAATCGGCTTCACCGGCGCCTGGTAGAGCGCGGCGGCGGTGGCGCAGGCGAAGATCTCCTCGGCGAACAGATCGAAGCTGTACACCTCGCGCCAGTCCGATCCGCCCATGCCAGAGAGCGACAGGGAGGCCACCCGATGCGTGTCGGCGAAGAACGGCGCGATGAAGCTCCACCAGCCGGCGTGGGCGCTGTTGCCATGGATGAAGATGAGCCCGGGCCGGCCGACCTCGCCCCAGGTCAGGAGTTCGATGCGCGCGCCCTTCACCGGCACGAAAATCCGCTCCGGCGTGTTGGCGATGGCGGCGGTGAACCAGGCCGGCGCGGGCGGGCGCGCGCCCTTGAAAGGCGCAAGCGGCGATGCGATTTCCGGCGGCAGGTCCAGCGTGAGGCGGAGCGGCTCGTCCTCGTCGATGCGGCGCAGGGCCTCGGGGGCCTGATCGTCAGCCATGGTCAGCCTTGCTGGGCGCGAACTGCGCTTAAGGCTCCCTGACTAACAAGCGTTTGAAAAAGCGCAAGCCGACTCAGGCCGGCTTGGACGACGCCGGCGGGAGCTGGTGGCGAACGACGCTGACGTCGGTCCACATGGTGCGATGAAACTGCCCTTCGTCGTCGATGTAGAACGGACCGCCGACGATGGCGAAGGCCGCGGCGAAGCAGGCCAGGGCGACCACGAAGCTGATGCCGGTCAGGATGACGAGCGTGCGGATCATGAGGCGACCCCTTGCGGTTCGAGGGCGGGTTTTAAGAGGCGCATGTGCAGGCGTCCGTACCAGACGAGGGCGTTGACGAAGCCGATGGTGCCGAGGGTGGTGAGTGAGCCGAAGAACACGCCCGAAGAGATCAGGCCAAGTCCTGTCAGAATGAGGGCGGCGACCGGCGCGCCCATGATCCAGAAGGGACCGGCGACCATCAAGAGGGCGCCGACTCCGAACAGGGCCACGGCCGCGCAAATGAAGGCGAAGAGTACCCCCGCGATCCACATTACGATCGGCAGCAGGACGAGAAGGTCGATCGCGCACAGGCCAAAGACGGCGAACACGGCCCCGGCGGCGGCCGAAGGGTTGCGCTCGGTCTCCCAGCGCTTGAGGCCCGCCTCGGCGCGGATCTCGCGGGCGTGCCGCTCCGGATCGCCCAGGGCATCGGCGACCTCGCCTTCGCTGCGACCGGCGGCCAGGCCCTCGTTGAAATGGCCCTCATAGTCGGCGGCAATGTCATCGATGGTCTTGGCATCGAGCCCGACGAGGCCGTTGCGCAGGCGGTTCATGAATTGTTGGCGGGTCATTGCGCGCTTCCCAGAATATCGTTCACGGCCTGGGAGAACTGGGTCCACTCGGACCGCTGGGCGGCGAAGCTCGTGCGCCCCGAGGCGGTGAGCCGGTAGTATTTGCGCGACGGGCCCGACGGGCTCTCGACCAGATAGGTCTCCACGAGCCCATCGGCCTGCATGCGGCGCATCAGCGGATATATGGTGCCTTCCCCCATCCCGATTCCCTTGGCCAGGCGGCTGGCGATCTCGTAGCCATAAGCGTCGCCCCCAGAGAGGAGGGCGAGCACGCACAGCTCGAGCACCCCTTTCTTCAGCTGGACCTGGACGGCCTCGACCACGACGCCACTCCTTTCGATGGGGTGGTGTATATCGCCAGGTATCGTGTAACGCAAGATAGCTGATTATGAATTATAGTTCATGGAACGCCACCCCTCCCGGCGGGGAGAGCGGACTGGCCCCAAATCCGCTCTTCCCCGCGAAAGCGGGGACCCAGTGGTCTCCATCACACCCAACTCGCGAGCCAGATCCGACACGCGCGCCGCGCTGGCCTGGATATGAGCCCGCGTCAGAGGCGTGGTGAGGGCGTTGGCATGCAGCTTCATCAGCACGAGCGACTCCTCATCCAGGCGACGCCCCTTGCTACACCGAGTCCATCAACCCAAACTTCCGGGACCAAACACTTTCGCGGGGAAGAGCGGTGGGGACC
>JBOHLC010000008.1:0-3190 GCA_050729395.1 Caulobacteraceae bacterium
GGCGAAGCCCGTTCGCCTCGTCGCCGGAGAACTTCGCCGCCTCCATGGCGATGCGCCTAGCCTGTTCCTGGAACAGCGGCACGCCCAGCGTCTTGCCGCGCACGCGCTTCAGTTCGTCCGCATCCCCGTGCTCGGGCGCCGGCGCGGGAAAGCTGATCTCATAGGTCCCCGGCCCGGCCTTGGCCTCCAGCGCCCGTTTCTCCGCGCGGCGATTGAGGTAGGGATGCACCATGTTGCCCTGGATCGGCCCGGGACGGACGATCGCCACCTCGACGACGAGGTCGTAGAACTCGCGCGGCCGAAGGCGCGGCAACATGCTCATCTGCGCCCGGCTCTCGACCTGGAAGACGCCGAGCGAATCGGCCGTGCACAGCATGTCGTAGACGCGCGGCTCCTCGCGAGGCAGCGTCGCGAGGTCGACCTCCACGCCATAGTGGCGCCGCATCATCTGAAAGCCGCGGCGGATGGCGGTCAGCATGCCGAGCGCCAGCACATCGACCTTCATGATCTTGAGCTCGTCGATGTCGTCCTTGTCCCACTCGATGAAGGTGCGGTCGTCCATCGCCGCGTTGCCGATCGGCACGGTCTCGGTGAGCGGCCCCTGGGTGAGCACAAAACCGCCGACGTGCTGGGACAGATGCCGCGGAAAGCGGATCAGCTCCTCGGTGAGCTCCAGCGCGCGCTTGAGCATCGGGTCCTCGCGCTGGAGGCCGGTGGCGTCGACGTGCTGGTCTTCGACCTTGCCGCCGTAGGAGCCCCAGACGGTGTTGGCGAGCTGGGAGGTGACGTCCTCGGTCAGCCCCAGCGCCTTGCCCACGTCGCGAATGGCGCTGCGCGGCCGGTAGTGGATCACCGTGGCGCAGATCGCCGCCCGCTCGCGGCCATAGCGTTCGTAGACGTACTGGATCACCTGCTCGCGCCGCTCGTGCTCGAAATCGACGTCGATGTCCGGCGGCTCGTCGCGCTCCTTGGAGATGAAGCGGGCGAAGAGCATGTCGTGATCGGGCTCGGTGGGATCGACCGCCGTCACGCCCAGGCAGAAGCAGACCACCGAATTGGCCGCCGAGCCGCGTCCCTGGCACAGGATGCCCTTGGCCCGCGCCCAGGCGACGATGTCGTGCACGGTGAGGAAGTAGTTTGGGTAGTCGAGTTCCTCGATGAGCGCCAGTTCGTGGCGCAGGAGAGCGCTCACCTTGTCCGGAATCCCCGTTGGATAGCGCCAGGCCGCGCCCTTCCAGGCGAGGTCGGTCAGGTGGGCGATGGCGCTCTTGCCCGGCGGCACGGGCTCGTCGGGATATTCGTATTTCAGCTCGCCAAGATCGAAGGCGATGCGCTCCGCCACCTCGACCGTCCGCGCCACCGCCGCTGGCCATTTGGCGAACAGGCGGGCCATTTCGGCGGCCGATTTCAGGTGGCGCTCGGCGTTGGCTTCGAGCGCCAGGCCGGCGTCGGCGATGGCGCATTTCTCACGCACGCAGGTCAGGATGTCCTGCAACGCCCGCCGCTCGGGCCCGTGATAGAGCACGTCGCCCGCCGCCAGCAGCGGCGCGCCGCATCGCTCGGCCAGTCCCGCCAGAGCCCACAGGCGCTTGAGGTCGCGCCCGCCATAGGGCCTGGACGCCAGCAGCCATGCCTGGCGGTGAAACGTCTCGGCCAGCCGGCTGAGCTCGGCCTCGAACGCCGCGTCGAGCTGGGCCGGAGGAACCGCCAGGATCACCTGGCCCTCGCCGTGGGCGGCAAGATCCGCGCCGGTCAGACGGCATTCGCCCTTGGCCGCGCGGCGCTGGCCAAGCGTCAGCAGGCGCGTCAGGCGTCCCCAGGCTTCCCGGTCGGTGGGATAGACAAGGACGCTCGGCGTGGCGTCGGCGAAGTCCAGCCGCGCGCCGACCACGACTCTCTGGCCGATCTCCCGCCCCTTGGCCCAGGCGCGCACCACCCCGGCCAGGGTGTTGCGGTCGGCGACGCCGATCGCCGCCAGGCCCAGCGCCTTGGCCCCCAGCACCAGCTCCTCCGGGTGCGAAGCCCCGCGCAGGAAGCTGTAGTTGGTCGTCGTCTGCAGCTCGGCGTAAGCCATGGAAGATTCATCCACAGAAAGTATTATCCACAGATGACACAGATGAACACAGATGAGTGGAAGAGAATAGAAAGCGCCGGCATTCCAGGCGCGAAGCGCCGAAGTTCAACAGAAGACCACGTTCGATATGCGACGCCTTGAGGTAATTGATGATCTGAGCTTCCTCGATCGAGGACAGGCGCGCCAGTGCCTTCACCTCAACGAGCACATCCTCAAAGCATAGAAAATCAGCTCGATATGCCGCCGAGAGGACTTGATTCTTATATGA
Source organism: Caulobacteraceae bacterium (assembly GCA_050729395.1). GTDB lineage: Bacteria > Pseudomonadota > Alphaproteobacteria > Caulobacterales > Caulobacteraceae > Acaudatibacter. The sequence goes on from JBOHLC010000008.1 coordinate 2,343, forward strand.
GATTTTCAATGGCGCTTCGCGCCGGAATGGGATGGTCCGATCCTCGAGTTCTATTGCCAGAGCCTCGCAATAGACGGCTTCGAGAAAGCCTCCGCCCAATTCTCCGTGGACAGCCAAGGCCGCGCCGATGACGACATAGGTCTGAGGGTCGCCTCGATCGATATTAATCTGTGTCATCTGTGTCATCTGTGGATTTCTTTTATTTTTGGCTTCAACCGAACAGGCCGTGCAGCCACCACTTGGGGGGATTGGCGGCGTCATAGAGTCCGGCGCGGAACAGCCAGAAGCGCGCGCCGGCCTCGTCCTCCACCTGGTAATAGTCGCGCGCCTTCGTCGGATCGGCCGTATCGAACGGCTTGCGCCACCACTCCTGGCCAAGGCGCTCGGGGCCCTCGGCGCGGCGCACGCGGTGGCCCTTTCCGCGCCAGCGGAACAGCACCGGCGGATCGTCGGGGACGGGCGCGACCACCTCCACCGGCTCGGGCCGGCGGAACAGGCGCAGGGGGCGTGGCCACTCGGGATCCCAACCGGCGCCCGCCGGCGGCGACAGCGGCGGCCGGCGCCTGGCCGCCCGTTCCGGCGCGTGGCTGGGAAACGCCTCGGCCCGCCAGACCGCCCTCTCGCCCAGGCGGTTGGCCAGCCGGTCGATCAACGGCGCGAGGTCTTCTCTTCCTGATCCTCCCCCGATTTCGGGGGAGGGGGACCCCGAAGGGGTGGAGGGGGCGACGGCGTCAACGTGCGGTCCTCGCCCCCCTCCCGAGCGGAGTTTATCCTCGGGCCGGCGTTCGCCGGACCCGGGGGCCGGCCCTCCCCCCGTTCCACGGGAGGAGATCGATTGGAGATGAGGG
>JBOHLC010000009.1:0-9558 GCA_050729395.1 Caulobacteraceae bacterium
GCTCGCTGCCTAGCCCATGGCCGCCGAGCGCAGCGCCGGCTCGCCGAGGGCTTCCATATCGATTTCGCGCGCGATCGCGGCGCAGGCGGCAGCGTCGTCCAGGTCCCCACCCCCTCGGGCGATCGCCAGACCCACGGCACGGTATAGGAGGCCGCTGTCGAGCACCGGCAGGCCGAGCGCCTCGCCGAGCCTGGCCGCCAGCGTGCCCTTGCCGGACGCCGCCGGCCCGTCGATGGCCACGACGAAGCCCACTTCAGGAGAGCCTGGCGCCCAGCGAGGTCATCAGAGCATCGAAGCTGGGGAAGCTGGTGGCGATCATGCCGGCCCCGTCGACGCTCACCGGCGCGCGCGCGGCCAGGCCCAGGACGAGGAAGCTCATGGCGATGCGGTGATCGCCGCCGGTCCGGACCCGCGCCCCGCCGGCGACCGGATGGTTGGCCCGCGCCGTTCCGGCGACGATGAGCCCCTCCGGCTCCTCCTGCACGCCGACGCCGCAGGCCGAGAGCCCGGCCGCCGTCAGGGCGATGCGGTCGCTCTCCTTGACCCGAAGCTCGCCGATGCCACGCATCACCGTCGGGCCCTCGGCGAAGGCCGCCGCGACCGCCAGGATCGGATATTCGTCGATCATCGAGACGGCGCGCGCCGGCGGAACGACGACGCCCCTGAGGGCCGAATGCCGGGCGGTGATGTCGCCGACCTCCTCGCCGCCCTGCTGGCGGACGTTGGCGATGGCGAGGTCCGCGCCCATCTCGCGCAGGGTCTCGATCAGGCCGGCGCGCAGCGGGTTGAGCAGCACGCCGGTGACGGTGACCTCCGAGCCGGGCGTCACCAGGGCGGCGACAATCGGGAAGGCGGCCGAGGAGGGATCGCCCGGCACGCGCACCAGGCAGCCGGTAAGCGATTGGCCACCGACCAGACGCACGATCCGGCCCTCCGGCGTGTCCTCGACCTCCACCCGCGCCCCGAACGCGCGCAGCATGCGCTCGGTGTGGTCGCGGCTGGGCGAGGGCTCGATGACGCGCGTCTCGCCGGTGGCCTTGAGGCCGGCCAGCAATATGGCCGACTTGACCTGGGCCGACGGCTCGGGAAGGCGATAGTCGATAGCCCTCAGGCCGCCGCCCGCGAGCGTCAGCGGCAGGCGCCCGCCCTGGCGGGCCAGCCAGCGCGCGCCCATCAGGCCCAGCGGCTTCAGTACGCGCAGCATGGGCCGTTCGCGCAGGGAGGCGTCGCCGGTGAAGGTCGCGCTCAGGTCGCAGCCGGCCGCCGCGCCCATGATCAGGCGCGCGCCGGTGCCGGCGTTACCGCAGTTGATCACGTCCGCGGGTTCACTGAGCGCGCCATGGCCCATCACGCGCCAGCGGCCCTCGCCCAGCCGCTCGACCCCGGCGCCGAAGGCCGCCATGGCGGCGGCCGTGCGGCGCACGTCCTCGCCCCCCAGCAGCCCCTCGATCTCGGTCACGCCATGGGCCATCGCGCCCAGGATCAGGGCTCGGTGGGAGATGGATTTATCGCCCGGCGCGGTCGCCGTTCCGGAAAGCTTCGCCCCCGGATGGGCCGTGGCCTCGCCCGGGGCCAAAGACACGGCGACTTGGGAGGTCGTCACGGTCAACTTGGGCGGTCCGAAAATGGCGGGGGGATTGCTTTTGACAGTGGCCCTGCGCCATGGCAAGGGAGCCGCCGCTTCAAGACCCCCCCTCCAAATCATCGAGGTCGCTTCCTTGGCCAATCTGGAACTGGGCGCCAAACAGATCTGCCCGAGCTGCTCTTCCAAGTTCTACGATCTGAACCGGCGGCCGGCCCATTGCCCCAAGTGCGCGACCGAGTTCGACCCCGAGGAGGCGATGCGCAACCGCCGCGTGCGCACCCGACCGCTGGCGACCGACGAGGACGAGGCCGAACAGGTCGCCAAGCCGGCCGCGGCCGAGGCCGAGGACGGCTTCGAGGCCGAACCGGACGAGGCGCCCGAGCTCGACGCCGGCGCCGACGAGGCCCCGCTTCTGGCCGACGACGATGCGGCCGAGGAGCCTGAAACCGCCGCGCCAGGCGAGAGCCTGGGCGTCGATTTCGCCGAAGAGGACGAGATCGAGGCGGCCGACGACGAGGTGCCGTTCATCGAGGACGAGGACGACGAATTCTCCGACGACGAGATCGACGGCCTGCCCAGCGAGGGCTCGACGGAGGACCACTGACGGGTCTTGATCGCCGCGGGCCGTCGCACTAGGTTCCGCGGCTTCGCGCCGGCCGGTCCGCGCGCCTCCCGATGGCATCGGGGCTATAGCTCAGCTGGTAGAGCGCTTGAATGGCATTCAAGAGGTCAGCGGTTCGACTCCGCTTAGCTCCACCATCAGGCCCGCCGCGAGGTTACGGGACTTTCTGAATATCTGAATTGCGCGCGTGCATGGTTCGCAATGCGTCGTATCGCGAACTATTTATTGACTGAGTAGTCACTCGCTTATAAGGGTCTTGCGATCCGGGACGGAGCGCATGGCCAGGCCCAAGAGCGAGGATAGGCGAGAGGCGATCATGGCCGCGGCGATTCGGGTGATCGCCGCGCAGGGGCTCGGCGCGCCGACCGCGGCGATCGCCAAGGCGGCCGGCGTATCCAACGGATCGCTGTTCACCTACTTCGCGACGAAGGCCGACCTGCTCAACCAGCTTTACATCGAGCTCAAGACGGAGATGGCGGCGGCCGCCTTGGATGGGCTCTCGGCCGAGGGCGACATCCGCGAGCAGTCGCGGCATATGTGGTCCCATTGGCTGGCCTGGGCGACGTCCTTCCCCGAGAAACGCCGAACGCTCGCCCATCTCGGCGTCTCGGACGAGGTCACCCCTGGGAGCCGCGAGACCGGGCATCGGACGATGGCCGGCGTAGCCGCTCTGCTGGAACGGAGCCGCGCGAACGGGCCAATGCGTGACGCGCCGCTCGGCCTTGTCGTCGCGATGATGAACGCGCTGGCGGACGCCACGACTGACTACATGATCGGCGATCCGGACAACGCGGACAGGCACGGCGCGGCGGCGTTCGAGGCCATGTGGCGAATGCTCGCCTGATTTTTTTGGGCGAATAAACGACTGACTAGACAGACAGCAAAACAGGGACACACATGCCAAAGACCGATTTGCAGAAGGCGTACATCATCACCGGTCCGACCTCGGGCCTCGGACGGGCGACCTCGCTTGCAATGGCCAGGCACGGCGCGCTCGTGCTCGTGGGCCGCGACAGCGGAAAGCTCAACGACGTGAATCAGGCAATCGAAAGACGAGGAGGCCGCGCCGTTTCAGTCGTGTGCGACATGTCGGATCTGGCGAGCGTACGTCGGGCCGCCGCCGAGATCATCGCCCTCGATCTGCAGATCGTCGGACTGCTCAACAACGCCGGCGTACAGAACCCGCGCGTCAAGAAGAACGCGGCTGGGTGGGACATGACGTTCGCGACGAACCACCTCGGACCGTTCGCGCTGACCGAGGCGCTCGTGCCGCACCTGCAAGCCGGCGCCAACGTCCTATTCGTCGGCTCGGCCACCGAGGACCCCGAGCGGCGGCCCGCCAAGCGGGCCGGCTTTCGCGGCGGCCGCTATATCTCGGCGGAGGCCAGCGCGCGCGGCGAATGGAAACCCGGCGGTTCCACCCGGCCCTCGATGGACGCCTATGCCACGTCGAAGCAGTGCAACATCGTCACCGCCATGGCGCTGGCACGCGAAAATCCGCGGCTGCACGTCAACGCGATCGAGCCAGGCATCATGTTCAACACCGGCCTCCACGCCAACATGAGCACCTTCTTCCTCATCCTGGCGCGTTACATCGTCCCGCTGATGGCGCCGTTCATAAAAGTCTTGAGCACTCCCAGGCGCGCCGCGTGCGTGATCAGCAAGATCCTGCTCGATGGATCCGGTCGGACCGGCGTCTACTACAACGAGGGCGGTCAGCCGATGCTCGGCTCCAGCCTCGTGCGCGATCCGAAGTTCGCCGATCGCGTCGTCGCCGAGACGCGCGCCTTGTTGGCAAGGCCGCCGACGCCGGCGTGATCTGGATTTCCACCATCGACCCACGGAAACTTATGGGAACGGAAGCGCCCTTTCCCTATTCCGCTACCGTCGCCCTGGCGCCGGGTCGCTCCCCGTCCCGCGCCAGGTCCCATGACCGGATCGAGAGCCCCACCGCCGCGCCGAACAGCGCCACGCCGAGCGGCAGGTGCAGGGCGAAGAGGTGAGCGCGTCCGGCGACTGCTTGCATACCGTCGGCGGCCAGAAAGACGAGACTGGCCGCAACCAGCCACGACGGCCCCCGCCCTTGACGCCAGAGCGCAAGGACCAAGCCCACCTGGACGACCGCCAGCAGCAAACTCACGCCTCCCCCGGCCATGTGCGCACCAAGCGCCGGACCTCCGCCCCCGGCCAGGGCAAGACCCGCCAGCAGCGCCTGCGCCATGAGCACCGCCGCCTGGAGGACCAAGACGCCTCGAAGCACCCTCGTCATGATTGGTGTCTCCAACGCCCGCTCGCGGGCCGCGCCCAACAGGGTCAGGGCTCGAGATTCATCAACGCCTGGCCGGTCATGACATTGATCGGCGTCGAGACGTGGTCGTGCGCGATCAACCAGGCGCCGTGGACCTTCCTGTAGGCGCCCGTGTACCGGACCCAGGGGCCGATCCTGTGCACATTCCCGGCCTTCATCGTGCCGCTGAGCCGATTGAAGCTGTGCGCGAAAGCCACCTCATCGCCCACGGTGATCGCGAGGTCGCGATACTCATAGCCGATCGGTGGCTGGAACACCGTGAAGGCCAGCACCCAGTTTTGCATTTTCGCGGCCACGCCAACGCTCTCGAGCTGCGGTCCGACGTCAAAAGAGACGATATCCGGCGCGAAACACGCCTTCAGGGCCCCGAGATCCATGGCGCGAATCGCCTCGACGCTCTTGTCGATCAGCTGTCGAATGGCGGCTTCGTCGGCCGCGTGTCGTGTAGCCATGACTGGTCTTCCCTTTTCGCTGTCTTCGGTCGCCGCGCGTGGCGTTCCGGGAAGCGTGCCGATGGCGCCCGCGGCGGCGGCGGCCAGTATTCCGCGCCGGGAGGCCGACAACGATGTCGGGGACATGATCTTTTCCTCAGGTCGGTGAACGGGTCCGCTCACGATTGTCCGTCCCGTTCAGCACGTTCCGACAGCATGACGACCCGGAATCCGCCGGTGTGACATCCCCGCTGAAAATTCGTGTCAGACGGCGCCTTCATGGGAACCGCCGGAATGCGCGCCCTAATGCAGATGTCGCAGTTTGTCCGGGTTGCGCATCACATAGATGGCGGCGACCTTATCGTTCTCTATCTCGAGCGCCGTGGTCTGAAGCTCGCCATCGACTTCGCGAGTGACGAAGCCAGGAAGGCCGTTGACGAACACGATTTGCAGCAGGGGCGATCGGAATTTCGAGAACACAACCTTCGCGAGCCCCTCGAAGGCGCTCATCACCTGGGCGAATCCAAGAATGGGCGCGGGCGCCGCGGGCCGTTTGCCCCCGCCATCGGAATAGAGGCTGACGTCGGCGGCGAGCATCGCGCCGAGAGCGGTCATGTCGCCGTCGCGGGAGGCCGCGTAGAACGCTTCGGCGATTTCGAGGCCACGCCGGCGCTCCACCCGGAAGCGGGGCCGCGCCTCGCGAACATGCGCGCGGGCGCGCGAGGCGAGCCGGCGGCAGGCGGCCGGATCGCGCTGGATCGTCGCCGCCACTTCCTCGAACGTCACGCCAAACACGTCGTGGAGCAGAAAGGCGGCCCGCTCGAGTGGAGACAGGCGTTCCAGCGCGAGCATGAGCGGCAGTGTGACGTCTTCCTGCTCTTCTTCCTCGACGATCGGGTCGGGAAGCCAGGGGCCGATGTAGGTCTCGCGCTTCCTCCGAGCCGACTTGAGTTGGTCGAGGCACAGCCGCGTCACCGCGCGGCGCAGGAAGGCCTCGGGCTCCCTCACCTCCGCGCGCTCGACCTTCATCCAGCGGATGAAAGCTTCCTGCACCACGTCCTCGGCATCCGCGACCGAGCCGAGCATGCGGTAGGCGACGCGGGCGAGTCGCGGCCGCAGTGGATCGAAGCTCGCCGCCGCATCCTCCGCGCCCATCAGGCGACCGCCCTCTCCGGCGGCTCATCGGCGAACAAGCCAAATCCGACCGCGAGGCGGTTCCAACCGTTGATCATATTGATTACCAGCGTCAGCTTCACCTGCTCCTCCGCGCTGAAATGACGCCTGAGTCCATTATAGGCGTCCTCGAGCGCATGTCCGTGCGAGAGCCGCGTGAGGGCCTCGGTCCAGGCGAGGGCCGCGCGTTCGCGAGCGTCGTAGCAAGGCGCGACTTGCCAGGCCGACAGAAGATAGACGCGCTGCTCGGTCTCGCCATTCCAGCGAGCCTCCTTGGCGTGCATGTTGATGCAGTTGGCGCACCCGTTGATTTGCGAGGCGCGGATTTCCACGAGCTGCACCAGGCTCTGTTCGAGGCTCTCGGAGATAGCGGCGGACGCGTCCCGCCACTTGCCCACCAGCGGGTGATTCATCAGGGCTGCAATGGCGGCCGGGTCGAGCCTGGCCGCAACGATCGGGGCTGGTTGAGCCGTCATGGTCTTCAATTCCTTTCGCGGGGTTCCGACGACATGACGAGGCAGGGGCGTGCCGTGTGACACGGGCCCGGAAAAACCTGGGGGCTGCCCATGGCGGCGTCGCGGGTGCTCGATCGCGCGGCGCCGGCGATTGCCGGCCCAGATGCGTAAGACGACGTTTTGAATACGGCCTGCGAAAGCTCTACAGCTTCTCAAGCTGACGGCGGGGTGAGTCGAGGACCCCGCGCACGCGGGGGAATTCTGACATGACGACTTTCCATGCGCGGCTTCGGCGGCTCGGCCTGAGCGCGGCGGCGCTGACCGCGCTCTTCCCCGCGGCCGCCATGGCCCAGCAGTCCGCGCCGCCCCCGCCCGAGACGGTCAAGTCGGCCGGCGGCGTCGACGTTGCTGGCTTGGTGGTCAACGGCGTCCCCTATCGCGAGACCGTGCTGCCCACCCGGCTGAAGACGACCTCCACCTACGGCCTCGACCTCAGCGTAATGGACACCCCGCGCAACACCACCTTGCTCTCCACCACCCAGCTCCAAACGCTCAACATCGAAGATCCGCGCGCCTTCTCCTACCTCACCTCCAGCAGCTACACCGACTCAGCGTTCGGCACGCCCAACATCCCGCGCATACGCGGTCAGTATGCGGACGTATTCTACAACGGCATGCGCGCCAGCTTCTCCGACAACGGCTATGGCGCGCCGCTCAATTTCGACAGCATCGAGAACATCGCCATCACCAAGGGACCGGCGAGCGTCATCGATGGGCCAGGCCCGGGCGTCGGCGGCGAGGTCGACCTGCTGACCAAGCGGCCCAGCCTCGACGTATATTCGACCGAGGTGCGGTTGACCCTCGACACCCTCTCCAACCGGCGCTGGACGGCCGATTTCGGCGGCCCGATCACGCCGGGCGTGCTGGGCCTGCGCATCAGCTATTCCGGCGAGGACAGCGACAGCTATTTCTACGGCCATTATTTCCACAAGCAGGCCATCTACGCCGCCCTGCGCTGGCGGCCGAACTCGAGGTATCAGCTCGACTTCAACACCGAGATCAACCTGGAGAATTATACCGAGAACGTCGGCATCAACCGGGTCAACCAGAACCTGATCGACAACGGCCTCTATCTGCAGGGCGCGCCGGACGGGAACGAGTGCTTCTCGACCTTTTCGACCCCGTGCCAGCCTGGCATTCCGATCGGCTCGCCCGGCAATCCCTATTCGCCCGTGCCGCCGATTCTGACCGAGGTCGATCTGACGAACGCCGTCCACCTCAATCCGAGGATCACCATCGACCAGACGCCCGGCACCTCGGCCCGCGCCCTGCTCTATAACGCCCAGCTCATCCAGACCTACGCCCTGACGAGCAGCCTGACGCTGGAGAACAACACCTTCTTCAACTACCTGAACAGCGACAACCAGGACTTCTACTACTTCGCCGACAACTCCAACGGCTCATGGACCCTGGAGAACCGCACCGACGTCACCGGCTCGTTCGACCTGCCGCTCGGCGCGTGGCGCATCGGCAACCAGTTCATCGCCGGGGTCACCGTCCGCTTCGCCCACGTCAACTACATCACCGATTTCAGCGCCGAGGCGGTGTCGGTCTACGACCTGACGGCCAACCCGGCTCTGTGGGTCTACAGCGGCCTCTACCAGGAGATCCTCGCCGACGCTTTTCCGTACAATTCGGTCTTCGGCCGCCAGCAATATGGCGTTCCGGCGCGCGATCCGACCAACGGCGCGAACACCGGCGTCTCCGATCTGTGGGACAGCGCCTTCTTCTTCCAGGACCGGATGGAGTTCTCCCCGCAATGGAGCTTACTGTTCGGCGGCCGCATCGACGCGGTCAAGGATCACAGCCGCGACCCGCTGCCGTGCCTGGCCGCGAACTTCTGCGACTCGACCCTGCCGGCCGAGCACACCACCGGCGTCTATGGCCTGGGCGACGTCAACGGCAGCCTGGTTTACAGGCCTCAGCCATGGGTCAGCGCCTATCTCACCGTCGACTGGACCCAGAGCCTCAATCCCAACGGCGGCGTGGGCGGCATCAACGCCCTCACCCAGGTACCGGACAGCGAGCTTCTGCGCGCCGACAGCTATCTCTACGAGCTCGGCCTCAAGTTGAACCTGTTCAACAACAAGCTGTTCATGGGCTCGGCCGTGTTCGACCAGAAGCGCGGCGTCCCCACGGGCCCCGGCGGCACCATCACCGACCAGGCCAATATCCGCGGCGTCGAGATCGAGTTCAACTATCAGCCGACGCGCAATCTCTACGCCACGGCCAGCTATTCCTACATCAAGTCCACACTCAACAATGTGCCGGGCTTTTACGATTACCCGGCTCAGCCTGGCCTCAATGTCGATGGCGGGGCGCTGATCTTCAACATCTTCAAGCCTGGCCAGAAGGTCGATCAACCGGCTCAGCCGCAGCACGTATTCAATTTTCTGGCCAACTACAAATTCCCGAACGGGATCGGCCTAAGAATGGGCGCTCAAGTAACGGGGCCGATCGAAACAACGCCATCGGCCTGGCTGGACCTGCCCGCCATGCAAAGCGTGTGGGGACCGGGCGTCCTCTCATATGTGCCGGCGTCCGTCATTGCCTCCGGCGGCTACTACCAATCACCGGTGATCCCTTGGCAATATACGCTGAACGCGGCGATCTTCTACGAATGGAGCAACTACACGATCACCGCCTCGGTCTATAACCTGACCAACCGGCGCAACTGGCAGCCCTCACCGTCGATCTACGGCAACGACTTCCTGGTGCAGAACGATCCCCGCAGCTTCGAACTCAGGCTGCAGGCGAAGTTCTGATCCGCGGAAGAATATTATCCACAGATGAACGCAGATTTACACAGATGAAGAGGGAAGGGCCGCTCCGCGGCTTGGTAGCCAAGCTCGAATTCCGCTCTACCCCGCGAAAGCGGAGATCCAGGCTTTTTCTGTGTTTGCCTGAGCCCGCCAATTCCGTCG
>JBOHLC010000010.1:0-2955 GCA_050729395.1 Caulobacteraceae bacterium
GTGCCTTGCTTGTGCGGCGAGCCGTAGCCGATGACGCTCTTGATCACGATCAGCGTCGGCCGGTCGTCGGTGATGAGGAAGGTGTCGATGGCGCGGGCGAAGGCATCGCAGTCGTTGGCGTCGTCCACGACCAGCGTCATCCAGCCATAGCCGCGGAAGCGCTCGGCCACGTCCTCGTCGAAGGCCAGCTCCGTGTGACCCTCGATGGTCACGGTGTTGTCGTCCCAGAACCAGCACAGATTGGAAAGTCGCAGATGGCCGGCGATCGAGGCCGCCTCGCTGGCCACGCCCTCCATCATATCGCCGTCGCTGCACAGGGCGTAGACATTGAAGTCGAACAGCTTGGCCTCGTCCCTGTTGTAACGCGCGGCCAGCCAGCGGCTGGCGATGGCCATCCCGACGCTGTTGCCGGCGCCCTGGCCGAGCGGCCCCGTGGTCGTCTCGATGCCGGCGGCGAGGCCATGCTCGGGATGGCCGGCGGTGGGGCTGCCGAGCTGGCGGAACTGCTTGATGTCCTCCAGCGTGATCGCCGGTCGGTTCTGTGGTTTGCTATCGTCACCCAGCGCACGCACGCCGGCCAGGTGGATGAGCGCGTAGAGCAGCATCGAGCCATGGCCGGCCGAGAGCACGAAGCGGTCGCGGTTGGGCCAGGCCGGATCTGCAGGATCGTAGCGCAGGAAGCGCTTCCACAGGGTGTAGCCGACCGGGGCCATGGCCATGGGCGCGCCTGCGTGGCCGCTGTCGGCCTTTTCCACCGCGTCGATGGCCAGGGTGCGAATGGTGTCGATGGCCAGACGATCGAGATCGACAGCCCGGGCCTTCGGCCTCTCGGCCGCATCGGAGATTGTCATGACGTCCGCTCCACTCGTTTTCGCCAACGGCTCGCGCGCGCGACGGTTCCGGCCGCGAAGGCTCCCGACCAGAGAGGCTATCCGGCCGGCGCCGCGTCCGCGCGCAGGAAGGTTATCGTAACCCGGGTCCCTTTCCCCGGCGCGGATTGAAAGTCGAGATGGGCGTTGGCGTTCTTCACGAGCGAGCGGACGATCAGGGAGGACAGCTTGCCGGGCCGTGGCCAGGAAGCCCCCGCCGGCGATCCAACCCCATCGTCCGCCACGAGCACCGTGCAACGCTGATCATCGACCGTGCAGCGCAGGGTGATCGTGCCGGCCTCCCGAGCCACGAACGCATGCTTCAGGGCGTTGGTCAGCAACTCGTTCACCACCAGGCCGGTGGGCATCGCCACATCGATCGAAACGGGCCAAGTGTCTACCTGCAGGTCCAGGCGAATGCCTTCCATGGCGTGCGCGTGCATCACGGCGGAGGCGATCTCACTCAGATAGACCCCTAGCTCCACCACATCTCCTGAGCCCGTTTCGGTTAACGCCCGGTAGAGCAGTCCGAGCGCTTCCACGCGGCCCGCCAGGCGGTCGAAACCCTCGCTGGTCGAGCGATCGACGACCCCCTTGGCCTCGATGCGGATCAGCGCCGTGATCATCTGGAGATTGTTCTTCACGCGATGCTGCAGTTCGCGCAGCTGCATGTCCTTCTCGCGAACGCGCTCTTCCAGCTCGTCGAGCACGGAGGTCTCGCGAGGGGCCGCCTCGGCCAGCGCGACGAGCCGGAAGGCCGGCGCGCCGCTGTCGTCGTCGATGACATTTGACCAGGCGTCCGCGACGAACTCAGAGTCTCCGTGGCGAAAGGTGAACGAGCCGATGTAGTCGCGTCCCTCGGCTACGACCTCGCCGATGGCGCGGATCTCCGGCGAAGTCGCCCTCCCGGGAAGACGATCCCAGCCGTTGCCCAGGATCTCGCTGTTGGCCTGGTCGGTGAGGCGCGCGAATTCATCATTGGCATAGATGATGCGCTCTTCGGGGCCTAGTTCCGAGACCGCGACGGCGATCGGCATGCGGTCCAGGAATTCCTTGAACCGATCGCTTTCGAGCGCGGCGGCCAAGTCGTTGGTATCGAGCAGGCGTTCTATGTCGCTCTGGCGCTCATCGGAACTCATTGCAATCCCTGTCTGGCGCCCAACCGTCGAAGACCCTTCGCACGTCCCTTAAGGCTCCCCGCGCAAATAGACCAACGATGTCGCAGGCGGCCGGATGCTCGGGCTTCTCCAGTCCGCTTAGTGCGCGGCTTCCCAGTTGGCCGCGGCGCGGGCCTCGACCTTGAGCGGCACCGTGAAGCTGACCGCCGGCAGGGCGGCGTGTTCCATCGTCTCGCAGGCGACGCGGCACACCGCCTGGGCCTCCGCCTCGGGCGCCTCGAAGACCAGTTCGTCGTGCACTTGCAGCAACATCCTGGCCTTGAGGCCCGCCCGCCTCAGCGCGTCCGGCATGCGGATCATCGCCCGGCGCATGACGTCGGCCGCGGTCCCCTGGATCGGCGCGTTGATCGCCGCCCGTTCGGCGAATTGGCGATCGCCGACCGACTTGGAGCGGATCATGGGGATGTTGACCTTGCGGCCGAAGACGGTGGTGACGAAACCCTGCTCGCGGACTTTGGCGCGCTCTGAGTCCATGTAGGCGCGGATGCCGGGGAAGCGCTCGAAATAGGTGCGGATGTAGGCGCCTGCCTCGTCCTGCGGGATGCCGAGCTGGTTGGAGAGGCCAAAGGCCGAGATGCCGTAGACGATGCCGAAGTTGATCGCCTTGGCCCGGCGGCGGGTCTCCGCCGGCATGCCCTCTATCGGAACGCCGAACATCTCCGAGGCGGTCATGGCGTGGATGTCGAGACCGTCCTGAAAGGGGCGCTTCAGCTGAGGAATGTCGCCGATGTGGGCCAGCAGCCGCAGCTCGATCTGGCTGTAGTCGGCGCTGATCAGAAGTGAGCCCGGCTCGGCGACAAAGGCGGCGCGGATCTTGCGGCCCTCCTCGGTGCGCACCGGGATGTTCTGCAGGTTGGGATCGTTGGACGACAGCCGCCCGGTGGTCGTCGAAGCCAGGGCGTAGGAGG
>JBOHLC010000011.1:0-6508 GCA_050729395.1 Caulobacteraceae bacterium
CCGCTGCTCGCCGGAGAGCATGAGACCGCGCCGCTCGGCCGCTTCGATAGCCGCCTCGCGCGAGGCGGCGTCGACACCTGGGCCGCGCGCGTTCGCAAGCTCCCCGGTAGCCCGCGCCAGGCGTTCCTCCACCGCGATCATCTCGCGCGAGGTGAACCGCGCCTCGCCCCGCCCATCGGTCCCCAGGGCTACTAAGTCCGGCGCGGACCTGACGGCGCTCGAGGCCTGGTCGAACTGATCCTTGCCGTCGCTGTGGCGATGGATGAACATGGCCAGATCGCGGGAGGTGAACGTCGCCTGCTGACCGGTGAGCGCATCGATCGCGATCGAAGGGCTCGCGATGATCCTCTCGCCGTTCTCGCGGGCGATCCGCAGATGGTCCTGCGCCCGTTAGGCGGTCTCGCCCCGCTCCAGTCTCCGGTAGCTCGCCGCGCCGATCTTGTGCTGCGGCTCCAGCTCGACGCCTTGGGCCTCGAAGCTGCGGTGATCGACCCGGGCGTCGATGCCGAGTTCGGCCAGGCGCTGGTTGACATGATCGGCCCAGCCCTCGCGCCAGCTTTTCAGGAGATCGGTCCGGTTCCAGTCGCGGACCTTGGCGCCGAAGCCTTCTTCATTGACCTCGCGCAGGCTCAGCATGACGTGGGCGTGCGGCCGAGCGAGGCCGTCGGCGCCCACGTCCCAGTGCAGGTTGAGGTCGGCGATCATGCCGCGCTCGACGAACTCGCGGCGAACGAACTCGCGGGCCAGTTCGACGCCCTGGGCCTGGCTCATCTCACGCGGGATGGCGAACTCCACCTCGCGCGCGAGCTGCGCGTCGCGGCGGACCTCCGCCGCCTCGACGGCGTTCCACAGCGTGGCGCGATCCGACAGTTGCTCGCTCGCGCCGTCCGGCAGCATGATCTCCGAGTGGACGACGCCCGCCTTGTGGGTGAAGTCGTGCGCGCGTCCGAGCCGCTCGTCCGGCAGGCGCGAGGCCGAGCGATAGGCCGCCGCGGCCACCGCGCTCCGTCCCGCCGCGCGGCCGATCACCTTCACCGAGAAATGGTAGATCGCCATGACGGCGATCCAGTTACGACACGGCCTGCTACGTCGGCACGACGTATAAGCGCGCCCTCACAAGAAACATTCTTGCTCGGGACCAGGGCGTCCCACGGTCCGCGCCGGGCCAGCGGCGGCCCCCATTGATGGCGACTATACTCAGCGCTCAACCCAAGAAGGACAAGGCCTTGCGAAAGCCACGCGATCTCGACGGCGAGCTGGAGAGTCTCATCGCCAGGACCAAGGGCCTCAAGGAACGCAAGGCGCGGCAGCTGGGCGAGCTGGTGATCGCCACCGGCGCCGGCGCGCTGGACGCAGAGACCCTGGCGGGCGCCCTCCTGGCCATGGTCGAAGCCGCCGCCACCCCCGGACGCAAGGAGAGCTGGCGCCAACGCGGCCAGGGGTTCTTTCGAGGAAGGTCACGCCCGAGCGGGGAAAGCCCTCGTGGCGACAGCCAAGGCGCTGACGCGGACGACGGCGGCGCGGCGCCGGCTGGAAGCGAGCCTGGCGCGGCATGATACGCGAGCCTGGCAAGTGACCCGCCGGGAGCGGACCCGGCGCCTGATCGAACTCGGCGGTCTTGTCGCCAAGGCCGGACTGATCGACCTCACCGGCGACGATCGCGCCGTGCTCTACGGCGCCCTGCTGACCGTGGCCGCGCGCTTGCGAAGCGAGGACGGCGAGCGTGTTCTCACCACTTGGCGAGACCGGGGACGCGAGGCGTTCCTTCTGGACCGGAACGAGGGTGGGGCGGGATGATCGGTGAGGCTCTCGCCAGCCCGAACGTTTCTCTTTGTCGCCGGCCATACGACCGCGTCCCGCCGGGTCTTGCCGGCGCCCACCGCCACGTCGATCTCGAGGGGGACCGACATCCAGAGAGTTCCACCATGCCAGATCCCGACCGCATCGTACGCATCCGCACCGTTCTCGACAGAACCGGCCTCAGCCGCTCGACCCTCTACCGCAAGATCGCCGAGGGCAGCTTTCCGCGCCAGGTGAAGCTCGGCGAGCACAGCGCCGGCTGGCGTGAGGCGGCCGTCAACCAGTGGATCGCCGATCCTCTCGGCTATCGCGGCGATCCAGTTACCTGACCCTCAGCCCACGGCCGGGCGGCGCATGGGGACGACCGTTCCCGCCTTGGCGCTGGCGCAGTAGGCCGCCCAGGCGTCCATCAGCTTGCGGCGCTTGTCGAAGAGATCGCCTCGCCGGTAGGCGGCCTCGGCCTTGTTGGCGATGGCGTGCGCCAGGGCCATCTCGCACACCTCATGGGCGAAGCCGGTCTCCTCGGACGCCCAGTCGCGGAAGGTCGAGCGGAAGCCATGCACCGTCACATCGCTCTTCATTCGCCGAAGCAACATGGCCATGGCCATCGAGGACAGCCTGGTCCCTGCCTTCGGTCCGGGAAAGACAAAGCCCACGGTTCCAGGCTCGGCGACCACCGCCAGGATCGCCATGGCGCGCGCCGAGAGCGGCACGCGGTGCTCGCGCCCGGCCTTCATCCGTTCGGCCGGCACGGTCCACACCTTGCGGTCGAGATCGATCTCTTCCCAGCGCGCGCCCAGGACCTCGCCGGAACGGGCGGCGGTGAGGATGGCGAACTCCAGCGCTCGCGCCGCCACGGCCGGCCGCGCCGCGAGGTCGGCTATGAACGCCGGGACGAGATCGAAGGCCAGGGCGGCGTGATGACCCCGCGACAGCCGCTGGCGCTTGGGGAGAAGCTGGTCGAGATGGCCGCGCCAGGCGGCGGGGTTCTCTCCGGCGCGGTAGCCCTTGGCCTTGGCCGCGTTCAACACATTCTCGATCCGCCCGCGCAGCCGCTCGGCCGTCTCCGGCGCGCGCTTCCACAGCGGCTGGAGCACGGCCAGCACATCGTCGGTCTCGATCTCGTCGATCGGGCGATGGCGCATCGGCTCGGCGTAGACGGTGAGGGTCATCTTCCACTGGGCGACGTGCTTGGGGTTGCGCCAGGACGGCGCCATCGCCGCCACGTAGGCGTCGGCGAACTCACCGAAGGAAGGGATGCACCGCTGCTTGGCCCGCTCGGCCTTGGGATCCATCCCCTCGGCCAGCATGGCGCGCAACGACGCCGCCTCCGTCCGGGCCGCCGCCAAGGTCAGATCGCGCCCCCCGCCCAGGCCCAGCTCCACACGCTTTCCCGAGCGGGCATACATGAAGATCCAGCGTCTGCGGCCGGCATTGTCGATGAACAGGTAAAGGCCGCCGCCATCCGAATGGCGCCCCGCCGTCTTGAGCTTGGCCGCCTGCAAGGCGCTCAGTCGATTAAGAGTCCGCGCGCCCATCCATCCTCTCCGCCGAACGTCTCCGCCGAACCTTTCGGTCCCACTTGCGGTCCCACTTTCTACGCGCGCTCAAGCGAGATGTCGAGGGAGAGGGTGGGACGGAGAATCTGTTGAACCGTCATAATAACAGATAGTTATTGACACACGTCGGGACGTCCTGAAACGGCGAAAAACACGGGGTTCGAATCCCCCCCTCTCCGCCATCCTGCTTCGCGCTACGCGCATCGCAGGACAAGCCCCAACCTCCCAGTCGAAGCAGGATGCCCTTCGAAGCTTCAGCGAAGTAGGGCGCCGCGTCAGCGCACAGCCGTCGCGTTCCTGGCCACAACGCGCTTAGCCTCGCCCGCGCAACCGGCGGGGGGCTCATGACATCCAACCATTTGCCGCCCGATGGAGAAGCAGTGCTCTGCGTCCCGGGGCGCGACGACTTCCATGCCGAAAAGAAAGCGATCGAGATATTTGTTGATCAGCGCTGCCGCCGCGGCGATCGTCTTTCCCGTCAGCTTTTCAGGGGGATGGTCTTCGGTTCGGCTATTCTTCGTCATGGCGCCTCCCTCGGGGAATCCAGCCAGACGCGGTAGACGCCACAATACCGGAGCGGCTTCCACTGGTGGTGCGCCCGGGCCTCGAACTCACCGCCGCCAGTAGACGGAAGCCGACCCGCAACACATCATATCCAACGCCGGGAGTTCAGCCGCTCCGGGACTCAGCATCGGGTCAATTTGATCGTGGAGCCGGGCACAGGTGAACCCGGTGGAACCCCGAGGCCGCGACACAAACAAACCGACCGGCTTAGACACTCGTGCTTTACGCACGGCGACATTCGCAACTCGGAAACGGTCGCGGGAGCCGAAAGGCGCGTGGCTCCTGTCCAAGAGATGATCCGGCAACAATTGCTGAATCACGCTGGACGCATCCGGCTGAGCCCGACCAACACCCGCGACGAGAACCAAAGCCATGGCTGCGTCGATCGCCGTGTTTCAGTCGCATTTCCGACTTGACGGAAATCTGTAACAAGCCGAGAATTGGCGGGCGACTGAAGCTGCGGCCAGTAACAACGGGGGGCTCGCCGATGTTCGTTTCCACATTGCTCAAATTGTCACGTCGGCGGGCGCTGATGGCGACGGCGGCGACCCTCTTCGCGAGCCTCAGCGCTGCGGCCCATGCCGCACCGCCGATCGACACCGCACAGCCATTCTACAATCAGTCGGATGTCGGAACGACGGTGCTCCCGGACTTCCAGGGCGGTACCCTGCGCGACGACGTGAACGGCGCCACCGACACCAACGCCTACACCGTCGAGAACTTCCCGACCAACACCATCGATGAGTTCGGCAATACGGTGACGTTCACCGGGTCGTTCTCCGGCTCTGGCCCGCTCACGCTGACCGACAGCGTCGGCGGCGGCAACGTCATTGTCACCGGCGCGGACGTCATCGGCGGCGCCGTGACGGTCAACACCGGCGCGACGCTGACGTGGGGCAATGGAACCGGGGGCGCGTTCCTGATCGGTCCCGGCAACGCGGTCACCGACAACGGCTCGCTGGTGATCGACTTCGGGTCCGGCAACTCGGTCATCGGCCAGGTCCCGATCTCCGGGACCGGCAGCGTGACGATCCACACGGGCATCCTCACCGAGCTGGGCCCGGCCACCTACACAGGCTTGACCACCATCGACAGCGGCGGGGTCCTGCAGCTCGCGAGCGGCGGCGGCACAAGTGGGTCGGTGGCGGGCGATATCGTCGACAACGGCCTCTTGCAGTTCAATTACGCCGGCGACCCAGTCACGGCGCCGAACGCCATCTCGGGGGTAGGCTCGGTCGAGTTCCAGGCCGGCACGACGGTCATCACCGGCGCCAGTGCGGTCGGCGGCACGGTCACGATCGATGTCGGCGCGACGGCGCAGTGGGGCGACGGCACCACCGGGTCATTCCTGGTGGGTGGCGGCAACGCGGTCGCCGACAACGGCGCCTTGGTGATGAACTTCGGCGGCAGCGGAATCGTCGGCGACCTTCCCCTCTCCGGAACCGGGACGCTGGAGATCCAGTCCGGTCTGTTTGAAGAGACCGGGACCGCCACCTACACCGGGACCACGACGATCGACCTCGGTGGTCAGCTCCAGCTGAGCGGCGGCGGCTCGATCTCTAACTCGTCGGACGTGATCGTGAACGGGACCTTCGACATCTCCGGCACGACGGGGGGAGCCTCGATCACCACGCTTGATGGCGCCGGCAGCGTCTTGCTCGGCGCCCAGACCCTGACGCTGACCGCGGCATCGGGCCTCTTTTCCGGTGTCCTGGCGGACGGCGGGAATGCCGGCGGCGTCGGCGGCGGCCTGACCATCGCCGGCGGGACCGAGACCCTGACCGGGACCAACACCTACACCGGCCTCACCACGATCAACACGGGCGCGACGCTGGCGCTGGGCGATGGCGGGACCACCGGCACGGTGGCCGGCGACATCGTCGACAACGGCCTCCTGCAGTTCAACTACGGCGGCGGTCCGGTCACCGCGCCGAACAACATTTCGGGGAGCGGCTCGGCCGAGGCGGTGGCCGGGACCACGGTGGTGACGGGCTTCGGCACGCTCGGCGGCACGGTGACGATCGATCCCGGCGCGACCCTGCAGTGGGGCGATGGCGCGCCGGGCTTCCTGGTCGGCGGCGGCAACGCGGTCGCCGACAACGGCGCGCTGACGATGAACTTCGGCGGCGGCGGCATCGCCGGCGCGATCCCGATCTTCGGGACGGGCACCGTGGAGCTCCAGGCCGGCTCGCTGAACGACAGCGGCGTCAGCACCTATACCGGAACCACAACGGTCGACTCCGCCGGCTACCTGGCGCTTAGCCTCACGGGTTCGATCTCTAACTCGTCGGACGTCATCGTCAACGGGACCTTCGACATCTCGCAGACGACCGGCGGGACCTCCATCACCACGCTGAGCGGCTCCGGCGGCGTTTTGCTGGGCGCCGAGACCCTGACGCTCACTGCCGCGGACTCAACCTTCTCCGGCGTGCTGGCCGACGGCGGCCTCGGCGGTGGGACCGGCGGCGGGCTGACCATCGCCGGCGGGACCGAGACCCTGACCGGGACCAACTCCTACACCGGCGACACCACGATCAATACCGGCGCGACGCTGGTGCTGGGCGATGGCGGGACCACCGGTACGG
>JBOHLC010000012.1:0-3824 GCA_050729395.1 Caulobacteraceae bacterium
CTCCACCCCTTCGGGGTCCCCCTCCCCCGCTACGCAGGGGAGGATTGCGCATGACCTTCCTCAACACCCACCTCATTGGCCGGCAGGGCGGGCGGCGGGATATGGCGACGCCGGCGCTGGTGGTCGATCTGGACGCGCTCGAGCGCAATATCGCCGCCATGGCCGCATTCGCGCGCGAGGCGGGCTTAAATCTTCGTCCTCACGCCAAGACACACAAGAGCGTGGAGATCGCCCGCCGGCAGATCGCCGCCGGGGCGGTGGGTGTGTGTTGCGCCAAGCTGGGCGAGGCCGAGGTCCTGGCCGATGGCGGGATCGAGGGCATCCTCATCACCTCGCCGGTCGTGGGGACCTCGGGCGTCGAGCGGCTGGCGGCGCTGAGCGCGCGCGCCAGCGGGCTGATGGCGGCGGTCGATCATCCTGACGCGGTCGCGGCCCTCGCGGCCAGCGGCGCCAAACTCACCCTGCTGGTGGACATCGATCCCGGCATCCACCGCACGGGCGTCGCCGATCCCGAGGCCGCCCTGGCGCTGGCCCGCCAGGTCGAGGCGGCGCCGAACCTGGCTTACGCCGGCGTGCAGTTCTACTGCGGCATGCAGCAGCACATCGAGGAATTCGACCTCCGCCTCCAGGCGATCGAGGAGCGCACCGCCTATCTCTCCCGCATCGTCCGCCAGCTGAGCGATGCCGGCTTGGGGCCGAAGATCGTCACCGGCGGCGGCACCGGCACGCACCGCATCGACGCCTCCCTCGGGGCGTTCACCGAGCTGCAGGTCGGCTCCTACGTGTTCATGGATCGTCAGTACAATGATTGCGATCTGACCGGCGCCGGCGCGACACCGTTCGAGACCTCGCTGATGGTCGACGCGCGGGTGATCAGCGCCAGCCATCCGTTCATGGCCACGGTCGACGCCGGCTTCAAGGCCTTCGCCACCGAGGCTGGCGCGCCGCCGATCCTGGCCGGCGCGGCGGACGGCTCGGCCTATCATTTCATGGGCGACGAGCAGGGCTGCGTCATCCCGCCCACGGGCGTCGCGCCGCCGAGGCTGGGCGAAACCCTGACCTTCGCCGCGCCGCACTGCGACCCGACGGTCAATCTCTACGACGCCTATCACCTGGTGCGCGGCGACACCCTGCTGGACATCTGGCCGATCGAGGCGCGCGGCCGCTCGGCCTGAGCGCTTTCCGAACCTAGCGTAAGGCGATTAAGGTCGGGCGTGGAGACGACGCCGATGACCTTCGATGACGCCACGATCGATGCCGCCCTGGCCGAAGCCCATTTGCCCGCCCTCCTTGCCTCGCTCGTCCACCTGACCGGCGACGCCTCGCTGCTCACGCCCGAGCGGCGGCCGGCTTACGTGTTCATGGCCGACAACAAGACCGGCGCCTATCCGCCCGAGGTCCAGGCCGATCTGCGCGCGCGGGCCAAGGCGGCGATCAAGGCCCATCTCGCCGGCGCGCCCATGCCGCCGCCGCTGCCGGACGCGGTGGTGCGCAAGATGATGGACTGGGTCGCCGGGGCCGACATCCCCGACCATTACGCGCCCTTCCTGCTCGACGAACTCAACCTCGACGGGCGCACGACCAAGACGCCGGACTGGACCTCGCCAAAGCTCGTCGCCGCCGCCCGTCGACTGAAGGTGGTGGTGATCGGCGCGGGGATGAGCGGCCTTCTGACCGGCATCCGCCTGAAGCAGGCCGGAGTCGACTTCACCATCGTCGAGAAGAACCCCGACGTCGGCGGCACCTGGTTCGAGAACGCCTATCCGGGCTGCCGCGTCGACAACCCCAACCACATGTATTCCTATTCCTTCGAGCCGAACCACGACTTCCCGCAGTTCTATTCCACCCAGCCGGTGCTGCTGGACTACTTCCGGCGCATGGCCGACAAGCACGACCTCAGGCCCCACATCCGCTTCGAGACCGAGGTCACGGAGGCGGTGTTCGACGAAGACCGCGCGCTCTGGCGCGTGGAGGTGAAGCCCAAGAACGGCCGGCGTGAAACGTTGGAAGCCAATGCGGTGGTCACCGCCGTCGGCCAGCTCAACCGGCCGCGCATTCCCGACATCGAGGGCGCCGCGAGTTTCGCCGGCCCGAGCTTCCACTCCGCCCGCTGGCGCCATGACGTGGACCTCACCGGCAAGCGCGTGGCCGTGATCGGCACCGGCGCCAGCGCCTATCAGTTCGTGCCCGAGATCGCGCCCAAGGTCGCCCACCTCGAGGTGTTCCAGCGCACCCCGCCCTGGCCGATACCCGGCCCGACCTATCACCACGATGTGCCGGAGGGGAAAAAGTGGCTGCTGGAACATGTTCCCTACTATGACAAATGGTACCGTTTCTTCCTGTTCTGGATGCTGACCGACGGACTCCTGCCGATGGTCCAGGCCGATCCGGCGTGGGCGGGCGGCGAGGGGGCGGTGAGCGAGGCCAACGCCGGCCTGCGCGCCATGCTGGAGGCGGCGCTCACGGCCCAGGCGCCGGACAAGCCTGACCTGCTGGCTAAGGTCGTCCCTGCCTATCCCATGGGCGGCAAACGCGCCCTGGTGGACAACGGCGTGTGGATGAAGGCGCTGCAGCGCGACAACGTCGATCTCATCACCACGCCCATCGTCCGCGTCACGCCCGCCGGCGTCGAAACGACGGATGGCATGGAGCACCTGGCGGACGTGCTCATCTATGGCACCGGCTTCCACGCCAGCCGCTTCCTCTGGCCGATGCGCATCGTGGGACGCGGGGGCAAGGACCTGAACGAGGCGTGGAGCGGCGACGCGCGCGCCTATCTCGGCATGACCACGCCGGGATTCCCCAACCTCTTCATGATCTACGGGCCGAACACCAACATCGTCGTCAACGGCTCGATCATCTTCTTCTCGGAATGCTCGGTGCGCTACATCGTCGGCGCCCTGAAGCTGCTGGCCGAGACCGGGGCCGACACCCTGGAGGTCAAGCGCGAGGTGCACGACGCCTTCAACGTCAGAGTCGACAAGGCCAATGCCCTTATGGCCTGGGGCGCGCCGCAGGTGACCAGCTGGTACAAGAACGCCACCGGCCGGGTGTCGCAGAACTGGCCCTTCCCGCTGGTCGACTACTGGACCGCGACCGTCGCGCCGAATCCGGACGATTTCATCCTCAAGAGCCGGGTGAAGGCGAAGGCGTAACTCCCACGCCTTGTCGAACCTGCTTGGGCGGTGGGCGAAACCGCATCCGGGCTCCAGTTGCCCGTGCGGTGATTGGAATGCCGCCCTTGGCGAGGCGCACGTCAGCCTTTATATAAAACTTATTGAAGTCTAGACGCAGGAGTCGCCGATGGCGCTCAGCTTGAAGGACCCGGAGACCGACCGCCTGGCCCGGGCCGTGGCCGGAATGACTGGCGAGACTCTGACCGAGGCTATCCGAAAGGCCTTGAGCGAACGGCTCGAGCGGGTGCGATTGCGGCGCGGCGAGACGCGCGCGCTGGCGGCACGCCTTCTCGCCATCGGAGAGCATTGCGCCTCGTTGCCCGACCTGGACACGCGCGGCGCGAATGAGATCGTCGGTTATGATGAAACCGGCATGTGGACCTGAGTGGTCGTCGACACTTCCGCATTGGTGGCGATTCTCCTGGGCGAGCCCGACGCTGCCCGATACGCCCGCGCGCTCGAAGAGGCTCCGTCACGATTGATCAGTGCCGTCTCGCGGGTTGAGCTGTCCATTGTGATGGAGAGCCGCAAAGGCGACGGTGGCCGGGCCGACCTCGACCCATTTCCAGGGGGTCCGGGGGGAGCGGTGTGCGCCGACCTTGCCTATTCAGTCTGGCAATCCATGCGCTTCCCCTACAGGTCCCCCAG
>JBOHLC010000013.1:0-12203 GCA_050729395.1 Caulobacteraceae bacterium
GCCCAGAACCCGTCGCCGCCACCGAGGTTCTCCCACCGGCTGTTGGTGATCCCGCCTGGATAGGCGCTGTCGCCCACCCACACGCTGTTGTCCTGCAGCCCGCCGTAGACCTGGTACGGATCCTTCCCGTCGACGCTCACATGGTAGAACTGCCCGATCGGCAGATTGTCGGTCTTCACCCAGCGATTGCCGCCGTCGTAGCTGATCCACAGGCCGCCATCGTTGCCGGTGACCATGTGCTTGGTGTTCGTCGGATCGATCCACACGGCGTGCTGGTCGGCGTGGGTGCTGCCGCCGATGCCGGAGAAGCTGCGCCCGCCGTCGTCGCTGACGATGAGGTTGAAGTCGGTCTTGAACAGGCGGTCGGGGTTCTTGGGATCGACGACCAGGTTGGCGAAGTAGAACGGGCGCCACACCATGTCCTGGCTGCGGTCCCGCTCCTTCCAGGTCCTGCCGCCGTCGTCGGAGCGGAAGAGCGCGCTGCGCGGGCTCTCGACGAAGGCGTAGACGACGTTGGGATCGGTCGGGGCGATGGCGACGGCTTCGCGGCCCCAGGGGCCCCTTGGCAGGCCCGGCGCGGTCGCGGCGTTCAGCGGCGACCAGTTCGCGCCGCCATCCTCGGTGACGAACATGCCGCTGCCCGACGGCTGGTTGGCGTCCTCGCCGCCCGAGCGGAAGGTCCAGCCCTTGCGGCGGAAGTCCCACAGGGCGGCGATGAGCTTGCCCGGCTTCTTCGGGTCCATGGTGAGCGAGGAACAGCCGGTCGAGAGGTTCGGCCCTTTCAGGATCAGGGCCCAGGTTCTGCCGCCGTCCGTGGTCCTGTAGAGACCGCGATCGGCGCTGTCGCTCCACAGCCGGCCGGGCACGCAGGCGTAGACGACATCGCCGTTGGCCGGATCGACCAGGATCTGGGAGATGTGCTCGGAATTGGCCAGGCCCATGTTGGTCCAGGTCTCGCCGCCGTCCGTGCTCTTGTAGATACCGTCGCCGATGGAGACGGAGTTGCGCATCCAGCTCTCGCCGGTGCCGACCCAGATGGTCCGTGGATGGCTGGGGTCGAGCGCGATGGCGCCGATCGACTGGGCGCCTTCCCGGTCGAAGATCGGACGGAAGGTCGTGCCGCCGTAGTTGGAGCGCCAGACGCCGCCGCTCGCCGCGCCCACCAGGAGCATTGTCTTGCCGTCCGCCTCGACCCGGCCGGCGACGGCCGACACCCGCCCGCTCATGGCGGCCGAGCCGATATTGCGCGCGTCCAGGCCATAGAGGGTGCTCCGGTCGAAGCGCGGATGTGGTTGGCCCGACGCGGCCGGCCCGAGGATGATCAGTCCGAGCGCGGACGGAATGAGGGAAGCGCGAAGGCAAGACTTGGCCATGATGTTCAGGTTTCCTCAGCGCTTGGCCACAGGCGGCTTGACGGCCTTGCCGCTTGTGTCGGGGGCGTTGGGCGGCAGCGCCTTCTTGTCTTCGGGCCGCGCCGGCGTGGTCGCCTGCTGCACGCCGACGGCCGGTCCTTTCGGTTCGCGGAAGATCGCCGGATCGAGCGCGACATTGGCGCTGATCGTCTTGTAGGTGACGCGTTGCAGCTGCGCCGAACCCTTGGGGCCGGAATCGACCTCGAACGGGAAGTAGACGCCGTTCACCTTCTCGTAGTCGCCGTAGTCGGTTTCCGTCAGCGTCTCGGCCCCGCGCAGTTTCTGGCGGGTGACCATCCGCACGGTGAGCCAGGCGTCCGGGTCGATGTAGAACGTCTGCTGGTCGCCGTTCTTCAAGGTGGCGCGCACCGCGTAGGTGGGCCCGCCGTCGACATCGACCTCGCCCAAATAGTCGACCGTTTCGCCCTTGGCCTTGTAGTCGACCAGGGCGTCCTCGAAATCGGCTTCCTCGACAAGGCTCTTGTCGTCGTCGCTCGACAACGTTTCGGGGTCCCGGCGTCCCTGAAAAGGCTGGATCTGCCAGCCGCTCTGACCGTCGAAGGCCTGGATCGGCGTCATGCCTTGCAGCGTCGCCTCGATCCGCACCGAGTCCGGACGGGCGATCAGCTCCTTGTATTGCAGGTCGGCATCGAAGCCGGCGGGGCGCAAAGTGCCAGTCATCTCCAACGTGTGGATCGCCTTCAGCGCCGCGTAGCCGCCGCGCGCCGCGATGTGCCTGGCGATCAGGGCATCGACGCTTGGCGGCGGGCTCTGAGCCAGGGCGACGCCAGGAAGAAGCGCCGCGCAGCCGGCCAACACCATCGAAACCTTGGAAACCATCGCTCCGCCCCGCCTCGCTCCGCGCCGGGCTCAGGATGGAACGCCCTGAAGGGCAAGACAATGCGCAACGAGGCGGATTTCGCAGCGACACCCAGGCCACTGGTCGGTCATGGTCGCCGTGGCCAGATCGACGACGTTTGATGAGGTGTGCCGCTGCGGCGTTGGCGCGCTCGGAGCGATTCGAACGCCCGACCCTCAGATTCGTAGTAATTACAGTAGCTTACGCCATCACCTGTCGTTATACTACGACGCCGAAGAGAGCACTACGAAGTCACTGATCCGGCTTGAAAACCTCTAGCTGCGCCCTGTTCTTGACGGCGGTGGCGTAGCAAGCCGGACAGACGTTCGGAAGCGCCAAGACCGTTTGAACTGCCGTTTGAGAGCTGGCGATGGGCGACATTCGAATTCATCTCACCGACCGAGAGATTGCGCGTCTGCCGGTCCCAGACGAGGGCTGGTACCTCGCCCGCGACACCGAATTGAAAGGGTTCTTCGTGGTCGTCGGGCGCCGCAAGCGAACCTTCGCCGTACAGGGCGATTTGCGGGGAACCGGCGCTCGGAAGACCATCCGCGTGAATGTTGGCGACGTCACCGAGATCGGCACACGTGACGCCCGCGCCATCGCCAAAGGGTACCTCTCTCTGATCGCGCGCGGCGAACATCCTCGGCCTGACAAGGCGCGGGGCTCAAAGGCAGAGGCGAGACCAGCCGCCAGTTCGGATGACCTTCCCGGCGCGGCCCAGACGGGCATCACGTTGGACCAAGCCTGGCAGCGATACCTCAACGGTCACATGGTCCGAAAAGGGCGGAGCGAGGCCACGATCGCCAACTATCGCGATCACGTTGAGCGCATCTTCGCCGACTGGCGTGCGAAGCCGCTAAAGGACTTGGCCACCGACTTAGCGGCAGTGGCGGCGAGGCACGACGCCATCACCTCGGAGCGCGGTCCGTACATCGCCAACGGCAGCATGCGAACACTGCGCGCGATCTACAATCACGCTCTCAAGACCAACCCTGACCTTCCAGGCCGAAATCCGGTCTCGGCGATCGACTGGAATTCAGAGGAACGGCGCAACACCGCGCTCGGCGTCCCCGACCTTCGACCATGGTTCACACAACTCGCCGTACTCGAAAATCCGATCCGCCGCGAGTTCCACCTCTTCACTCTGCTGTCGGGCTGTCGACCCGGCGCGCTCAAGCAAATCAAGCACGCGGACATCCATCTTGATCGGCGCGTGCTCCACATCGGCAAGCCCAAGGGCGGCGCCAAGAAGGCGTTCGACATCCCGCTTTCACGCGAGATGATCCTTTGCCTGATGCGGGCAATACGTTTCAGCCGCCTCATGCACGCGGAGCGGGGCTCCGATTGGGTCTTCGCCGCGGACAGCGACACCGGCCATCTGATCGAACAGAAAGAGGATCGGGCGATCCTCTCCAAATGGGGCAACGACCTCCGTCAGAGCTTCAGGACACTTGCCCAGGTGGCCGGCGTTTCGGAGTTTGATGCGCGTCTGTTGATGAACCACGCCATCCCAGGCGTGAACGCGGGCTACATCACCCGTCACAAGATCCTGGAGGATCATTTGCGGGCGCAGCAGCAGGCGATCAGTCGCGTGTTGACGGCGCCGGCGATGAAGCTGGCATCTGAACCGGGAGCAGTACGCGATTGGCTCGCTCCTGGCGCGGCCCGACGCGCTGTGCGCGATGGTCGGCGCGCTGGCGAAGCTGACGCTCTTCCACGTGAGACAGACGGAGATCACTGCGAACTCGGGGATGAGGCTCAGGAGGTTCGCCTGGTGGCCTGAACTTGCCGTCGGGTTAGATTCTCGACTCCTCACGGGAGCCGTGTGCGGAATGCCTCGCCGTCCAACGGAATGAGACGCCAGCGCGTATGCGGAACGCTCAGCCTCTCATCGCTCCAAGTTCCGAGTCGAGCCCAGCGTGCGCCTGGGGAAGCTCCCCGCCAACGCCGGCACTTTCGATCACACCGGTGATGGGCTGGACTGAGCAATTAATAAAATCAAATAGTTACTGGCACTTCGGTGCAAGAATCGCACACCGATGTTCCCGTTCTCTTTCGTTTTCGTTCATTCGCCATCACTCTCTGTCGAACGTCGAAACGTCCGGTTTTGGCCGTGCGCCGTACAGGTGCGTCGGATGCCCGCTTGGGCCCGACAAGATGCTCGCGGGGGTCGCTCGCGGCTCGGGTCAAAACGTCGAATTGACGACTCTCGCGCGATATTCGCTGCGCAGTAAATATGGACGCTCATCTAAAGATTCGATAAGGAGGCGATATTTCCTGCGCAGAAAACATGTCCGATTTCTCCGAAACTGACGCTCCACTGATCGATGCCTTCGTAGCAGCGCTGGCCAGCGTTCCTGACTCGGCAGCTCGCGTCGCGGCGCGGGGAGCGACGGCCGGGACCCATGCGCAGATCGACTACGTGGTGGAAGCCACCATTGCGGGCAAGCCCGTGGTCATGCTCGTGGAGGCTAAGCAGACTGCGTTTCCCCGCGATGTGCGCGAAGCCGTATGGCACCTGCGCGCCTATCAAGCGCGCACGCCGGCGAAGGGACGTGGTCAGGTCGTTGCATTCATCATAGCTGAGGCGATCTCCCCGGGCGCCCGCGAGATTTTGCGCTCGGAAGGTGTTGGCTACTTCGACAAGGGCGGCAGCCTGTATGTCCCAACACCCGGCGCCTTCGTCTACGTTGATCGACCGCAGCCAAAAAACCAAGCTCGCGCGCTGGGATCGATCTTCCACGGACGCAAGGCCCAGGTTTTGCTCGCCCTGTTTGACAGGCAAGGCCAATGGGTCAGCGTCAAAGACATCGCCGAGGCCAGCGGCGCCTCTTCGGCCACAACCTCCCAAACCTTGACCGACCTTGAGCGCCGGGACTGGGTCCAATCGCGCGGAAGCGGGCCCGCCAAGGAGCGCCAACTCGTCGATCCGGCGGCCATGGTCGATGCCTGGGCGCGCTATCTATCGGCGCAAAAGCCACCTCGCCGCCGCCGATACTTCATCCCTTCGCGAGGCGCCGATCCGAGCCGAAGCTTGGCCAATGCCTGCGACGCGCATGATGCGACATACGCCATCACCGGCGAAGCCGCCGCGCAACTCTATGCGCCGTACCTCTCCAACGTCTCTCAGGTCAGCTGCCGCATGCTGAGCGGGCCAGCTTCCACGCGAGCCCTTGGCGCACTCGATGCACGCCCGGTTGAGGAAGGATGGAACCTCGCGGTCCAAGAAACCCACGCAGAAGGGGATTTCGCCCAGGCCCGGGTAGTCGATGGCGTACGCCTGGCGAGTCCGCTCCAGGTTTATCTCGACCTTCAATTCGGACCGGGTCGAGCCAAGGAAATGGCCGACCACCTTCGGCGGGAAAGGCTCGGCGTCTGATGCTCAAACCTGCGACTATCGATGGCTACCATTCGCCGGTCACAGAAGCCTGCGAGCGCGTGTTGGTCACGCTGCTGCGCGGTCTCGGCCCATACAAGAAATCGATCTACTTGGTCGGTGGGCTAACCCCGCGATATCTCGTCCCGGCGCGGCCACCTCAGGTGCCACCCCATGCCGGCACGGCCGACGTCGACGTGGTGGTCGACCTATCGATCCTGGCCAACACGGACGCTTATCATACCTTGGAAGACAATCTAATGCGGATGGGCTTCGAGCGGGCAACCAACGACAGAGGCGTGAAGCAGAGTTGGCGTTGGCAGGCCAAGGTCGACGCCAAGACCACAATGATCCTCGAATTCCTGGCGGATGCGCCTGAAATCGCGGGTGGCAAAGTCCAGCCTCTGCCGACCGACGGCGTCATCTCAGCAATCAACATTCCCCACTCCTCAATCGTGTTCGATCTGCACGGTGAGGTTGAAGTCACAGCCGAATTGCTCGGTGACAATGGTCAGGCGACCGAGACAGTGCAATACGCCGATCTGGTCAGCTTCACCTGCCTGAAAGCCTTTGCTTTCGACCAACGGGCCGAACGCAAGGACGCCCACGACCTCGTCTATTGTCTTGAACATGCTGAAGGTGGGGCAGCCGCGGTCACGGCGGAGTTTCAAGCCGCGCTGACCACCAAACATGGCGAGGTCATCCGATCGGCGCTCAGAATTCTGGCTGGACGGTTCTGCGACGACGCGCGCGGCGAGGGTTACCGCAAGGACGGTCCGGTCGCAGTCGCCCGGTTCGAGGTCGGCGAGGGCGATGACGACGATGGTGACCGCGATCGGCGGATCCTGCGCCAGAGACAGTCGAGCGATGTCGTATCGCAGCTCGTCATCGGGGCCGGCGCCAAGGAGGCGTCCGAATGAGCGACGCCCCGGCGCCGGAGTTTCAAATTGTTCGCAACGGCGATCCCTCGCCAGTAAACATCGATTGGTCCAAGGGACTGGAAAACATCCAGAAGGGTATTGCGGACGCCTTGAACGCCCGAAACGTGGCCTTCCTCCTTGGGGCAGGCTGTTCGTCGCTGCGTGTGGACGACGCCGAATTGGGCGTTCCCACGATGCAGCCGCTCGCGGAGGAGTTTTGCGCGACCAGTCTCAGTGCTTTGCCCAATGCAGACGACACAGATCCGCTCGCCGACGCCGATGACGGCGATAACGACGAGGTTGAGGAGCTCGACGACTGGGAGGTGGCGGCTTCGGAGCCGGAGCCTAACCCAGCTCCGACGCCGGCCTGGGCGTTGACGAAGGACGAGATCGACTATCTCAGCCAAGTCGGCGTCGAATTGACTGGCGAGTACGCTCGAAACCTCGAGCGCCTCATGGAGGTGCTGTACAGCTTGCGTTTCGTACTGACGCGCAGCTCCAAAGCGGGACACAACACCCGCGCTCAGTTGTTAGCCGGCGTGATCGCCAAAGTGCAGGCATTCCTCTGGGAGCGGTGCACCGAAGGGGCGTTCGCCAAGGGCAATACAGCTGTGCGGGACCTCTACGAAAGGTTCTATCGCAAACTCGTGCTGCGGGACCGAACACTGCCACGGCCCTGGGTGTTCACCACAAACTACGACCTGTTCAACGAGACCGCCATGGACCGTCTGGGCGTGCCTTACGCCAACGGATTCTCCGGCGTGATCGAGCGCCGTTTCAACCCGGCGACTTTCCGCTACGCCCTCGCCGAGCAACTCGACGTTTCAAGCCGCAAATGGTCGGCGGTGGACGGCTTCGTCTACCTCTGCAAGCTTCACGGCTCGATCAGCTGGACGGAGGACGACCACGGCCTCTTCCCTATCCGGGAAACCTGGCCGGCCGCCGGCGGCGCGAAGATGATGATCTTCCCGACCCCGGCCAAGCTGAACGCCAGCCTAGCCTCCCCCTACGCGGACCTCTTCCGTGAATTCCAGTCCCGCATCGTGCGCGAACAGAGCGTGCTGATCACGGCCGGCTACGCATTCGGCGACGAGCACCTGAACAAGATCATTTATCAAGCCCTGACCATCCCGACCTTCCGACTGATCATCTTCGCCGCGCCGGACGCCGGCGGCGAAATCGGCAAGCTCCGCGATCTTGGCGATCCGCGGATCTGGATCGTCGGCGGCGATGGTCCGACGGCCGGCTCGCGGGCCCACTACTTCGAGACTGTTGTCGAGCATTTTATGCCTCAGCAGCCGAGCGAACGCATCGACGACGCTGTGCGCAATGTCCTGCGGGCGATGGCGCCGGAACGGGATGAGCCCAATGAGCCATGACGATCGCAAACGCGCGGTCGGCAAGGTGATCTCCGTCGCCGCGGATCGATTCGTCGTCGAAATGCACGCAGGAACGGACAACTTCACAGTCGTGGGGTTCGACGACATCCACTATGTCGCTCGCCTGGGGTCATTCGTCATGATCCCAGCACAATCGGAATACCTGGTCGCCGAAGTCGTGGGGCTGAGGGAACGGGACGTCGCGTCCGCGGCTCGCAACGAGGGCGAACTTGATAAGGCCGGTTCCGCCAAGTTTCTCGACGTGGTTCCGGTCGGGATGCTGCCGCTTCAGGGTGGCGGGAAATTTCGGTTCGGCGTCTCCATGTTTCCGTCACTCTACGCCGACGCGCTCTACGCTCTGGACAGTGAGCTCGACCGCATTTTTGAGACCGAAGCGGCGGTCGAATCCGCGATTGGTATTGACGGCGCGGCTTGCGCGCCGCCGGGCGCCACGCGTTTCCGCGTCCTGGGGATCGGTCAATCGGTCATCTTCGAGGACTACGAGGTCAAGGTCCGCTTGGACGACTTCTTCGGCGGCCACGTCGCCGTGCTCGGAAACACGGGTAGCGGCAAGTCATGCACGGTGGCGTCTGTCCTCCAGGCGCTATTCGAGAAGCCGGATGAACATCATGCCCGAGGAGCGACTTTCATCGTCTTTGACGTGAATGGCGAGTACCGCGAAGCCCTGGAGTCGCTTGGGGTCCCGGGCGGGATCGGCGTTGATCGGGTGGTCCTCGACTGGACCGCAAATGGATTTCGGCTTCCGCACTGGTTCTTGGACCTGTCGGAATGGGAGCTGTTGCTCCAGGCCAGCGAGCGAACACAAGTTCCGATCCTGCGCATGGCGCTGGGGCTGTCGACCATGTTTTCACAGGCCGCGGCCGGCGATCTCAACGGCGTGAAGAACCATATCCTGGCCAAATGCATCACCCAGATCATGCGCGACGATTCCAGCAGTCCCTCCAAGCATGACCGGATTGTGGGCATCCTTCAGCGCTTTCATACCAACGAAATAAACCTGCGATCGGTGGGCGGCTTCATCCGCATCAACTTCGGACAGATGGTAAACGTCCAAGGCCTGGATGCTTTTCTCGTCGGCGACGACGGCTTCGAGATCGATGACCTGAAGCTACCTGATTACGAAAACATCCCCTTCGACTTCGATGCGTTGGGCGAGGCGATGGATCTCGCGATCCTCTATGAAGAGGCGCACGGTAACCGCCAGATTCGCGACTACTGCTCGCAAATGGTGACTCGATTTAAGTCGCTCCAAGAGCGGCGCGGATACGCCTTTCTGCGCCATGGCCAGGCGCCCGCTGGGGGAGCCGGCGAAGGTCAATTGGAATTCTTGGCGCGTATCCTCGGGCTCAGGCCTGGTATCGACGGGCTGACGAAGGCCAACCAGATCGTGATCGTCGACATGAACGTGGTCGAGGACGAGGTGGTCGAACTTGTGAGCGCCGTGCTGGCCCGCATGGCGTTTCGCCTTCTCCGCCAAGCCGACCCGCGCAATCGCTTTCCCGTCCACCTCCTTCTGGAAGAAGCCCACCGGTACGTTGCCTCAACCCCGTCGCGCTATGCGATCGACGCGGCCAAGGTCTTTGAGCGCATCGCGAAGGAGGGACGCAAATATGGCATGTTCCTCCTGGTCGCCTCCCAACGGCCC
Source organism: Caulobacteraceae bacterium (assembly GCA_050729395.1). Taxonomy (GTDB): domain Bacteria; phylum Pseudomonadota; class Alphaproteobacteria; order Caulobacterales; family Caulobacteraceae; genus Acaudatibacter. The sequence continues at coordinate 9,616 of JBOHLC010000013.1, forward strand.
AGCGAGCTCTCCAGGACGGTTTTGTCCCAATGTTCGAATTTCGTCGTTCATCGGATTCAGAACCCCGACGACCTCTCGCAGATTCGGCAGATGACGCCCTTCATTTCCGATGCGGTGCTGAAACGGCTGCCCTCCTTGCCGAAGCAGCACGCGCTGGTGTTCGGCACGTCGGTCAATCTCCCCACGACCTTTCGCGTGCGCGATGCCTCGCCCCGGCCGTGGAGCGACGACACCAGGATCGTCGACCTTTGGTTCCATGAGGAAGGCCGGCGCGCGGACATTCGGCTTCAGCCGCTCCAGCGAAAGGCGGAGCCGCAATCGAATGATGAGGATGAGTTTTGAGCGACGACTCCACCTGGGAGACGATGATCGCGTCACTTGAGGCGTCCGGCCAGTTTCGCGTCCTGCGCCGTCTGCAGCCGCGTCAGTCAGTCACGCTGGCGGACGGCTCACCGACTCGGATGGGCCTGTTCGTTGATGTCGAGACGACGGGCCTGGATCCGGCCCACGACGAAATCATCGAACTGGCGATGGTGCCGTTTACCTACGGCCTCGACGGGCGGGTCTTCGAAATTGGCGAAGCTTTCAACCGGCTACGCGAGCCCTCAAAGCCGATTCCGCCGGAAACCACGGCGCTGACAGGCATTGATGACGCCATGGTCGCCGGCCAGACCATCGACCCTGCGGAGGTAGCGGCGTTCGCCGCGCCGGCGGCGCTGGTCATCGCCCACAATGCCGCCTTTGACCGGCGCTTCCTGGAGCGCTTGTGTGAGACCTTCACAACCAAACCGTGGGCGTGCTCGATGACCCAGATCGACTGGGCTCAAGAAGGCCGTGAGGGGGTCAAACTCGCCTACCTCATCAGCGACGCCGGCTTCTTCTATGATCGCCACCGCGCGGTGCACGACTGTCTGGCGGCGATCGAACTGCTGGCCAGGCCGCTGCCACGTAGCGGGGCGCCAGCCATGGTGAAACTCTTGGAGCGGGCCCGAACGCCGACGTGGCGTATCTGGGCGGAGAACTCGCCCTTTGACCTTAAGAACATCCTGAAAACCCGTGGTTACCGCTGGAACGCGGAGGGGAGCGGCGCGCCGCGGGCCTGGTATATCGACGTCGCCGAAGGCGACCGGGACGCTGAGCTAACCTTTCTCAAGACCGAGATTTATCGGGGCGAGATCGAACTGCTGGTTCGTCGCATCGACGCACACGATCGATTCTCTGACAGATGCTAGCGGATCTATGGCACCCCCTAGTCCGGCGCCGCTCCAAGCTCTGATGATCTTCGCGGCATAGGTCGAATGATCGCCGAAGAGATCGCGCGCCAGGCGGCGTATGCCGCCATCTTCGACCACCTCCTCCCAACTCAGGAGGTTGAATCAGCCATCGCCCGATGCGGGAGTCCCATTCATGGGTCCGCGACCTAGCAGCATCACGCCGTCCGCAATCAGACGCGCCGCCATATATGTGATAAAGGACATTATCACATTCAGAAAGCGACATGATCGATCCTGTCCGCTGCAACGTCTCTGTCGATGCGAGTGGCCTAAGCCGGCCGGTCGGCGATGCCATCCGCGCCGGGCAAGTCGATCGGCTGCTCAAGCTCCACGCCGACGGCATTCTGCACCTCATCCTGCCTCACGGAGTCTGGGACGAGTTGCACCGAGCGGGAACGCCATCACCGAAACGCACTGCCGCCAACGAAATGATCTTTACAATCAAGACCGGCCTCACAACCGACGAGCAGCGGCGGCGGCAGGTCATCAAGACGGCCCTCCAGGGCAATGCGAAGCCGGGGAAGCATGACGCCGACGCCGAGCACTTGGCGGAAGCCGCAAAATATGGCGGCTATTTCATCACGCACGATGAGCGGATTCTAAAGCTTAGCCCCGCACTCCGCGATGCCCTCGGGCCTGCCCTTCAAGTCGTCACCCTGGCGGACTTCCTGGCAATCTACGACGGATTTCGCGGCCCCGAGCAAGTCCCGGACCTGACCGTGGGCGATCTGGACCGCCAACCCGCTTCGGAGGAGCTGCGAGAGCGCGAAGACGAAAGGGTTCGCTGCATCGCTGCCATTGAAATCAGCATCGATGCCGTCGAGGCTGGCAAGCGTGAGCCTGACCGTTGGGAGCGCTACTATCTCGCGAACGCTATCGCGAATTTGTCGCGCGGCGCTTACGGCTTAGGTGTTGTCGGGGCCGAACTGGCGCTGACCCCACCCGCGAACCGGGCGCGAGATCCCGGCGAGGCGGACCAGCCGGTCTACGATGGCTTCGACATCGGGTCATTGCGGCGGGCGTTGCGAGAGACAGCCGCCGGGCCTCTACGACGACGGCCTCAGCTCGGTCCGATAGTGTTCACGGGAGCAGACCGGACATGAACCAGCTGATCCCGATCACCAACTCGCCAGCGTTGCCGGCTATCGTCACGGCCGCCGGCGACGCAGCTCAGCGCCGCTTCCTCGAATTCTTCGCGGCCTCGATCCGAAATCCGAACACGCGTCGCGCCTATTCCCGCGCCGTGGGTGAATTCCTGGCCTGGTGCGAGGGGAGGGGGGTCGCGTCAATCGCGGCCGTTCAGCAGCTCCATGT
>JBOHLC010000014.1:0-3294 GCA_050729395.1 Caulobacteraceae bacterium
CGATTATCCCGATTGGCTATCGCCGCACATGGCGCGCGCCTTTGGCGAGGACGCGGCGGCCGAGGGCGCGGCCCTGGCCGAGCGCGCGCCGGTCGATATCCGAGTCAACGCGCTCAAGACCGATCCGGATCGTGCGCTGAAGGCCCTCGCCCCGCTCGGCGCGACGCGTCTCGACGCCCTTCCGACCGCTCTGCGCATTCCCGCTCCCGCCGCGGCCGAACGGACGGCGCCGATCGAGTCCCTGCCGGAATTCGCCAAGGGCTGGTTCGAGATCCAGGATCTTGGCAGCCAGATCGCCGCGGCGGCGGCCGGCGACATCGCCCATCGCCAGGTGCTCGATCTGTGCGCCGGCGGCGGCGGCAAGACCCTAGCCCTGGCCGCCGCCATGGCCAACACCGGCCAACTGTTCGCCTACGACGCCGACGCCCGCCGCCTGGCCGACACCCAGCGCCGCGCCCAGCGCGCGGGCGTGCGCAATCTGCAGGTGCGCTCGCCGCTTAGGCCCGACGCCCTGGAGGGACTCGAGGCGCGCATGGACCTCGTCTTCGTCGACGCGCCGTGCACTGGCTCCGGCGCCTGGCGGCGCCATCCCGACGCCAAGTGGCGGCTGACGGCGGCGCAGCTCGCCCGGCGCATGGCCGAGCAGGACGAGGTCCTGGCCACGGCGGCGCGTTTCGTCAAACCCGGCGGCCGCATCGTCTATGTGACCTGCTCTCTCTTCGCCGAGGAGAACGAGGATCGCGTCGCCGCCTTCCTGGAGAATCGGACCGATTTCTCCGCCGTGGCGCCCCCTCGCGGCCTGACCCCGCGGGCCTCCGGAACCGATGGCTTCTACATCGCCGTGTTGGGGCGATGACCCGGCGCCGATTCTCGTCTAACGAGCCCGCCATGCCGGCGCACAAGAAAGTCCTGATCGTCGATTTCGGCAGCCAGGTGACCCAGCTGATTGCCCGCCGCGTGCGCGAGAGCGGCGTCTATTGCGAAATCCACCCCTTCGACCGGGTCGCGGACATGCTCGATGCATTCGACCCGGCCGCGGTCATCCTTTCCGGCGGACCGGCGACCGCGGGCCTGCCCGACAGCCCGGCCGCGCCGGGCGCCGTCTTCGAGCGCGGTGTCCCGGTGCTCGGCATCTGCTACGGCGAAATGGCCATGTGCGCCCAGCTCGGCGGCCGGGTCGAAGGTGGGCGCGAGCGTGAGTTCGGCCGGGCCGAGATCGAGATCGTCCGCGCCAGCCCGCTGTTCGACGGCCTGGCCGACGTCGGCGGTCGCGAGACCGTGTGGATGAGCCATGGCGACAAGATCACCGCCATTCCGCCGGGCTTCGAGGTCGCGGCCGTCTCCGACGGCTCGCCCTTCGCCGCCATTGCCGACGAGACGCGCGGCTTCTACGGCGTCCAGTTCCACCCGGAGGTGGTCCACACGCCCCACGGCGCGGCCATCCTGCGCAACTTCACCCACCGTATCGCCGGCCTTTCCGGCGACTGGACCATGGCCGCCTTCCGCGCCGAGGCGGTGGCCCGCATCCGCGCCCAGGTGGGCGAGGGGAGGGTGATCCTCGGCCTCTCCGGCGGCGTCGATTCATCGGTGGCCGCCGTGCTGATCCATGAGGCGATCTGCGAGCAGCTCACCTGCGTCTTCGTCGACACCGGCCTGATGCGCCGCGGCGAGGCCGAAGAGGTCGTCGGCTTGTTCAGGGATCACTACAACATCCCATTGATACATGTTGACGCCACACGGGAATTCATCGACGCCCTCGAGGGAATTTCGGACCCTGAGGCCAAGCGCAAGGCGATTGGCGGCCTGTTCATCGATGTGTTCGATCGCGAGGCGGCGCGCATCGAAGGCGCGACCTTCCTGGCCCAGGGCACGCTCTATCCGGATGTGATCGAGAGCGTCTCGGCCACTGGCGGCCCGAGCGTGGTGATCAAGAGTCATCACAATGTCGGCGGCCTGCCGGCGCGCATGAAGCTCAAGCTCCTCGAGCCCTTGCGCGAACTCTTCAAGGACGAGGTGCGCGCGCTGGGCGCCGAGCTTGGCCTTCCACCGGCCTTCACCGGCCGCCATCCCTTTCCAGGGCCGGGCCTGGCCATTCGCATTCCGGGCGAGATCACCGCCGAGAAGGTCGCCATCCTGCAGCACGCCGACGCGCTCTACTTGGAGGAGATCCGCAAGGCCGGCCTCTACGATCTCATCTGGCAGGCCTTCGCCGTGCTCCTGCCGGTCAAGACCGTGGGCGTGATGGGCGATGCGCGCACCTATGAGAACGTCCTGGCCCTGCGCGCGGTGACCAGCACCGATGGCATGACCGCCGACGTGTTCGAGTTCCCCTGGGAGGTGCTGACGCGCGCGGCCACGCGAATCGTCAACGAGGTGCGCGGCGTCAACCGGGTGGTCTACGACGTGACCAGCAAGCCACCCGGGACCATCGAGTGGGAGTAGAAACGTTTCTACAAAAACTTGACCGAAGAAGGCGACAGCGATAGTTGTGCCTCACCGGGAGATCGGGCCGTGAGCATCACCACCATTTCCAGTCGCGAATTCAACCAGGACGCCGGCGGCGCCAAGAGGGCGGCGGAGATGGGGCCCGTCATCATCACTGACCGGGGGCGGCCCTCGCACGTCCTGCTCAGCTTTGATGACTATCGCAAGCTCGCCGGCGCCGGGCGGAGCCTGCTCGAGATCGTCGCGCAGGACTCGGATGACGACATCGACTTCGATCCTCCCCGCATGGGCGATCAGGTCTTCAAGCCGGTCGACTTCGATTGACCTATCTGATCGACACGAACGTCTGGTCGGAACTGCGTAACCGTGGCCGCGCCGACAACAACGTCAGGACGTGGGCGGAGGCGGCGGACCCAGCCGGGTTGTATCTCTCCGTCGTCACTGTGTTTGAACTCGAACGCGGTGTTTTGCTCATCGAACGGCGCGATCCCGAACAGGGTGCGCGCTTGCGTCGTTGGCTGGAAGACCGTGTGCTCGAACCCTTCGACAGGCAAATACTGGCAATCGACATCGTGATCGCGCGACGATGCGCCGCCCTGCACGTTCCCGATCCCCGGCCGGAGCGCGACGCGCTCATCGCCGCGACAGCGCTGACCCACGGATTGACCGTCGTGACGCGGAATATCACCGATTTTGAGCCAACCGGGGTGGCCGTGCTCAATCCCTGGTTGGCTGCCACGCCATGAGATGGTCGAGCGCACAGGCGGGGAAGCCGTGACAGGGCGCGGAGCAGATTTCATGAATCGAGCACCGGGACTGGTGTTGGCTTGCGCCTTCGCCCTGCTGGCG
>JBOHLC010000015.1:0-4770 GCA_050729395.1 Caulobacteraceae bacterium
CCTCGATCGCCAACATCGGCTACGCCCTGGTCGGCCTGGCGGCCGGCGGTCCGGCCGGCGTGCAGTCCATGCTGCTGTTCATGGTGCTCTACGTCATCGACGTCACCGGCTTCTTTGCCTGCCTGGCCGCGCTCAGCCGCGAGGGCCGGCCGATGGAGACCTTCGACGATTTCGCCGGCCTGATGCGCGAGCGCCCGGCCCTGTGCCTGGCCATGACCGCGTTCTGCCTCTCGGCCATCGGCCTGCCGCCGTTCAGCGGCTTCTGGGGAAAGGTGTTCGTCTTCCAGGCGGCGATCGCCGCGGGCCTCGCCCCGGCCGCGGTCATCGCCCTGGTGGGGAGTGTGGTCGCCGCCTTCTATTATCTGCGCCTGATCAAGACCATGTGGCTCGACCCGGCCCCGGGCGCGACCGACGCGCCGAGCGGCGAGGCCGTGGCAGTGACCTACGCCAGCGCCCTGTTCGCCTTTCCCGCGGTGATGATCGTCCTCATCGCGCTCTATCCCTGGGCTCGCGACGCCGCCGCCGCCCTGGTCCTGCGCTAGGGTCGTGCCCGCCGCGCCGGTCCTCGCCTTGGACGAGATCGATTCGACCAACGCCGAGGCGTGTCGCCGGGCCGAGGCCGGGGAGGGGGGTCCGCTGTGGATCACCGCCCTGCGCCAGACCGCCGGTCGCGGACGCCGAGGGCGCGCCTGGGAGACCGGCGCGCGCAATCTCGCCGCGACCTATCTCTTCACCACCCGGATGCGGCCGGCCGAGGCGGCCCAGGTGTCGTTCGTGGCCGCCTTGGCGGTTGGGGACTTGGCGCAGGCGTTCGTCCCGGTGAGCCTCGTCAGCCTGAAATGGCCCAACGACCTGTTGCTCGGCGGCGCCAAGGCCGCGGGCATACTGGTGGAATCCGGCGCCTTGCCCGGCGAGAGGCTGTGGGTCGCGGTCGGCATCGGCGTGAACCTGGCCCAGTCGCCAGCGATCCCCGAGCGTCCGACCACCACCTTCGCCGTCCATATGCGAACTCCGGCCCCCGCGCCGCTCGACGCCCTGGCCGTCCTGGCCGAAGCGCTCGAGCGCTGGCGCTCTTTGTGGGAAGGCGCGGGCTTCGCCACCATAGCCGAGGCCTGGACGCGCCGCGCCCATGGCATCGGCGAAGCCTGCGAGGCCCGTCTGGCGAACGAAACCGTGCGCGGCGTCGCCGAGGGGCTCGACCTCGATGGAGCGCTCAAGCTCCGCACATCCGACGGCGCCGTGCGCCGAATCACCGCCGGCGACGTTTTCTTCTAGAGTAGGGGGAGGGGAGCGCACCATGCTTCTGGCCATCGAGCAGGGCAACACCAACACCATCTTCGCCGTGCATGACGGCACGACCTGGGTCGCCCAGTGGCGCGCCGGCACCGATCCCAACCGGACGGCCGACGAATACGCCGTCTGGCTCACGCAGCTTTTGTCGCTCGGCGGGCTTTGCATGGAGGCGATGGACGCCTGCATCATCTCCAGCGTCGTGCCCCAGTCGCTGTTCAGCCTGCGCAATCTCGCGCGGCGCTATTTCCATCTCGAGCCGATGGTGGTCGGCGAGAACGTCGATCTCGGCATAGAGGTGCGCATCGAAAAGCCGTCCGAGGCCGGGTCCGACCGCCTGGTCAACGCCATCGGCGCCCACAGCGCCTACGAAGGCGCGCTGCTGGTGGTCGATTCCGGCACGGCGACGACCTTCGACCTGGTGGCCGCCGACGGCGCCTTCGAGGGCGGGGTGATCGCGCCGGGCATCAATCTTTCGGTCCAGGCCCTGCACGAGGCCGCCGCCCGCCTGCCACGCGTGGCCATCCAGAAGCCGCGCCGGGTGATCGGCAGGGACACGGTCTCGGCCATGCAGGCCGGTATCTTCTGGGGCTATGTCGGCCTGATCGAGGGTCTGACGGCGCGGGTCAAGGCCGAATACGGCCAGCCGCTGACCGTGATCGGCACCGGCGGCGTCGCCTCGCTGTTCCATGGCGCGACCGAGGCCATCGACCACTTCGATTCGGATCTCACCATCCGCGGCCTGCTGGAGATCGTCCGCCGCAATCCCTCGCCAGGCCGGCCGGCATGAGGAACGCGCGGCCGGGCGACGAGCTCGTCTTCCTGCCGCTCGGCGGGTCGAACGAGATCGGCATGAACTTCAACCTCTACGGCTATGGGCCGCCGGAGGCGCGCAAGTGGATCGTGGTCGATCTCGGCATCACCTTCGGCGATGAATCGACGCCTGGCGTGGAAGTCATCCTGCCCGATCCGGAATTCATCGAGGCCCATGCCGACGACATTCTGGGCATAGTGCTGACCCACGCGCACGAGGACCATATCGGCGCGGTGGCCTGGCTGTGGCCGAGGCTGAAGGCGCCCCTCTACGCCACGCCGTTCACGGCCTTTCTGCTGCGCGAGAAGCTGCGCGAGGCCGACCTGCTCGACGAGGCCCGCATCACCGAGGTTCCTCTAAGCGGGAGCTTCGCGCTTGGTCCCTTCGATCTGACCCTGATCACCCTCACCCACTCGATTCCCGAACCCAACGGCCTAGCCATCGCCACCCCGCTCGGCGTCGTCCTGCACACCGGCGACTGGAAGCTCGACCCCGATCCCCTGACCGGCCAGCCGACCGACGAAGGGGCCATCCGCGCGCTCGGTGAAGCCGGCGTCCTGGCCATGGTGTGCGATTCGACCAACGTCTTCGTCGAGGGCGAGGCCGGCTCCGAAGCGGATGTCCGCCGGACCCTTGGCGAGCTGATCCCGAGCCTGAAAGGCAAGGTGGCCGCCGCCTGCTTCGCCTCCAATGTCGCGCGCATGGAGACGATCATCCGCGCCGCCGAAGCGTCCGGGCGGCGCGTGTGCCTGGTCGGCCGCTCGATGATCCGCATGGCCGCCGCGGCCAAGTCGGTCGGCCTGCTGGCCGGCATCCAGCCGTTCATCACCGACGACGAGGCCGGCTACTTCCAGGGCGACAAGGTGCTCTACCTGTGCACCGGCAGCCAGGGCGAGCCGCGCGCGGCGCTCTCGCGCATCGCCGACGGCGCGCACAAGCACGTGAGCCTCGGCGCCGGCGACGCCTGCGTCTTCTCCTCGCGCATCATCCCGGGCAACGAAATCCCCATCCGCAACCTGCAGAACAAGCTCGCCGACAGGGGCGTGCGCCTCTACACCGAACGCGACCATCCGGGGATCCACGTCTCCGGCCACCCGTGCCGCGACGAGCTGCGCCGTATGTATCAGTGGGCGCGGCCCAGGATCGCCGTTCCCACCCATGGCGAGCGGCGTCATCTGCTCGAGCACGCCGCCCTGGCCAGGGAAATGCAGACGCCGGAGACGGTCGCGCCGCGCAACGGCGACATGGTCCGCCTCGCGCCCGGCACGAGCGCGGTCATCGACGAGGTCCCGGCCGGGCGCCTGTTCGTCGACGCCGGCGTGGTGACGCCCGAGAACGGCCAGGCCCTGCGCGAACGACGCCACGCCGCCTTCAACGGCGTGCTGACGGTCTCCCTCGCGCTCGATGGGCGCGGTCGCGTCGCCTCGGGGCCGGCCGTCCGCGCCCTCGGCATGCCGACGGACGAGGACTATCCGCTGGGCGAGGCGGTGGACGATTTGGCGCAGGAAGCCGGCCGGGCGCTCTCCAAGCTCGACGCCGACGAGCGCGAGGACAACGCGGCGGTCGAGGCCGCGCTCTCCCGCGCGCTCAAGAAGGCCGCCTTCCGCATCTGGAAGCGCCGGCCGGTGGTCGAAACTACGGTGCTGAGGGTGTGAAGGTGAAGTGGAATCGCCATAATCTTTTATCTGTCACGTTGGCTAAATCTATAAACGCCAGCGCGCTAAGCGCGTTTGTCGTGATCACGTTATTGTTTTCGACGAATATTACGTTGTCCGCTCCACTTGAGTCCAAGATGCCGATCGGCTCGATGATCGATAAAATCAAGGCCGAATCATCGTCATCCGTCCGAGAACGAGAAGCTTTGGATCTGGCAAAATCTGTCAGATCGCAAAACCCAGCGTCGATTAACGACAGTGAGGTCAATGGGCTTAGCAGTCTCTTGGAGGATCGGGACGACCTCGTCAGGCTCTATGCGGCCGGCACATTGGGCTCCCTGGGAAAGCGAGCCGCGGACGCAATCCCAGCTCTGGAGCGCGCACTCATTGAAGCTGACTGTAAACCGGGAGACCTAACCTCGGAGGGGGCGATCCGAAACGCATTGCAAAAGTTAGGTAGGTCGCCGCCTCCTCTCGGTTGCCCATACCGCTAGAACTCCAAAACTGGAGCAATATCTCCCTCGTTTCCCACGCGCTTGCCTAGACGCGCGTTACGGCGCGCTCGACCTCTCCCACGGGAGAGGTGGACCTTTTTCGCGCCGCACGAGAGTGCTAGGCCCCACGCCATGATTGGAAAGCTCAACCACGTCGGCGTGGCCACGCCATCCATCGAGGACTCCTGGAAGCTCTACAGGGAGGTCATGGGCGTTAGCGACATTACCCCCAAGCGCGCGCTGCCGGAGCAGGGGGTGTGGGTGTCGTTCGTCAACCTGCCCAACGCTCAAATCGAACTGATCGAGCCGCTCGGCGAGGCCTCGCCGATCCACGCCTTCCTGGCGCGCAATCCCAGGGGCGGCCAGCATCACGTGTGCTTCGAGGTGGAAAACATCCTGGCCGCGCGCGACGACATGCGCGCCAAGGGCGCCACGGTGCTGGGCAATGGCGAGCCGCGCATCGGCGCCCACGGCGTGCCGGTGATCTTCGTCCACCCCAAGGACATGGGCGGGGTGC
>JBOHLC010000016.1:0-9760 GCA_050729395.1 Caulobacteraceae bacterium
CGGCCATTCGTGACAGGCGCGGTGATCGAGGCACTGTTGCGGGCGCTGGACGAGGCGGACGGCGCCATCCCGGTTCTGCCCACGGTCGATACGCTCAAGCGACCGGGCGACGACGGCCGGCTGACCACGGCCGATCGCGCGGGCCTGATGCGCGCGCAGACGCCACAGGCGTTTCGTTTCGATGTCTTTATGGAAGCCCTTGCCGCATGGCCGGCCGGGGAGGTGCCGACGGACGACGCTCAGATTCTCGAGGCCGCCGGGCGCGCAGTGGCGACCACGCCGGGCGATGCGCGCCTGTTCAAGCTCACCTATCCGGAGGACCAGGAGATGGCCGAGGCCCTGGCACGAACAGGGCGCCGCACGCGCGTCGGATACGGCTTCGATGTCCATGCTTTCGAGGATGGCGACCACGTCTGGCTGTGCGGAGTGAAGATCGCCCATGATCGGGCGCTCGCTGGCCACTCCGACGCCGACGCCGGCCTGCATGCGGTGACCGACGCCCTGCTTGGGGCGATCGGCGAAGGCGACATCGGCGATCACTTTCCGCCAAGCGACCCAAAATGGAAGAACGTCGCTTCCAGCCTGTTCGTGGGTCACGCCGTGGCGCTCGTCGCGGCGCGCGGCGGGAAGATCGCCAATGTCGACGTGACGCTCGTCTGCGAGGCGCCGAAGATCAAGCCGCACCGCCAAGCCATGCGCGCCCGCCTGGCCGAGCTGCTGTCGCTGCCGCTCGACGCGGTGAGTGTCAAAGCCACGACCACCGAGGGTCTTGGCTTCGCCGGACGGCGCGAGGGAATCGCGGCCCAGGCGGTGGCGGCCGTGGAGTTGTGAGATGCCCGCGGTTGCCGACGCCCCGGCTCGGGCGTATGGCGCGGCCATCCGGGTGGAAGGCGAATCGATGAAGACCTGTCTGATCCTGCTGGCCCTGCTCTGGGCGCCGACGGCCGCGCTCGCCCAGAACACCGACACCCAGTCGGACTCACACGTCTGCTATCACGGCCAGCCCAATGATCCGCGCACGGACGCGGCCTGCGCCCGGATCCAGGCCGCGACCGCAGCGCCGGCCGAAAGCCAGTCGGCCATGGCCCCGCCGGCAAACCAGACCGCGACGACGGCGCCGGCCACCCCGACGCCCGTCCCGACCGCCGCCCTGCCGGCCGCCGCTCCGCCACCCACCGATGTCGGCGAGGCGCCCGTCGCCTCGGCCACGCAGAACGCGGAGGAGGACGCCAACGCCAACGCCGAGCAGGGAACGGCGGATGAAAACGTTTCGGTTCACAGCTCGTTGTTCGCGGGCCTGGGTGTTCTGGTGATCGTCTTGTTCGCCGCCATCGCTATCGTCTATTTCATTCCGACGATGGTCGCCCTGGCCAGGCGCAAGCGGAACGCGCTGGCAATATTCGTCCTCAACCTATTTCTCGGCTGGAGCTTCATCGGCTGGGTCGCGGCGCTCGTCTGGAGCCTGGCGAGCGAGCCGGTCTGAGCACCCTTGGCCGGAGGCGGAGCGCGTGTTTTCCCTTGAAATCCAGACTTTGGCGCGGCTGGTGATCGACGATGCGCGTGAGCGCTCGCTGCGCCTGGTCACCGCCGAGAGCTGTACGGGCGGGCTGGTCGCCGCCGCGATCTGCTCCATCCCCGGCGCCTCGGACGTCTTCGAGCGCGGCTTCGTGGCCTACACCAACCGCGCCAAGCAGGAGATGCTCGGCGTCTCGGGTGATATGATCGCCGACCTCGGCGCGGTCTCCGAGCCGATCGCGCGCATGATGGCCGAAGGCGCGCTGGAGCACTCCCACGCCCATGTGGCTGTCGCCGTCACCGGCGTCGCCGGACCTGGCGGCGGCACGCCGATGAAGCCCGTCGGCACGGTCCATTTCGCGACCAGCCGGGCCAATCAGTCCGTTCGCCACCGCCTCGAGCAGTTCGATCTCGACGAGCGTTGGGACATCCAGATGGCCGCCGTGCAGACGGCGCTGGAGTTGCTGCGCGACCGGCTCAAGTAAACCCGGCAAGCTCCAGGATGCGGCGCCACTCCTCGTCAGTGACAGGCGTGACGGAGAGGCGGAACTGGCGGAACATGACCATGCCGGGAAGCTCCGCCTTGAGCTCGGCGAGTGGGACCGGCCTCGGCAGGGCCTTTTCCGGCGCGATTTCGACCGCGACGAAGCGGCCAGCCGGATCCGACGGGTCGAGGAAGGCCTCGAGCGTGATCCGCGCGATCCCGACCACCGCCTTGTCGCTCTGGGAGTGATAGATGAAGGCGCTCTGGCCCACTTTCATGGCCTTGAGATAAAGCGCCGCCTGGTTGTTGCGCACGCCGTCCCAGACCGTCGATCCGTCACGCTCAAGATCGGCGAAACTGTACTTCTCGGGCTCGGACTTCAGGAGCCAGCGGGTCGGTTCCATGCATTGCCTCCATAGAGATTCGCCGCGCGATCCTCGAAACAGCGCACCAGGGCCGCGACCGCCCGATTGGCGTTGGCGTCGAGCAGGCGTTCGAGCAGCAGCGATCTCAGCTCGAAATCGATGTCGAAGGATAGCCTCGTTCCCTCCGACGTGGGCGCGAAGCGCCAGTGGTTCTCGAGCTGACGGAAAGGCCCTGAGAGCAGGGCGACATCGATGGCGAGGCTCGGCCGATCCATGGTGACGCGGGTGGTGAACCGCTCTCCGATGGGGCCGAAGCGGACTTTGGCCTCGGCGTCCAGGCAGGTGACGCCCTCGCCTAAACTTTGTCGGTTCCACGCGCGCAGCGCGCTGACCCAGCGGACGAACTTCGGATAGGACTCGACGTCGCTCACCAGGTCGAACAGGTCGCCTGCCGGGTAAGGCAAGACGCGCGTCAGGCCGTGGCGCAAGCGTCTGCTTCAAGCCGCGCGGGCGGCGCGCAAGCGCGCGAAGTCCTCGCCGGCATGGTGCGAGGAGCGTGTAAACGGGCTGGCGGAGACCATCAGGAAACCCTTGGCCCTGGCGATCGTCGCCATCGTCGCGAACTCCTCGGGCGGGACGAAGCGATCGATGGGCGCGTGCTTGCGCGTCGGCTGGAGGTACTGGCCGATGGTGATGAAGTCGACGCCGGCCGAGCGCATGTCGTCCATCACCTGCATCACCTCCTCCTTGGCCTCGCCGAGACCGACCATGAGGCCCGACTTGGTGAACATGTCCGGCGCGCGTTCCTTGACGCGCTCCAGCAGCCGAAGGGAGTGGTAGTAGCGCGCGCCCGGGCGGATCGAGAGGTAGAGCCGAGGCACGGTCTCGAGGTTGTGGTTGAATACGTCAGGGCGCGAGTCGATCGCGGCGTTCGCCGCCGACACCGGCTTGCGCAGGAAGTCAGGCGTCAGGATCTCGATCGTGACCGCCGGCGCCGCCGCGCGGATGGCGGCCACGGTGGCGGCGAAGTGGGCCGCGCCGCCGTCGGCGAGATCATCGCGATCGACCGAGGTGATGACCACGTGCGAAAGTCCCATCCTGGCCACGGCCGCGCCCACCCGCGCGGGCTCGGTCGGATCGAGCGGTCCCGGCCGCCCCGTGGCCACGTTGCAGAAGGCGCAGGCCCGCGTGCACACCTCGCCCATGATCATCATGGTGGCGTGGCCGACGCTCCAGCATTCGCCGATGTTCGGGCAGGCCGCCTCTTCACAAACGGTGGCCAGGCCATGCTCGCGCACGATGCACCGGGTCTCGTTGTAGCCGGCCGAACCGGGCGCGCGCACGCGCAGCCACGGCGGCTTGCGCAGCATGGGGCTGTCCGGCCGGCTCTGTTTCTCCGGATGCCGCAGCGCGCGATCGATGACCGTGACCATGGCCCCTAAATCGTCGGTCCAGGGCCAAGGATCAAGCGTGTCGTCCCGAACCGTCCTCCCCGCACGCGGCCTTTTCACGGGCCGCGCCGGTCTGTAGCGTCGACCAAGGCGCCGCCAGAGGGCCCCGGGGAAAGTCAGGGAACGCAGATGTTGCGGCCATTCGATCCAAGCCTCGCGAGGACCAGCCTGTTCGACGCCCTCCTCGACGCGGCGCATGAACATGGCGGCAAGAGGCCGGTCCTCGAGGATCAGGAGCGCCACTCCCTTTCCTATACCGACCTTATCCGCGCCAGCTTCGCGCTCGGTCGCAAGATCGCCGGCCTGACCCGGCGCGGCGAGCACGTCGGCGTGCTGCTGCCCTCCAGCTCGGCCGCGGTCGTGACTTTCTTCGCCCTGCACGCCCATGGCCGCATCCCGGCGATGCTCAACTTCACCGCCGGACTTCGCAATCTGCGCGCCGCGGTCAGCCTTGCCAGAGTGACTCGCGTGCTGACCTCGCGCCGCTTCGTCGAGCAGGGCAAGCTGCACGACGTGATCGACGCGCTCGAGGCTCATTGCACGGTCACCTATCTCGAGGACGTGCGCCGGGAGATCGGCGGTCTGGACCGCGTGCTGGCGCTCGGGGCCTCGCTGGTCGCCCGCCGCGCCAGGGCTAAGGCGGCGCCTGACGATCCGGCGGTGATCCTGTTCACCTCGGGCAGCTTCGGCGCGCCGCGCGGCGTCGTGCTCAGCCACGCCAATCTGCTGGCCAATGTCCACCAGGTGGCCGCCCATATCGACCTCGATCCGGACTGGGTGATGTTCAATCCCCTGCCCGTCTTTCACTGTTTCGGCCTGACCGGCGGGGTGCTGCTGCCGCTGCTCACCGGCATGAAGGCTTTCCAGTACCCGAGTCCCCTGCACGTGAAGCTGATCCCGCCGCTCATCGCGGACGCACGCGCCAGCATCCTTCTGGCCACGGACACCTTCGTCAATCAGTACGCCCGCGCGGCGGAAGGCCGCGAGCTGGCCGGATTGAAGTTCATCGTCTGCGGGGCCGAAAAGGTGCGCGATGAGACCCATCATCTGGTGCGCGAACGCTTCGGTCCGGTGCCAGTGCTGGAAGGCTACGGCGCCACGGAGGCCTCGCCGGTGATCGCGGTCAACACGCCGGACGACAACCGCAAGGGCACCGTGGGCGGACTTCTGCCGGGGGTCCAGACGCGGCTTGAATCCGTGGACGGAATATCCCGCGGCGGTCGCCTGTTCGTGCGCGGCCCAAACATAATGAGCGGTTACTTGAACGCCGACGGGGTGCTCGAACCGCCGCCCGGCGGCTGGCACGATACGGGCGATGTGGTCGAGATGAGCGAGGACA
Organism: Caulobacteraceae bacterium; assembly: GCA_050729395.1. Lineage (GTDB taxonomy): Bacteria > Pseudomonadota > Alphaproteobacteria > Caulobacterales > Caulobacteraceae > Acaudatibacter. Next base: position 5,155 of record JBOHLC010000016.1, read on the forward strand.
ACTGGATCACCATCCTCGGCCGGGTGAAGCGCTTCGCCAAGATCGGCGGCGAGATGGTCTCCCTGACCGCGGCCGAAGGGCTGGCCTCCAGCCTGTGGCCGGACTCGCGACACGCGGTCATTTCCCTGCCGGACGGCAAGAAGGGCGAGCGCCTCGTGCTGGTCACCGACCGCTCCGACGCCGACGCCGGCGCGCTCATCGCCCACGCAAGGTCCCAGGGGGCGCCCGAGCTGGCGGTGCCGCGCAAGATCGTCAAGACCTTCGAGGTCCCCGTCCTTGGCTCCGGCAAGACCGATTACGTCGCCATCCAGCGCATCGCCGAGGCCGAGGCCGGATAGGAGCCGCCTACGATCAGAGATGCAGTACGCGGCCGAACGCGTCGAGCGAGGCCTCGTGCATCGCCTCGCTCATCGTCGGGTGCGGGAAGATGGTGGCGATCAGTTCGGTCTCCGTCGCTTCGCAAGTGATGGCGATGGCGAAGCCCTGGATCATCTCGGTAACCTCGCCGCCCAGCATGTGCGCGCCCAGGAGCGCGCCGGTCTTTGCGTCGAACACGGTCTTGACCAAGCCCTCGGTCTCGCCGGCGGCGATGGCTTTGCCGTTCACGCGAAATGGAAAGCGGCCGACCCTGACCTCGAGGCCCTTCTCCTTGGCCTGGGCTTCGGTCAGGCCGATCGAGGCCACCTGCGGGGTGGTGTAGGTGCAGCCGGGCACGGCGGCCGGCAGGCGGTCGTCGGCAAGGCCCGCGATGTGCTCGACGCAATGGACGCCCTCGTGGCTCGCCTTGTGCGCCAGCCAGGGCGGTCCGGCGACATCGCCGATGGCGTAAAGGCCAGGAACGTTCGTCGCTCCATGGGCGTCGATCGCCACGTGGCCGCGATCGATCCTCACTCCTAGCGCCTCGAGGCCCAGATCCTCGACGTTGCCGTCGATACCGACCGCGACGATGGCCGTCTCGGCCTTGAGCTGCTCAGACTTGCCGCCAGCTTCGAGGTCCAGCGTCACTCCGCCCTTGGCCGACTTCAGGCCGGTGACCTTTGCCCCCAAGCGGAACCTGATTCCGCGCCTTTCGAAGGCCTTCATGGCGGCGGCCGATATCTCCTCGTCCTCCACGGGCAGGATGCGCGGCAGGACTTCGATGACCGTCACCTCGGCCCCCAATGCGCGGTAGAAGCTGGCGAACTCCATGCCGATCGCCCCCGAGCCGATGACCAGCAGGGTCTTGGGCGCGGCCGTGGGGATCATGGCCTCGCGATAGGTCCACACGCGCTGGCCATCGGGGACGAGCCCGATGGCCGGCAACGTCCTCGCCCGCGCGCCGGTGGCCAGGATCACGGACTTTGCCTCTAGACGCCGCTCGCCGCCCGCCTTGAGATTGACGACCACCACCGGCGCGGCCTTCCCTTTCTCCAGGCGGGCGGTCCCGTCGATCACCTCGATCTTGTGCTTCTTCATCAGGAAGGCGACGCCGGACGACAGCTGCTTGGCCACCTTGCGCGAGCGCTCGATCACCTTGGCGAAGTCGTAGGCGCGGTTCTCCGCCGCCAGGCCATAATCGGCCAAGTGGCCCAGGGTGTCGTAGACCTCGCCGGACCTGAGCAGCGCCTTGGTCTGAATGCAGCCCCAGTTCAGGCACACCCCGCCCAGGGCCTCGCGCTCGACGATGGCCGTCTTGAGGCCCAGCTGCGCGGCGCGGATGGCGGTGACGTAGCCTCCAGGCCCCGACCCGATCACCACCAGATCGAAGGCGTCGCTCACGCGAGCTGGGCCTCGATGGCGCCTTCCAGGTCCCTGGGCTCGGTCGTGGGCGCGAAGCGGGCGACGGCCTCTCCCGACCGGTCGATGAGGAACTTGGTAAAGTTCCACTTGATCGCTTCGGTCCCCAGCGCGCCCTTCCGCGCCTTCTTCAGCCAGGCGTAGAGCGGGTGGGCGTTCGAGCCGTTGACCTCGATCTTGCTCATCATCGGGAAGGTGACGTCGTAGGTGAGCGAGCAGAAGCTGGCGATTTCGCCCGCGTCGCCCGGCTCCTGGCCGCCGAACTGGTTGCAGGGAAAGCCCAGCACGGCAAAGCCCCGGTCGGCGAATTTGCGCTGCAGCGCCTCCAGCCCCTTGTACTGGGGCGTGAAGCCGCACTTGCTCGCCGTATTGACGATCAGAAGCACCTTGCCAGCGTAATCGGCCAGCGGGGCCGACGCGCCGTCGAGCGTCTGAGCGGTGAAGTCATAGGCGTTCATGGCTGCCTCACACGATCATGGTGATGGGATCTTCGATCATGGTCTTGAAGGCGGCCAGCCAGCGCGCGCCGATGGCCCCGTCGACCACCCGGTGGTCGCAGGTCAGGGTGACGGTCATCACCGTGGCGATGGCCAGCTCGCCGTTCCTGACTACCGGCCGCGGCTCGCCCGAGCCGACCGAGAGGATGGCGCCGTGCGGTTCGTTGATGATCGAGGTGAACGACTTGATGCCGAACATGCCGAGGTTGGAGACGGAGAAGGTGCCGCCCTGATATTCCTCGGGCTTGAGCTTGCGACCTCGCGCGCGCTCGGCGAGGTCCTTGGATTCGGCGGCGATCCTGGCCAGCCCCTTGCCTTCGGCGGCGCGGATGATGGGCGTGATCAGGCCGCCGTCGATAGCCACGGCCATGGCGATGTCGGCATGATGGTGCATGGCGATGCCGTCCGGCGTGTAGCTGGCGTTGGCGTCCGGCACGCGCATCAGGGCCGAGGCGGCCGCCTTGATGACCATGTCATTGACGCTGACCTTCACGCCGGAGGCGGCGAGACCCTCGTTGATCCTGGCCCGCGCGGCCAGGAGCGCGTCCAGTTCGATGTCGACGCTGAGCGGGAAGTGGGGCACGTCGCGGAACGAGTCGGTCATGCGACGGGCGATGGTCTTCTTCATGCCGTCGAGCGGAACGAGGTGATAGGAGCCCGGCGCTATGCCCATCTGCTCGAGGCTGCGCGCCAGCGCCTGCCTTGGGGCGGGCTGCTCGGCGGGCCGCGCCTGGGGCGGGACTCCGGCTTCGGGAGCGCCCGACAGCGCCTCGACGTCGCGGCGGACCACGCGGCCATGCGGGCCCGAGCCCTTGACGCTGGCCAGGTCCACGCCTCGTTGCGCCGCCAGGCGCCTGGCGAGGGGTGAAGCAAGGATGCGCTCGCCGCCCGCTTCGCGCGGCACGGTCGGCGCGCTTGCCTCAAGCGGGACAACCTTCTCGGGTTCGGGTGTGATCTTGGCCGGCGCTGAAGCGACCATTTCCCGCTCCCGGGGTTTTGCGACAGATGCGGGCGCGCCACCCTCCTCGCCCAGGCGCGCGATCGGGGTGTTGATCTTCACGCCCTCGGTGCCCTCCGGAACCAGGATCTCGCTGACCACGCCTTCGTCGACCGCCTCGACTTCCATGGTCGCCTTATCGGTCTCGATCTCGGCGATGACATCGCCGCTCTTGACCTCGTCGCCGGCCTTCACCAGCCACTTGGCGAGCGTCCCCTCCTCCATGGTCGGCGAGAGGGCCGGCATCAGGATATCGGTCACGGCGCCTCCTTCGACCGCTCGGCGAGTTCGGCCCCGTGCGCCCGCCAGTGGTCTTCCCATTGGGCGCCGTCGAACACGTCCATGTCGAGCTTGACCGCGTCAGGTTCGTCGAGGCAACGGGCGTTGACCGACCAGCCGTCGGGATTGGACCTCGGGCGATAGAAGCTCTTCACCCCGCAAGCGGCGCAGAACAGGTGATCGGCCACGCCGGTGTTGAACCGGTAGCTCGTCAGATGGTCCGCCCCGCCCAGCAGGCGAAAGCCGCTCTCCGGGACCACGATATGGATGAAGCCGGTCCGGCGGCAGATCGAGCAGGTGCAGGTCGAGGCCGGGACCTCGTACGCCAGGCGCGCCTCGAAGCGCACCGCGCCGCAATGACAGCCGCCGCCGCGCCAGACCCCCGCGCCGCTCATCGGTAGCAGACCTCCGTGACCGCCGCGACGATACGCTCGACCGACGGCAGGGAAAGCGCCTCCAGATTGGCGGCGTAGGGCATGGGCGTGTCGGTCTGGCAGACGCGCAGGGGCGGGGCGTCCAGATAGTCGAAGGCGTCGGCCGTCACCCGGGCGGCGACCTCGGCCCCGACGCCGAACGGCCCCCAGCCTTCCTCGACCGTGACCAGGCGATTGGTCTTCTTGACGCTCTCCACCACCGTGGCGTGATCGAGCGGCCTGAGGGTGCGCAGGTCGATGACCTCGGCCTCGATCCCGTCCTTGCTCAGAGCCTCGGCCGCCTCGAGGGCCAGGCCGACCATTCGGGAATGGGCGGTAATGGTGACCCCGTCGCCCGCGCGGCGCACCCGGGCCTTGCCGATCGGAACCAGCCAGTCGATCCCCTCGGGCACCTCGCCTTCAGAGCCGTAGAGCATCTCATGTTCGAGAAAGACGACCGGATTGGGATCGCGGATGGCGGATTTCAGCAGGCCCTTGGCATCCGCGGGGTTCGACGGCGCCACGACCTTCATGCCCGGCACGTGCGCGTACCAGGCGGAATAGCACTGGCTGTGCTGGGCCGCGACCCGGGCGGCCGCGCCGTTGGGGCCGCGGAACACGATGGGGCAGCCCATCTGGCCGCC
>JBOHLC010000017.1:0-3505 GCA_050729395.1 Caulobacteraceae bacterium
TCCCCCTCCCCCGTGAACGGGGGAGGATCAGCTCGCCGCGCTTCCTTGACTTTCTCATATAAAGATATCTTTATATCCGCATGACCCTGACCTCCGATCAGGCGGTGGAAGTGTTGCGCGCGGCGGCCGAGCCGACGCGCCTGCGCATCCTGGCGCTGCTGGCGCGCGAGGAACTGGCGGTGCTCGAACTCACGCGGGTCCTGGGGCAGAGCCAGCCGCGCGTCTCGCGGCATCTCAAGCTGCTGGCCGACGCCGGCCTCGTCGAGCGGTTCCCGGACGGCGCCTGGGTGTTCTACCGCCTGGCCTCGGGCGAGCCCACGCGCTCGCTCATCGACCACGCCCTGGCGCTGATCTCGCCGGAGGACGCGACCCTGCGCCACGACGCCGAGCGGCTGGCCGTGGTGAGCGCGGAGCGCGCGGCCCAGGCGGCCGACTATTTTTCCCAGAACGCCGAGCGCTGGGACGAAATCCGCTCGCTCTACACCTCCGAGAGCGCCGTCGAGTCGGCGATCCTGCGCGCCGCCGGGGAGGGCCCGTTCGAGCGGCTGGTGGATCTGGGCGCCGGCACCGGGCGGATGCTGACCCTGTTCGGCGACCGCGCGAAGCGCTCCTCCGGCCTCGATCTTTCGCGCCAGATGCTCAACATCGCTCGCGGCAACGTGGCGGCGGCCGGGCTGGAGGCCTGCGAGCTGCGCCACGGCGACATCTTCGACACGCGCCTGGCCGACGGGGCCGCCGATCTGGTGGTGGTGCATCAGGTGCTGCACTATCTGGGCGAGCCGGCGGCGGCGGTGGCCGAGGCGGCGCGGCTGGTGGCGCCGGGCGGGCGGCTGATCATCGTCGACTTCGCCCCGCATAGCCTGGAGTTCCTGCGCGCCGAGCACCGTCACCGGCGTCTGGGCTTCTTCGACGACGAGATGGAGCGCTGGCTCGCCGCCGCCGACCTTGGCGAGATCGGCGTGGCCGCGCTGCCGCCGCCGGCGAGCGGGGGCCTGACGGTGAAGGTATGGAGCGCCCGCCGCCCCGCGGCCCGCGTGCGGAGGGTGGCATGAACGCGCCGTTCGAGGCCGGGCAAAGCGCGCTGGGCCCCGTCGCCAGGTCCGGCGGCCGCGATCATCGCGGCCTGAAAGTCTCGTTCGAGTTCTCGCCGCCGCGCACGCCGGAGGCGGAGGCCAGCCTGTGGCAGGCGATCCGCCGCCTTGAGCCGCTGGGGCCGGAGTTTGTGTCGGTAACCTATGGCGCGGGCGGATCGACGCGCGAGCGCACGCACCGCACGGTGATGCGCATGCTGGCCGAAACGAAGCTTTCGCCGGCGGCGCACCTGACCTGCGTCGACGCCTCGCGGGCCGAGGTCGACGGCGTCATCGGCGATTATTGGAACGCCGGCGTGCGCCACATCGTGGCCCTGCGCGGCGACCCGCCGGGAAAGATCGGCGGCGCCTATGAGGGGCGGGCCGACGGCTACGCCAACGCCACCGAGCTGGCCGGCGCGATCCGCGCGGCCGCCCCATTCGAGGTCTCGGTCGGCCTCTATCCCCAGGTCCATCCGGAAAGTCCGTCGGCGGCGCATGACATCGACGTGCTCAAGGCCAAGATCGACGCGGGGGCCAGCCGAGCGATCACCCAGTTCTTCTTCGACGTCGATGGTTTCCTGAAGTTCATGGACCAGGTGCGCGCCGCCGGGGTCAACATCCCGATCTCGGTCGGCATCATGCCGGTGAGCAATTTCAAGGGCCTGAGGCGGATGGCCGATCCGTGCGGCATCGCCATTCCCGACTGGATGGGCGCGCTGTTCGAGGGCCTGGACCAGGACCCCGACACGCGCCGTCTGATCGCCGGCTCGGTGGCGGCCGAGATGTGCGCCCGCCTCGAGGAGGAGGGCTTCAAGGACTTCCACTTCTACACCCTGAACCGGGCGGATCTCGTCTACGCCATCTGCCGGGTGCTGGGCGTCAGGGAGATCGCCGCATGAGCGCGCGAAGCAAGGCCATGGCGGCCCTGGCCCAGGTGGCGCGCGAGCGCATCCTGGTGCTGGACGGCTCCTGGGGCGTGATGATCCAGCGCGAGGGCCTGAGCGAGGGCGAATTTCGCGGCGCGCGCTTCGCCGACCATCCGGCCGCCTTGAAGGGCGACAACGACCTCCTGTGTCTGACCCGGCCCGAGATCGTCGCGGATCTGCACGAGGCCTATTTCGCCGCCGGGGCCGACATCGCCGAGACCAACACCTTCAACGCCACGCGCATCAGCCAGGCCGATTACGGCCTGGGGGACGTCGCCGCCGAGATCAATCTCGCCGCCGCGAAGCTGGCGCGGGAGGCGGCCGACCGCTGGACGGCGCTGACGCCGGAGAGGCCCAGGTTCGTCGGCGGGGCCATCGGGCCGCTCAATCGCACGCTTTCCATGTCGTCCGACGTCAACGATCCGGGCGCCCGGCAGGTGACCTTCGACGAGGTGCGCGACGCCTATCTCGAGCAGGCCCGCGCCCTGCACCAGGGCGGCGTCGACTTCTTCCTGGTCGAGACCATCTTCGACACCCTGAACGCAAAGGCGGCGATCAAGGCCATCCTCGATCTCGAGGACGAAGGGCTGGAGCCCCTGCCGCTGTGGATCTCCGGCACCATCACCGATCGGAGCGGACGCACGCTCTCCGGCCAGACGGTGGAGGCATTCTGGCACTCGGTGCGCCACGCCCGCCCGTTCGCCGTCGGCTTCAACTGCGCGCTGGGCGCCGACCTGATGCGGCCGCACATCGCCGAACTGGCGCGCATCGCCGACACCCTCATCGCGGCCTATCCCAATGCGGGCCTGCCCAACGCCTTCGGCGAGTACGACGAGGAGCCCCGCGACACCGCCTGCCACCTGGGCGAATGGGCGCGGAGCGGCCTGGTCAACATCCTGGGCGGCTGTTGCGGCACGACGCCCGAGCACATCGCCGAGATCGCCAGGGCGGTGGAGGGCGTGCCGCCGCGCCAGATCCCGACCCGCGCGCCGGCCATGCGCCTCTCCGGCCTGGAGGCGTTCGAACTCGCGTGACGCTCGTCCCGCCGATTGTTTTTGTTAGCAAAGGTCGGCCTTGGACCCCCTCTCCCATAGGGAGAGGAAGGGGCCCATGGCGGAGCCATGGGAAGGTGAGGGGCTACGGCGCCTTACACCCTCACCCGGACGCGCCCTGCGGCGCGTCTCGACCTCTCCCCATGGGAGAGGTGCTTTGAGGCCGACCTTCGTCAATATCGGCGAGCGGACCAACGTCACCGGCTCGGCGCGCTTTCGCAAACTGGTCGGCGAGGGCGACTACGCCGCCGCCCTGGCCGTGGCCCGCGATCAGGTGGCCGCCGGGGCCCAGGTGCTCGACGTCAACATGGACGAGGGCCTCTTAGACAGCGTCGCGGCCATGACCACCTTCCTCAATCTGATCGCCGCCGAGCCGGACATCGCCCGCGTGCCGATCATGATCGATTCCTCCAAGTGGGAGGTGATCGAGGCCGGCCTCAAGTGCGTTCAGGGC
>JBOHLC010000018.1:0-1756 GCA_050729395.1 Caulobacteraceae bacterium
CGGCGCGGTCAATTTGTTCATCGACGTCACGGAGCATCGTCAGATCGCCGAGCTGCGCGACAAGGCCGCCAAGTGCCGGCGCATGGCGCGCCACATCGGAGACCGCCGTACGGTCGAGACGCTGAGCATAATGGCCCTGGAATACGAGGCCAAGGCCGACGAACTGGAACGGGCGGCTCCGCACTAAGTCGCGCCAGGGTCAGGCGTCCTGAGAGACAAGTTGCCGCGCGCGCGCGGCGTCGCGCCAGATCTGCTCGACCATGGCCGGGATCGAGGGGAACTTCTCCTCCGGACGCAGGAAAGCGATGAGTTCTGTCTCGATGGTCTCGCCGTAGATGTCCTCGTCGAAGTCAAACAGCCACACCTCGAGCCGCGGCTCGACCACGCCGGTTGTCGGATTGACGCCGATGTTGGCCACCCCGCCGAGCTTGCGCCCGTCGTGCAGCAGGGTGCGCGTGGCGTAGACGCCGAATTTCGGGGCCACATAGTCGCCCAGCAGCACATTGGCGGTGGGAAAGCCCAGTTTGCGGCCGAGCTGGCGGCCCTTCTGCACCACGCCCTCTATGGCGAACGGCCGGCCGAGGATGGCGGCCGCAACGGCCGGCTGACCCTCGTGCAAGGCTTCGCGCACGGCGGTGGACGACATCTTCACCCCGTCCACGGCCACCTTCTGGGCGACGGAGACCGAGAAGCCGAATTCCTCGCCGTAGCGACGCATGGAGGCGGGATCGCCGGTGCGGTCTTTGCCGAAGGTGACGTCGAAGCCGATGGCCACATGGCGCACGCCGAGGCCCGCCGCCAGCACCTGGGCCGCGAATTCGCGGTCGGTGAAGTTGGCCATCTCCACGCCGAAGGGCAGCAGATAGAGCCGGTCGACTCCAAGGCCCTCGACGATGCGGGCCAGCTGGTGCGGATTGCTGAGGCGGAACGGCGGCGAATCCGGCTGGAAGTGCATGCGCGCGTGGGGTTCGAAGCTGATCACGCCGAGCGGCGCGCCGAGCTTGCGCGCCGCCGCTGCGGCCTCGGCGATGACCCGCTGATGGCCGAGATGCACGCCGTCGAAATTGCCGAACGCCGCGGCCGCGCCCTTGTCCGCCGGCACAAGGTTTTTCCAGCCGTGAACGACTTTGAACGCCAGTTTCAGATCCCCTCGCGGCCCGCCGTAGCTTTTAGCCGGTTCGTCGGCCTTGGCGAGGGGTTCGCCAGACAAGCGCGGGGATGGCGAAAGCCGGCGGCGCCGGGCCGAGCAAGCGCGCCATGGCCGTTTCGTCGATGAGTCCCGGCGCGGCGAGCACCTCGGCCGCATGCACGCCGTCGGCCACGAAAAGGGCGTCCAGCCCCTGCGCCCGCGCACCGGCCAGGTCAGTCATCAGCCCGTCGCCTATGGCCAGGACGCGGGCGCGGTCGTGGGCTCCGGCGCGGTCCATGGCCAGGTCATAGATCGGCGCGAACGGCTTTCCGGCCTGGATCACCTCGCCGCCCAGGGTTTCGTAGAGCTGGCCCAGCGCACCGGCGCAATAGATCAAGGTGTCCCCCCTCTGCACAACCAGGTCCGGGTTGGCGCAGATCATGGCGAGGCCGCGTTCGGCGGCGAGTGAGAGGATCTGACGATAGTCCTCCGGCGTCTCGACATCCTCGTCGTTGGGTCCGCTGCAGGCGATGAAGGCCGCCTCTTCCGGACCGCTGAACTCAAGGCCAAGACCTTCGAACAGCGGATCATCCTTGGGCGGACCGATGCGGAAGGCCGGCCCCGGCG
>JBOHLC010000019.1:0-12127 GCA_050729395.1 Caulobacteraceae bacterium
GCGAAGACGCGGCCGGCCAGGCGGACGACCAGGCCCTCGACCCCGCCGTCGCGCACGATCAGGTTCGAACCAACGCCAAGCACCGTGCGCGGAACCTCGTCAGGCAGGACTCGGAGCAGGCTCTCGAGATCCTCGCCGTCGGCCGGCAGGAACAGCGCCCGCGCCGGTCCGCCGACACGGAACCAGGTGAACGGCGCCAGCGCCTCGTCCAGCAACAGCCGCCCGCGCACCGGCGGCGGCGCCCCGCGCCAGTTCATGCGGCCATGGCCTCGAGCTGGCCAGGCAGGGCATGCGCCCAGGCGGTGATGTCGCCCGCCCCCAGGAACACCACCAGGTCGCCGGGCTCGACCTCGGCCGCGATCATCGCCGGCAGGCTGGCCGGGCTGTCGAGCGCCAGCACACGCCGATGGCCGTGGCGCTTCAGGCCCTCCACCAACGCGTCGCGGCCGACCCCCTCGATCGGCCGTTCGCCCGCGGCATAAACGTCGGCGACGATCACCGTGTCGGCGTCATCGAAGCAGCGTTGGAAGTCGGACTCCAGATCGCGCAGGCGGCTGTAGCGATGCGGCTGGACCACGGCGATTACGCGGCCCTGGCTGGCGACGCGGGCGGCGGCCAGCGCGGCGGCGATCTCCACCGGATGGTGGCCATAGTCGTCGATGATGCGGACACCGCCGACGGTCCCGGTGGTGGTGAACCGCCGCCGCACGCCGGCGAAGGCGGCCAGCGCCGTCCGGATGGCGCCGGGCTCGACGCCAAGCTGCAAGCCAACGGCGATGGCGGCCAGGGCGTTGCGCACATTGTGCAGACCAGGCATCGGCAGGCTGAAGCCGGCGATATCCGCGCCGCCCTCCACGGCGACGTCGAAGCTAGCTCCGTCCGCGCCGGTTTTGAGATTGACCGCGCGTATCTGGGCCGGAGAGTCGAGGCCGTAGGTCACTATGCGTCGATTCTCGATCCTTCCCGCCACTTCCCGCGCGACCGCATCGTCCGTACACAGAATAGCAAAGCTCCAAAAAGGAACATTCTGGATGAAATCCTGAAACGCCTTCTTGAGCGCCTCGAACGAGCCATAGTGATCAAGATGTTCGCGGTCGATGTTGGTGACCACGGCGACGGTGCTGCGCAAGGTCAGGAAGGCCCCGTCACTTTCGTCGGCCTCGACCACGATCCAATCGCCCAGTCCGACCTTGGCGTTGGCGCCATAGGCGTTGATCACGCCGCCGTTGACCACGGTCGGATCGAGCCCGCCGACGTCGAGAACAGCGGCGACCATCGACGTGGTGGTGGTCTTGCCATGGGCGCCGGCGACCGCCACCGAGTCCTGCTGGCGCATTAGCTCAGCCAGCATCTCGGCCCGGCGGACCAGCGGTACGTGGGCTGCTCGCGCCGCCGCCATCTCCGGATTGTCGGGACGGATCGCGCTCGAATAGACGACCGCCGTCGCGCCTAGGATCTGTGCGGCGTCGTGTCCGATGAAGACGCGCGCGCCGAGCGTGGCCAGCCTCTCTGTATTGACGCCGGCCCTGGCGTCGGAGCCCTGCACGCTGTAGCCCAGCCGCAGCATGATCTCCGCGATGCCGCTCATGCCGATACCGCCGATGCCGATGAAGTGCACGGGACCAAGCTCGAACGGCGCGGGGCGGCGGGTCATCGCGCCCCGCTTAGCCGAATTGACGCGTCGGGGAAACGCGCCTCGCCGGGCGCCAGTGTGTGCGCTAAGACCGCCAGATCGTGACTGGAAACACCTACGACGATCCTGGCTTCTTCGCCGGCTATAGCGCCCTCAGGCGCTCGACGGAGGGGTTGGCCGGGGCGCCGGAATGGCCAGCGCTGCGCGCCATGCTGCCCGACCTCAACGGCGCGCGAGTGCTCGATCTCGGCTGCGGCTTCGGCTGGTTCAGCCGCTTCGCCCGTGACGTCGGGGCGATAAGCGTCCAGGGCGTCGATGTCTCCGAGAAGATGCTGGCCAAGGCTGTCGTGGAGACCTCCGATGGGGCCATCGATTATGTGCGCGCGGATCTCGAGAGCTTCGAGCCGCGGGTGGCGGCTTTCGATCTCGCCTATTCGTCGCTCGCCTTGCATTACGTCGAGGATCTCGCGGGCCTTCTGAGTCGAGTCCGACGAGCCCTCGTCCCGGGCGGCGCCCTCGTCGCCTCGGTTGAGCATCCGATCTACACCGCGCCCATGCAGCCGAGGTGGCGGGTCGACGAGGCGGGGCGGTCTACTTGGCCCGTCGACGCATATCAGCACGAAGGGCGGCGACAGACCGACTGGCTCGGTGGCGTGGTCGTCAAATATCACCGCTCGCTCGCGACCTGGATCAATATGCTGGTCGAACTCGGCTTCTCTCTCCGGCGCCTGGAGGAGTGGGGCGTGACCGATGAGCAGATAGCGGCGCGCCCGGAACTCGCCGTCGAACGCGAGCGGCCGATGTTCCTGCTGTTGTCGGCGACGCGAACCTAAGACACGCGCGTGAAGCCGTCGCGGCTCCAGTGCTCGGCGCCGACGCCGTTGTGCATGAAGAACAGGCCCGCCGGATCGTACTTGGTCTTGATCGCCGCCAGGCGCGGATAGTTCGAGCCCCAGTAGGCGCGCCGCCAGTCAGCATTGAAGTAGTTGCTCTCGGAGACATAGGACCCACCGTCCGGGGCCACCCGCCTCAGCTCCGCGGTCGCCGCGTCGATCCGCCTTGCGTCCTCCTTGGCCTTCACGAGGTTGGGCGACGGGTAGCCCGGATAGTCCGGAAACCCGCCGGTGGCGATGATAGCCAGGGCGAAGGCGTCCAGCACCGCCGGATTGGTCGCCGTGCGGCGCGAGGCGGCCACCGCCTCCCGCGGCGCGCCGGCTAGGCCCTTGTTGAAATGCAGGCCGACGCTGAAGTGGCGCGAAGCCGCGAAGAGCGCATCGGCTAGGCGAGCTCGTTCGGACTTGCGCAGAAGGGATGCCGGCAGCCACAGCGATTCGTAACCGTGAATGAACATGCTGACCTGGTCGGAGTCGCCGGCCCACCAGGCGTGCCAGGCTGGGACGCCCGGACGGGTGTCGTACCGCTCGAACGGCAAATGAGCGGCTCTGTCGGCGGCAAAGTCCCACCACTCGCGCATGGGCCTGGCGAGGGCCTGGAACCCCTCAATGGAAACGCCTGGTCCCGCCTGGCCGACCCAATCGACGAGCGGCTTCCAGGCGCCCTTGGCCTGCTCGGCAGTCAGGTCCTGAAAGACCATGTTCACTTCGATGGCGTTGGCCGGCAGGAGCTGCACGCTCTCGCCCCAGTGTGGGTTGATCAGATTGTCGGCGACGACGTCGACAAAGACGCCGAGCAGGCGACGGAAAGCCTCGTCCGACTTGGCGCTGATCCTCATGTTGCAGGCGCCGGCTTGGCCGGCGAGCTCGTGTGTGGCCAGGGTGAGCCGGGTGACGACGCCGAAGGCGCTCTGACCGCCCCCTTTCAGGGCCCAGAAGAGGTCCGGCGCCAAGTGGTCATTGACCACCCGAGCGCGCCCGTCTGAGGTAACGATCTCCGCTTCCAGCAGGCTGGCCGCGCCTGTGCCATAACGCTTGGAGAAGGAGCCGAAACCGCCGCCGAGCACCAGGCCGGTGACGCCGACCGTGGTGCAACCGCCGCCCTGGACATAGCGCCCTGCCTCGGTCGTCACCGCGTGATAGGCGTCGACCCACATGGCGCCGGCGCCCAGAGACACTGCCGCAACGCCCGGCCCGCCGCCGCCTTTCGGCGTGAACGAGTCGTGGACCACGATGTCGTTCATCGCCCTGGTCCACACGAGCAGGGAGTCCGGCGCGTTCGAACCGCCCTGATAGCTGTGGGCGCCGCCTTTGATCACCAGGCGCAGATTGTGTCGGCGGGCGAAATCGACGGCGGCGATCACATCGGCCGCGCCATTCGCCGCGACGGCATAGGCGCTGACGCCCGGCGACCAGGCGTCAAGCCAGCCGGATACCTGCGTCCCGGCAGGCTGATCGCCGATGTAGTAGGGATTGGCGAGGTCCGTGAAGAGCGCCTCGCAGGCCGCGCTCTTGGTGTTCGCGGCGCAGGCCGCGGCAATTGGCTGGGGCCTGATCAGACGCCCTCCGACCGCGTCCCTCAGCCGAGCCCAGGCGGCCCCGTCCGGCCATCCCGGATCACCGGGCCGCGCGCGGCCCAATGCAGGCGCGGCCAGAGCCGGGAGAACTGGCGAACCGAGCGCCGCCGCGCCCATCGCCATGAGCAAGCTTCTTCGACGCATGACTGCCTCCAACGTGTCTCTTAGCGGAGGTCGCCGACGACGCCTACCATGCGCGCGCGCCGAAAGAGACGGGCGTCGAACCCTTGATCGGCCAGAAGGCGCCGCGCCGCCTCCGGCTCGTCAGCGGCCTTCGACAGCGGATTTGGCAGCCAGTCGGCCCCTCCCCTGGAATGGCCGCGCAGGACGAGCGTGAAGCGGCCCTCAGGCCGGAGAAGAGAGCGCAGATGACGGACCGTGGTCGATGGATCGGGCCAGAACTGGAACGAGTGCAGGGCGACAACCCGGTTGAAGCTCGCCGGCGGAAAATCGAGGTCTCCATCCGATCCCAGCGAAAGCCGAACGCGCGCGTCAGCGCGGCGAACCGTGGTTCTGGCGTTGGCGACGTCGACCATCGTCCGCGCGGGATCGACCCCCACGACCAAGCCGGATGTTCGCGCCAACATCAACTCGATCATCCGCCCGGTGCCGAAGCCAATCTCCAGCACGTCGCTTTCCGGCTCGATCTCCAGCAGGTCCAGCGCGAAACGGTAGGCAGGCGCGTTGATCGCCTCCATCAGCGCGCCGAACACGCGTCCGCCCAGCCCCTCCGGCCTCATGGCCAGTGGCGTGGAGCGGGCGATCACCTACAGGTTCGCCGACTTCATTAGCCATGCCGCCCAGGCGCGCACCCAATCGCCGCGCGAGAGCGCCGCGGCCAGGAACATGACAAGACCGACGTCGAGCATGGCGTAGGTCGACTGGAAATAACGACCCCGGCCACCCTTGGTCCCCGACTCCCGCCAGATGGGCGGAAAAATCGGTTCGCTGCCAAGCCCGAACCGGCCAGGTGCATAGAAGCCGAGCCGCTCTTCGAGCGTTGCGGCCACCCTCTGCTGCGCGATCAGGCCTCGCCGCAGATCGGCCAGGAACACGAAGCGCAGCACGATCCAGGCCGCAGCGACGCTGAGACAGATCACCGCTAGCTGGTCGTCGGCCAGAGTCTTGTCGCTGGCCACCATCCACCCGGCCGCGCCCAGGAGCAGCCCGAGCGACCACACGCTGACGCTCTCCACGCGCTCGCGTATCGCGTCGAGCGCCTGATAGCGCGCTTCGAGGGCCGAAATCAGAACCTGAACCTTCTCCGGATTGCCTAGGATCATGCTTCGCCTCCTCGAGTTGGCAATACGTCAGGCCGCCGTACGCTCGACGAGATCGGCGAGGCGCTCAGCGGCGTCGGGCGAAGCCGCTGCCGCCGCCGCGGCGGCCATGCGCGCCAGTCTGGCCGGATCGTTCAGCAGCTTGGCAAGGGTCGAAGCGAGCGTCGTCGCCGTCAATTCGGCCTCGCGCAGCACCACCGCGGCGCCACTTTCGGACAGCAGGCGCGCGTTCTGCCCCTGATCGTCGTCCAGGGCGACGCCAAGCGGCACCAGGATGGAAGGCCGGCCAGCCATGGCGATCTCGCCCACGGTCGAGGCGCCCGAGCGCGAGACCACGAGGCGCGCCCACTGCCACCGGCGGGCCATGTCGGCGAAAAACGGCGCCAGCTCGGCTTCGACCCCAGCGTCGCGGTAGACCGCCTCGGCCGCCTCGAGCAGTTCGGCTCTCGTCTGTTGAACGACCCTCAAGCGCGCCCGGAGGGATTCCGGGAGCAGCGCGACCGCCGCGGGGACGGTCTCGGACAGCACCCGCGCGCCTTGGCTTCCGCCGGTGACGAAGAGCTGGATCGGGCCTTCCGCTGCTGGCGGCTCATAGCCCCCGCCGGCCAGGGCGCGGATGGCCGGCCGCACGGGATTGCCCACCACCACCGCCCGTGTCCTGACCGCCTCTCCGGCCTTCAGAAGCGTCGGAAAGGCGCAGGCGACAACCGTCACGTGGGGAGCGAGCAGCCGGTTGGCCCGGCCCATGACCGCGTTTGCCTCGTGGATCACGGTGCGAACGCCGAGGAGGCGCGCGGCGATCAGGGTCGGAATCGATGGATAGCCGCCGAAGCCAACGACAACGTCGGGCTTCATATTCTTCAGGGCGACGCGGGCCTGCAGAACGCCGCGGACGATGGACAGGAGTTGTCCCACACGCGCCGCCGGGCCGCCAACGAACGTCGCCGAGGCCACGGCCAGACGCCGCTCGGCTGGAAAGGTCGCGGTCAGACCCTCGGTGCGCGCGTCGGTAGCCAGCGCGATGCGCCAGCCGCGCAAGATCAGGACTTCCGCCAGGGCCTGGGCGGGAAAGAGATGGCCGCCCGTCCCGCCAGCGGCGATGACCGCCAAGCGGTCAGCCAAAAGCAGCCGCCCTGGCCAGATTGTCGGCGTTGGCGTAGGCCCCCGGCCGACGGCTGGTGAGCGCCAGGGCGAAGCCGAGCGTCAGGCCCATGGCCAGGGTGGAAGAGCCACCGTAGGAGATGAAAGGCAGGGTCATGCCCTTGGTCGGCACCAGAGCGAGATTGACTGCGACGTTGATGAACGCCTGCATGCCGACCAGCACGAACAGGGCCGAGGCCGCCACCTGCTCGAACGGATCATTGAGCTTCATCGCCTTGTAGAGGCCTCGCAGCACCAGCGCGGCGAAAAGGCAGATGATGACCAGTGAAAGCCACAAGCCATACTCCTCGGCCGCGGCCGAATAGGCGAAGTCGGTGTGCATGTCGGGCACCTGGGTCTTCATTATGCCCTCGCCCGGGCCGCGCCCGAACATCTTGCCAGCGGCGATGGCTTCGGCTGCGTGGTGGACCTGGGAGGTGTCGGACTTGTCCATGAAGCCCTTCACGCGCGTCGCGACGTGCTGGAACAGGAAATAGGTGCTGCCGAGGCCAGCCACGGCGATGCTGCCCATGACCGCGACCCAGGTCATCGGCACGCCGGCCATCCAGAAAGCGGCGCCGAACGCGGCGGTGATCAGCACCGTCTGGCCGATGTCAGGCTCCATGAGCAGCAGCGCCGCCGCGACCGCGTAGAGGCAAAAGGCGATGGAGACGCCGGGAACGCCCTCCCCTTTCTGCCCCTCGGCGAACATCCAGGCGATGAGGACAACGAGCGCCGGCTTCATGAACTCGGAGGGCTGGAGGGTGAAACCGGAAATCTCGACCCAGCGCGTCGCTCCCTTGGCGGCGTGCCCCAGGAGCGGCATGGCGCACATGGCGGCGATCGAGACTAGGTAGATGATGAAGGCGGCGCGGCGCACGCCCTTGGGGGTGAGCATGGCGGTGGAAATCAGGATCACCGCGCCGGCCGCCCCAAAGACGCACTGGCGGACCGCGAAGTGGAACGGCCAGGCGATGCCCAGGCGCTGCGCGGCCGCTGGACTGGTGCCAAACTGCAGCAGAACCCCGATCAGGATGAGGGCGCCAGTCAGCCCCAACAGGATGTGGTCGGTGGTCCACCACCACACGCCCATGCGGCTGCGGTCCAGGCGCGAGAAGGTGTGGGAGGTTTCATGGGCGTCTGCGGTCATCCGGCGAGTGCCTGGGCTGGAGGAGCGATGAGGGCGTGCACGGCGGCGCGGAAAGCCTCGCCCCGTTCTTCGAAATCGGCGTACTGATCGAACGAAGCGCACGCCGGGGAGAACAGGACGATCGCCTCGCCCTCCTCCTTGCGCGCGTCGGCGAATGCGGCGCGGACGGCCGCCTCGAGCGTGCCGGCGCGGGCGTAGGGCGCGCGATCTTCGAGGGTCCTTGCGAAGTCGTCCTCCGCCTCGCCGATAAGATAGGCCCTGGCGATGGCCGGGAAGAGGTCGTCGAGGCGCTCGATGCCACCCGCTTTCGGGCGGCCTCCGGCGATCCAGAAGAAGCGCGGATAGGAACTCATCGCCTGGCGCGCGGCGTCGGCGTTGGTCGCCTTCGAATCGTTGACGAAACGCACATTGCCAATGGCGCCGATGGTCTCCATGCGGTGGGCGAGACCGGGGAAGCTGGCGAGGCCTTCGGCCGCGTCGGACGCCGCCACGCCCAGCGCGCGGACGGCCGCATAGGCGGCGGCCGCGTTCTGCCAGTTGTGCCGGCCCGGCAGCGAACGCACCGTCGTCAGATCGATCACCTCGGCGACCCGGCCGTCGGTGGCGTCATAGAGGCGGCCCTGTAGGGCGTAGACGCCTCGGCCGATCGCCTTGCGGGCGCTGATCGGCCAGATGGTCCGCCGGTTGGCGGCCGTTATCTCCGTGCAGATCTGCTGGCCATAGGCGTCGTCGACTCCGATGACGGCCGTGTCGCCCTGGCCCTGATTGAGCAGCACCCGGCGCTTAGCGGCGAGATAGCCGTCCATGCCGCCATGCCGTTCGAGATGGTCGGGGCTGACGTTGAGCAGGATGGCCACATCCGGCTTGAGCGAGGAGGTGAGGTCGAGCTGATAGGATGACAGCTCCAGCACATAGATGGCGCCGCCGTGCATGTCCGGCAGAGCCAGGACTCCGACGCCGATGTTGCCGCCAACGTGCGCGTCGCGGCCGGAGGCTTCGAGGAGGTGGCCGATGAGCGCCGTGGTCGTCGATTTGCCGTTGGTGCCGGTGATTGCCACCACGCGGGGCCGCTTATGCTCCGGGGCCATGGCCACGGCTCTGGCGAAGAGTTCGATATCGCCGATGATCTCGACGCCGGCGGCCCTCGCCTTTTCGACCGTCCAATGCGGCGCCGGATGGGTGAGCGGCACACCCGGCGACAGCATCAGGGCCGCGAAATCCGACCAGTCCGCGCTCGCCAGATCGACCAGATCGAGGCCGAGCGCCCGCGCGGCCGAGCGTGCCTCCTCTCTCTCGTCCCAGCAGGCGACGCGGGCGCCGCCGGCGACCAGGGCGGCCGCCGCCGCCAGACCGCTGCGCGCCAAGCCGAACACCGCCACCGTGCGACCCTCGAAGCAGGCGACCGTGATCATGCCGCCCTCACCTGAGCTTCAGGGTTGACAGGCCGACCATGGCCAGCATCACCGCCACGATCCAGAAGCGGATGACAACGGTTGGCTCAGACCAACCGAGCCGTTCGAAGTGGTGGTGAATCGGCGCCATCAGGAAGACCCGCTTGCGAGTGCGCTTGAACCAGAGCACCTGAATGATGACCGAGACAGTCTCGATGACGAACAGGCCGCCAACGATGGCCAGTACGATCTCATGCTTGGTGGCCACGGCGATCGCCCCGATCGCCCCGCCGAGCGCGAGGGCGCCGGAATCGCCCATGAAGATCCGCGCTGGCGGGGCGTTGTACCAGAGGAAGCCGAGGCCCGAGCCGACGATGGCCGAGCAAACCACGGCCAGTTCTCCGGCGCCTGGGACGAAATCGATCTGCAGATAATTGGCGAAGCGGAAGTTGCCGGCAAGATAGGCGACGAGGCCGAAGGTGGCGGCGGCGATCATCACCGGCACGGTGGCCAGACCGTCGAGGCCGTCGGTGAAATTCACCGCGTTGGACGCCCCAACGACGATGAATGCCACGAACGCCAGATAAAACCAGCCGAGGTTCCACAGCGCGTGCTTCACGAACGGGAAGGCGACCGAGGTCGAGAGGGTTGCGCTCTCCGGAGACGGCTGGCCAAAGCGAACCATCAGGAATACCGCGGCGATGGCGACCGCCGCCTCGACCGCCAGTCGCATGCGCCCGGAGACGCCGGCCGTCGTCTGTTTGGTCACCTTGGCGTAGTCGTCGAGGAAGCCCAGGCCGCCGAAGGCGAGGGTGACCAGCAGCACGACCCACACATAGACATTGGCCAGATCCGCCCAGAACAAGGTCGAGGCCGTGATGCCGGCCAGGAACATCAATCCGCCCATGGTCGGAGTGCCGGCCTTCTCGGTGACGTGCCGCTCGATGCCGTCGGCTCGGATCGGCTGACCCCTGCCTTGCCTGGCTTGCATCCAGCGGATGAAACGCGATCCCATGGCGACGACGACGAACTGGGCCGTGGCCACCGCCATGCCGCCACGGAAGGTCAGATAGCGCAGGAGGTTGTGGCCTGGCAGATAGAGGTGGTGGTCGGCCAGGAACTGATAGAGGAAGAAAACCATCAGGCCGCCTCGCCCATGGAAACGAGGGTGTCGACCAGGAGGCTCGCCTTCGACGCCTTCGAGCCCTTGACCATGACCGTGTCCCCGGCGGCGATCGCCTCCTCGAGCAGCGAGGCGAGGTCAGCCGCGCTCGCTGTCCAGGCCCCCCGCCTGGCGCACGGCAAGGCGTCCCACAGGGCGCGCATCAGCGGCCCGGCGCAAAATACGAGGTCGACCCGCGCGCGCTCGATGGCCTCGGCCAGCGCGGCGTGGCGCGCCGGAGCGTCGTTCCCCAGCTCCAGCATATCGGTCAGGGCGACGATGCGGCGACCGCTCGCCGGTCGGGCGCCAAGGGCATCGAGCGCGGCTCCGACGGAGACGGGACTGGCGTTGTAGCTCTCGTCGATCAGAGTGAACGCGCCCTTCGGGCTCCTGAGGCTGAGGGTCACGCCGCGACCGGCCAGGGGTTCGAATTCCGAGAGGGCGCGGGTGGCTAGCGCAAGGTCCAGGCCGAGGGCTCGAAGCATGAGGATGGCGCAAAGGCTCATCGGCCCCCAATGCGGGGCCGACTGGCGAAGGGTATAGTCGAGCGGCGCGCCGTCGATGACGCCTTGGACCTCGGCGCCCTGGGAGGTGGCTGAGAAGCGTAACAGGCGGGCGTCCGCGCCCACCGCGGCGCCGAACGTGCGGACACGGCCGCCGCTGGCCCTGGCGAGAGCGGAAAGTTCGCCCGTCCAGGCATTGTCGGCATTGAGCACGGCAAGGCCGCCTCGCTCCAGACCAGAGAAGATCTCAGCCTTGGCCTTGGCCACTCCAGCCTCGCCGTCGGGGAAGTTCTCCACGTGCACCGCTTCGACATTGGTGATGGCCACCGCGTGGGGGCGGACCATGCGCGACAGCGGGGCGATCTCGCCCGGGTGGTTCATGCCCATCTCGAATACCGCTCGCCTGGTGCCTCTAGGCATGCGGGCCAGGGTCAAGGGAACGCCGATGTGGTTGTTGAATGACTTCTCCGAGCCGTGTGCGTGACCCGCCAGTCTCAAGCCGTAGAGAACCGCCTGGGTGACGCTGGTCTTGCCGACCGACCCGGTCACGGCGCCGCGCCTGGCCGCCGGCGCGCGCGTCCTGGCCGCGACGCCAAGATCCGCCAGGGCGCGGAGGGTATCATCGACGACGACGGCCGAGCCTAGCGTGGGGCGCGACACAAGAGCGCCAGAGGCTCCCGCCTCGAACGCCGCGCGGACGAAGTCATGACCATCGCGCTCACCGGCCAGGGCGACAAAGAGGTCGCCGGGCGCGACCTCCCGGCTGTCGATGGCGATACCGCTCGCCGTGAACGCAGGACCGCTCGGGCGGCCTGAGACGGCGGCGGCGATCTCGGCCGATGTCCACAGCGGCTCAGACACACGCGCCTCCGGCCAGAGCGGCGGCAGTGACCTCGACATCGTCGAACGGGTGAATGACGCCGCCGATGTCCTGGCCACGTTCGTGGCCCTTCCCCGCGACGACGAGGATGTCGCCCTCGGCCAGACGGCTCACGGCGGCGGCGATGGCCTCCGCGCGGCCGCCGATCTCCTCGAGCCCGGCGTTCCCTGCCATGATCTCGGCGCGGATCGCGCGCGGCGTTTCGGAGCGGGGATTGTCGTCAGTGACAATAGCCATGTCGGCGAGGTCGGCGGCGACGGCGCCCATCTGAGGGCGCTTGCCGCGATCGCGCTCTCCACCGGCGCCGAAGACGACGATGAGGCGGCCTCTCGCATGCGGGCGCAAGGCCGTCAGCACCGTTCGCAGACCATCAGGCGTGTGGGCGTAGTCGACGTAGGCGGCGCCGCCGCGCGGCCCTTCGCCGATCTTCTGCAGGCGGCCCGGAGCGCCTTCCAGCCGCTCGAGCGCGGTCAGAACTTCGTCGGCCGGTTCGCCAGCGGCTATGCACAATCCTGCGG
>JBOHLC010000020.1:0-5401 GCA_050729395.1 Caulobacteraceae bacterium
CCCGCCAGGACGGGGAGCGTCAGCATCCCGGTACCGATGATGCCGGCGGCAAAGATCGCGAAGGCGAACGGCCCGGCGACCGCGCGCAGCGCCTCGGCCGCCTGCGCCGAAGTCTCGATGTTGGTCATGCCGTGCGCGTTGAGCGTCGCCGCCGTCGTGACGACGATGAAAAAGGCGATGACATTGGAAAGCGCCATCCCGAGATAGGTGTCGACGCGGATCCGCGAAAACTCGCGTCGCGCCTGCTCGGGCATGCGGACGAGCGGGCGGGCGCCGGACCGCGCCTTCTGGTCTTCGACCTCCTGTCCGGCCTGCCAGAAGAAGAGATAGGGGCTGATCGTGGTGCCCAGCACGGCGACTATCGCCATGAGGTAGTCGGCCTTGAACGCAAGCGGTGGCCAGACGACCGCCAGGGCGACCTTCGCCCACGGTACTTTGACCACGAAGGCGCAGGCGACATAGCTGAACAGCGACAGGCAGAGCCACTTCAGGATCGAGACATAGCGTGCGTAGCGGGTGAAAATCTCCAGTGCCGCCGACAGCAGCCCGAAGAGCGCGACGTAAACCAGCGCCGGCCCGTCGATCAGCAGCTTCAGCGCCGCGCCCATGGCGCCGAGATCGGCGCCGAGATTGATGATGTTGGCGAGCAGCAGCAGGCCGACAATCCCGCTCGACAGCCAGCCCGGATAATGGCGCCGCAGATTGCCCGCGATCCCGAACCCGGTGACGCGCCCGATGCGGGCGCTGATCTCCTGGATGGCGCACATCAGTGGCCAGCTGAAGAACAGCGTCCAGCCCATGTCGTAGCCAAACTGCGCGCCGGCCTGGGAATAGGTGGCGATGCCGCTGGGATCGTCGTCCGACGCGCCCGTGATCAGGCCCGGCCCGAGAATCTGGAACGGATTCCGAGGTCTCTCCGGTTCGGCGGGCTTGGCCTCGTCGATCGACGGCGGCGCGGCGGGGGTCTCGACCATGGAACGTCCGTGGTGGGCCTGCGTCGACCGGAGCGACTACACGATGCCAACGTGCGGACGGCTTGCGGCGTTCCTTCTCGGGCTCAGGCCCAGGCCAGGCGTCCGACTGTCGGCTCGGCCGCTTCGAGCGCGGGATGGGGCCGGCGATAGATCAGCGCCTCGGCCACGTGCACGCGGCGCACCGCCGCCGCGCCTTCCAGATCGGCGATGGTGCGCGCCAGGCGCAGGGTTCGCGTCCAGCCGCGAGCGGAAATGGCGTTGAACTCGGCCGCCTTGCTGAGCAGGGCGCGGCTTGGCGCGTCGAGGGCGGCGATCTTTTCCAGCCACTCCCCCTCGGCGGTGGCGTTGAGCGCGCCGGCCTCCTCGCCCGCGCCCATGGCCCGATCAGCGGCCAGCCTACGCGCCCTGGCCACGCGCGCGGCAACCTCCGCCGTCCCCTCGCCGGGCGGCGGCAGGGCCATGTCGGCGGCGGTGACCGGGGGCACTTCGACGGTGAGGTCTATGCGGTCCAGCAGGGGGCCGGAGATGCGGCCCTGATAGGCCTGCTGGCAGCGCGGGGCCTTGCCGCAGGCGCCGCGCCCGAGGCCTCCGACGCCGCAGCGGCACGGGTTCATCGCCGCGACCAGCTGCACCCTCGCGGGGTAGCGGACGTGGGCGTTCGCGCGGGCGACGATCACCTCGCCCGTCTCCAGCGGCTGGCGCAGGGAATCGAGCGCCTGGGCCCCGAACTCCGGCAGTTCATCGAGGAACAGCACGCCGTTGTGCGCGAGTGAGACCTCGCCGGGCTTGACCCGCAGGCCGCCGCCGGTAAGCGCGGCCATGCTGGCCGAGTGGTGCGGGGCGCGGAACGGCCGTTCCCGGGTCAATGCGCCCTTGGCGATCAGGCCGGCGACCGAATGGACCATCGAGGTCTCGAGCAGCTCGGCCGGCGTCAGCGGCGGCAACAAACCCGGAAGGCGCTGGGCCAGCATCGACTTTCCCGAGCCGGGCGGGCCAATGTAGAGCAGGTTGTGGCCGCCGGCCGCGGCGATCTCCAGCGCGCGCTTCGCCCCCTCCTGGCCCTTGACGTCCTTCAAGTCTTGGGCGCGGGCGCTCTCGATCACCGGACCGGGCTTGGGCGGGCCGAGGATCTGGCTGCCGCGGAAGTGGTTGACGAGCGCGATCAGCGATCTGGGGGCCAGCAACGCCATGTCGCCGGCCCACGCGGCCTCGGGCCCGCAGCTCTCCGGGCAGATGAGACCCAGGCCCATGGCGTTGGCCGCCATGGCCGCCGGCAGGGCGCCGGCCACCGGCGCGATCTCGCCGTTGAGATTGAGCTCGCCGATCGCCGCCCAGCCATCGAGGGAGTCCTGCGGGATGATGCCCATGGCCGCCATCAAGGCGAGCGCTATGGGAAGATCGAAGTGGTTGCCCTCCTTGGGCAGGTCCGCCGGGGCCAGATTGGCCACCAGCCGGTGGTGGGGCAGGGCCAGGCCGAGACCGGCGAAGGCCGCCCGCACCCGCTCGCGCGCCTCGCCCACCGCCTTGTCGGCCAGGCCCACGACCACGAACGCGGTCGCGCCGCCGACGACCTGGACCTCCACGTCCACCCGCCGCGCCTCGACGCCTTCGAACGCCACCGAGGCGATGCGCGCCGCCATCCAGCTCCCCGTTTGGTCAACCCCAAGACGACTTGGTCACAAACCTTCGGCCGTGACAAGAACAAAAGCGGAACTAACTTTCGCCTCGCAGCGCCTCGATCCGGTCCCATAGTGTCCGGGCGGCGTCGGCCCCGCCGAAGCGCTTTAGCTGCTGCGCGCCGGTCGGCGAAGTTACGTTGATCTCGGTCAGATAGTCGCCGATCACATCGATGCCGGCGAAGATCAGGCCCCGGCGGTTCAGTTCCGGACCGATGGCGGCGCAGATCTCTTCATCGCGCGCGCTCAGCTCGACCGCCTCGGCCCGACCGCCCTTGGCGAGGTTGGAGCGCACCTGCCCCGCGGCGGGCACGCGGTTGATTGCCCCGACGGGCTCTCCACCGACGATCAGGATGCGCTTATCTCCCCGAGAGACCGCGGGGATGAACTTCTGGGCGATCACCGCCTCGGGACCGATCATCGCGTGCAATTCCAGAAGCGCGTCGAGATTGGGATCGCCGACCTTCAGCTTGACCACCCCCGATCCCTTCCCGCCGTACAGAGGCTTGATCACGATGTCGCCGTGCCGAGCGTGGAAGGCGTGGAGGGCCTCCGCGTCGCTGGTGATCAGGGTTGGTGGGTGCAGGTCGGGAAACTCGGTGACCAGCAGTTTTTCCGGCGCGTTGCGCACCTCGCCCGGATCGTTGACCACCAGGGTCGCCGGATGGATGCGCTCGAGGAAATAGGTCGCGGTAATGTAGGCTAGGTCGAACGGCGGATCCTGGCGCATCAGCACCACATCGAATTCCGCCAGGTCTCGCACCGCCGTCTCGCCCAAGGTGTGATGGTCGCCCTTGACGGCGCGCAGGTTGACCGCCCGGCCGGCGGCCAGAACCTTGCCGTCCTCGAGCGCCAGGCGCTCAGGCGCGTAGACCCACAATCCGTGGCCGCGCGTCTGCGCCTCCAGCATCAGCATGAAGGTTGTGTCTGTCTCGATGTTGACCCTTTCGACAGGGTTCATCTGCACGGCGACTTCGAGCGGCATTAGCCCTCCTGCTTGCCTGGTCAGTCGTCGCGCCATGCGTCGCGAATATGGCGCGGCCAGCGGCCCGGCGCGAGGGCGATGAGATCCATACGCACGGGAGCGTCGGCAAGATCAGGGCGGCGCACCGCGATCGACCGGGCGGCGGCCAGGAGCCGGTCACGCTGGCGCGGCGTCACCGCCTCGAGCGCCGCTTCCATGCTGGTCCGGCGCTTGACCTCGATCACGGCGACGACGCCGCGGCGGACGGCCAGCAGATCGATCTCCGCCTGCGCCGTCTTCATGCGGAAGCCGATGATGCGGTAGCCCTTGGCCATCAGCAGCACGGCGCACAGCATCTCGCCTCGTCGCCCGTCGCGCCTGGCAAGGGTTCCGCGCTGGCGGCGGATAGGCGAGGCGGTCATCGGCCGCGCAGGGCCAGCGCCCGGGCGTAGAGCTGCCGGCGCGGCAGGCGCAAAGCCCTGGCCACCTCCGCCGCCGCCTCCGCCGGGCCAAGCCTGGCCAAGGCTTCGGCGAGCGCCGCGTCGGCCTCCGCCTGCGTCGCCGGCCGCGCCTCGCCCGGACCGACGAGGACGACGATCTCCCCCTTGGGCGCGGTCAGGCGGGGGTCGACCGCGAGCGCGTCGAGCGGCCCGCGGATCACCGTCTCGTGCAGCTTGGTCAGCTCGCGCGCCACCGCCGCCGGGCGCGGGCCAAGAACGGCGGCCATGTCGGCGAGACTAGCGGCCAGGCGCGAGCCGCCCTCGAAAAAGATCAGGGTGGCGCGAAGGGCGGCCAGGTCTTCCAGGAAGGTCTGGCGAGCGGCCTTCCTTGCCGGCGGGAAGCCGACGAACAGGAACCGGTCGGTTGGCAGGCCGGCGACGGTCAGACCCGCCATGACCGCCGAGGCGCCAGGGATCGGAATGACCGCCACCCCCGCCGCCGCCGCCTCGACGACCAGCCGGTAGCCGGGATCACTGACCAGCGGCGTGCCGGCGTCGGAGATAAGGGCGACGCGGGCGCCCTCGACAAGCAGGGCCAAGATCTTCGGCCGGACGCGCGCCGCCGCGTGCTCATCATAGCGGTCGAGCCTGGCGGAAATGCCGTGCGCGGCGAGGAGCTTGCCGCTGACCCGGGTGTCCTCGGCCAGGACGAGGTCGGCTCCGGCCAGGACGTCGAGGGCGCGCAGGGTGATATCGCGAAGATTGCCGATCGGCGTGGCCACCAGATAGAGCCCCGCGGCGAGCGGCTTGGCTTCACGCGGCATCGGCCAGCTCGGCGACGATCCGGTCGAGCACCGGTCGCCCGCGCGCGGTGGCCACCAGGCGGCCTTCGGTGAGGCTGACAAGTCCGTCGAGGTCGTCGAATCGTCCGGGGGCGATGCCCAGTGGTTCGAGATCGGAGCGGTCGACACCCTCGATCGTGCGCAGACCCATCAGCAGACGCTCCAGGGCGCGTTCGCGCGGCGCGAGCCGCTCGGGCTTCGCGCCGATTCCGACCGTCTCGACCCGGGCGATGTAGGCGGCGATGGCCCGCGGCGCCTCGGTTGCGTGACGCTGACCGTCAAAGGTCAATCGCCCGTGCGCGCCGGGGCCCACCCCGACATAGTCCTGACCGCGCCAATAGATGAGGTTGTGCCGCGAGCGGGCCGCTCGCCCTCGCGCGTGGTTCGACACCTCATAGGCCTCGAAGCCGAGGCTGGAGAGCGCCGACTGCGTGGTTTCGTACAGCGCGGCGGCGAGATCGTCCGCAGGCGTGACGAACGCCCCGCGCCGCACGGCCCGATCGAA
>JBOHLC010000021.1:0-3364 GCA_050729395.1 Caulobacteraceae bacterium
ATGTGGTACGTCTCCGGCAACCGCGACACCGCCGCCGTGGACGATCCCGACGCCTACCGCATCGACCGCGAACGCCCGCGCCACCACATGTCCTTCGGCTTCGGCATCCACCGCTGCGTCGGCAACCGGCTGGCCGAGCTGCAGCTGAAGATCATCTGGGAGGAGATGCTCAAGCGCTTCCCCAAGATCGAGGTGACGGCCGAGCCGACCCGGGTCTATTCCAGCTTCATCAAGGGCTACACCCACCTGCCGGTGCGCATCGAAAGTCGCAACAAGGTCGCGGCTTAGATGAGCCGCCGGCGCGACGATCGCTCGAAACCCGCCCAGCCGCGGTATTCGAACGTAGTAGACCAGACCGCCTATCTATTGTCGACGCCAGCTAACGCGCGGCGTCTCGCCAAGTCCATTGCACAGCTCGACGCCGGGTTGGGCGAAGAGCGCGAACTGCTCGAGCCGTAGGCCATCCCACCCTCGAGGTTGACGCGGCGCGCCGTCGCGTCCGATTAAGCGCCGATGAGCGACCCCATCGGGCCCACCTCGCACAGCTTCATGTCGCAGAGGCTGCGCCTGCACTACGTCGATTGGGGCAACGCCGGCGCGCCGCCGCTGATCCTGGTCCACGGCGGGCAGGACCATTGCCGCAACTGGGACTGGGTGGCCGCCGACCTGCGCGCCGACTTCCACGTCATCGCGCCCGATCTGCGCGGCCATGGCGACAGCGCCTTCTCGCCCAGCGGCGATTATTCGATGATGGCCTATGTCTACGATCTGGCCCAGCTGATCCACCAACTGGCGCTGGGGCCGGTGCGCCTCGTCGCCCACTCGCTGGGCGGGGCCATCGCCCTGCGCTACGCCGGCGTCTATCCCGAGACGGTGACGAAGCTGGTGGCGATCGAGGGCCTGGGTCCATCGCCGGCCATGCAGGCCGAGCGCGCCGGCCAGCCGGTGGAAAAGCGCATCGCCGCCTGGATCGAGCGAGAGCGGGGCCTGGCCGCGCGCCTGCCGCGCCGCTACGCCTCGATCGAGGACGCCTTCCACCGCATGCAGGAGGAGAACCGGCATCTGACGGCCGAGCAGGCGCGCTATCTGACCGTCCACGGGGTCAGCCAGAACGAGGACGGCACCTACAGCTGGAAGTTCGACAACTACGCGCGCGGCGGCTCGCCGGTGGACGTGACGCCCGAGGAGCTGCATCGCCTGTGGGGCAATATCGCCTGCCCGACCCTACTGGTGAACGGGGCCGAAAGCTGGGCCTCCAAGCCGGACGAGGACGGACGCGCGGCCTTCTTCCGCAATGCGCGGGTCAAGGTGTTCGAGGGCGCCGGCCACTGGGTGCAGCACGACAGGCTGGCCGAGTTCGTGGCGGAGATGCGCGCGTTTCTGTGATCGGCTTGCCCGCCGGCCACAATTGTGCCCAGATATCGCTCGGTAGAGCCGCTCGCGAGTGGCGCGAGCGCGTTTTGGGGAGCCACAGTCATGCCTAGGATTCTTCTGTCCGTCGCCTTGGCCGCCGCCGCCGGCTTGGGCGGCGCCACCAGCGTGGTCGCCGCCAATTTCGGTTCCGCGACCATCGTCACCCTCCGCAGTTGCGCCGACGCCGATTCGACAACCATCTGCGATGGCAACGGTCTGACGGAGCAGGAGATCGTTCCGCCATCCACTATAACCGGCGGCGCCGGAATTTGGTCCTCGGCATCCTATGACAACCCGGGCCAGGGAGAGGCCAGCGGATCGACGAGTTACGCAACGACTCCGATCTTGACCGGGGAGGCCATTTCGCTGGGCGATTACCGGGTCGGCAACAATGACGTGGCCTATTATACCTACACAAACATGACGGGCGCGCCCGTGCCGATCACGCTCGCAGCGACCGTCACCTTCGCCTCGTCCAGCGTCTCGCCCTCCGATCCCAATCTCCCGAGCGGCTCGGTCATCTATCTCGACGTTTCGATCGACGATCCTTCAGTCCTTACCGGTTCGGATCCCTTGAGCATCTTCAACGATCTGGTGGGCGCCGCGTGTGGAGACTCCGGGGTGGAGGCTGCTGGCCTTACCACGGTGCTCGGATCTGGCGTCGGTTCCTCCGCGAGCGTGACCAGTTCTGTCTGCGGCGGCAGCGGTGCATATGACGTCGCGCCCGGCCAAAGTGTGCTGATCGCCGACAGCATGCAGATGTTCGGCAACCGCAATGGCGAGATCGATCCCGCCAGCCTTGTCTACACCGAGGCTCCGATTCCCGACCCGTTAGAGGGCGTGCCCGAGCCGGCGGCCTGGGCGTTGATGCTGGCGGGCTTTGCGATTGCCGGCGGGGCCTTGCGCCGGCGGGCGAGGTTGGCGAAGCTGACCGCCTGAGGCCGCGCGCCCGACGCGGCGCTCCTCTTCAGGATGGGGGCTTGCCGTGCGGCTTAGCGTGTGGGTTGGAATGACGCTGGCGCTTTGCTTGCCGGCGTTGGGCGCGGCGGCGGCCGGGAGCTTCAGCCTCGATCAGGCGCTCGCCTATCCCTTCATCACCGGCGTGGTCGCGGCCAAGGCGACGGACGACATCGCCTGGGTGCGGGTGGTGAACGGCGTGCGCAACGTCTGGTTCGCCAAAGGCCCGGACTACATCCCGCGCCAGCTCACCGCCTATACCGCCGATGACGGCCAGGAATTGACCTGGCTCACCCTGACGGCCGACGGAAGCCGGGTCGTCTATGTGCGCGGCGGCGATCACGACGCCAACTGGCCGGCCGAGGGCAACCTCGCGCCCGATCCGACTTCCAGTCCGGTCGAGCAGAAAATGCAGATCTGGTCCGTGCCGACCACCGGCGGACCGCCGGCGCTGATCGCCGACGGCGACGCCCCGGCCATTTCCGACCGGGGCCGCGTGGCCTTCGTCAAGGACGGCCAGGCGTGGACCGCGCCTCTGGCCGGCGGCGGCAAGGCCGAGCGGCTGTTCTTCGATCATGGCAAGGTCGGCGAACTGGCCTGGTCTCCGGATGGGACCCGCCTGGCGTTCGTCACCCGGCGCACGGACCATGCCTTCGTCGGCGTCTACAAGAACCAGGCGACGCCGCTGCTCTACCTCGCCCCGTCGACGGGACGCGACGGTTCGCCGAAATGGTCGCCGGACGGACGGCGCATCGCCTTCACCCGCCGGCAGGGGATCGGCGGTCCGCCCGAGCCGGTGCGCGTGGATGTCCCGCAGCCGTGGTCGATCTGGGTCGGCGATGCGATAAGCGGCGCGGCGCGCGAGGTCTGGGCCAGCCCCAAGACGCTCGTTGGTTCGTTCCCCGACACTGACGGCGAGGCCAATCTCCACTGGGCGGCCGGCGACCGCCTGGTGTTCCTGGCCGAGCTGGACGGCTGGCCGCATCTCTATTCC
>JBOHLC010000022.1:0-4837 GCA_050729395.1 Caulobacteraceae bacterium
CGAATAGAGATCGCGACATTTTCGCGAGAGGCCACCATTTTTCAGTTGACAGGATGATTGCATTATGCGATAATATGCTGATGTTGGAATCCGCCCCCACCCCGACTACCGACGAAGCCCCCGATCCCTCGGTCGCGCGCGCCGAAGCGGCGACTGCGCCTCTTGGAGGAGCTGGCCGAGATCGGCATGAGGCTGGCCCGCGCCCTCGAGCCCGGCGATGAGGGCTTCGCGCCGCTCTCGCGCGCCATCCGCCTGACCCTGGCCCTGGAAGCCAGGAACGATCAGGAGCTGCGCGACCTAAAAGCCGGCGTCGTGCGCGACCGCGAAGCCGAGCGGGTCCAGGCCGCCGAACAGGCCTGGAAAGCGCAGGAAGGGCGCAAGTCGCACGTCGTCGGGCTCGTCCGGAGCCTCGCCATGGCCGAGTGCGAAACCCGGGAGGACCTGCTCAACCTCCAGGCCGCCCTCCACGAGCGCCTGGAAGACGATGAAGCCTATTGGGATATCGACCGGCGCCCCGTGCGCCAGACCCTCGAACGCCTGTGCAAGGACCTCACCCTCACCCCCGACTGGAGTCGCTGGGACGGCGAAGGCTGGATCGATGACGGCGGGGCCCCCCGCGGCCGCTTCTCGGTCTTCAACACGCCCAGCGCCCGGCCGCGCCAGTACGACGAGACCGGCGGGCGGCTGCAAACCCCCGCCCCGCCCTATAACCTGCACCCCCAATCCCCGTCATCCCGCACGCAGGAGTGCGATAGCGCTCCGAAGATGCGGGACCCAGGGGCCGCGCGCATCGTGCCAGCCGCCCCTGGGTCCCGGCTCTCCGCGGCTGCGCCGCTGCGGCCGGGATGACGCAATTTTCGTGAACGGGGGAGGATTACCCC
This sequence comes from Caulobacteraceae bacterium, assembly GCA_050729395.1. Classification (GTDB taxonomy): domain Bacteria; phylum Pseudomonadota; class Alphaproteobacteria; order Caulobacterales; family Caulobacteraceae; genus Acaudatibacter. The sequence goes on from JBOHLC010000022.1 coordinate 882, forward strand.
TTCTCGCGCATCAGGCGGCCCTGCTCGCGCTTCCAGTCGCGGGCGGCCTCGGTGGCGCGCTTGTCCGGCGCGGTCTTGCCCCGGGCCAGCGCCAGCTCGAGCTTGGCCAGGCCCTTGTCGTTGAAATAGAGGCGCAGCGGCACGATCGTGCGCCCCTCGCGCCGGACCGCGCCGATCAGCCGGTCGATCTGCCGGCGATGCAGCAGCAGCCTGCGCGGCCGCCTCGGCTCGTGGTTGAAGCGGTTGGCGTGGCCATACTCGGGAATGTAGGCGTTGACCCAGGTGATCTCGCTCCCCTCGGCGGCGGCGTAGGACTCGGCGATGTTGGCCTTGCCGGCGCGCAGGGACTTGACCTCCGAGCCGGTGAGCGAGAGGCCGGCCTCGAAGGTCTCCTCCAGGAGGTAGTCGAACCGCGCGCGACGGTTCACGGCGATCAGCTTGCGCCCGCCCTCCATCTCACGCCTCTTCCGCCTCGGCCATGGCGGCTAGGATCTCGGCCCGGGCGCCTTGCGCGCAGGGGGCGATCGGCAGGCGCGCCTCTTCCGAGCACAGGCCGAGATGGGCCAGCGCGAACTTGGTCGGCGCCGGCGAGGCGTCGATGAAGAGGGCCTTGTGCAGGCGGATCAGACGGTCCTGGAGATTGAGCGCGAGCGGCCAGTCGCCGGCCAGGCAGGCGTCGAAGAAGCGCGCGCACGGGCCCGGCGCGACGTTGGCGGTGACCGAGATGCAGCCGTGACCGCCGTGGGCCATGTAGCCGAGCGCGCTGGGATCATCGCCCGAGAGCATGATCCAGTCCTGGCCGAGCGCGCGCCGCTGCAGGCTGGCGCGGGCCATGTCGCCGGTGGCGTCCTTGACGCCGATGACGTTGGCGAGCTTGGCCAGCCGCGCCAGGGTGTCGTTGGCGATGTCGACGCTGGTGCGCGAGGGGACATTGTAGATGACGATCGGCAGGTCCACGGCCGCCGCGATGGCGGCGTAGTGCAGATAGAGCCCCTCCTGGCTCGGCCGGTTGTAATAGGGCGTGACCACCAGGGCGGCGGCGGCGCCGGCCTCGCGCGCGTGGCCCACGAGGTCGATGGCCTCGGCCGTGGAGTTGGACCCGGCCCCGGCGATCACCGGCGCGCGGCCGGCGGCGACCTCGACGGCCAGGCTTACCGCCCGGCGATGCTCCTGGTGGGTGAGGGTCGCGCTCTCGCCGGTGGTGCCGACCGGCACCAGGCCGTGCACGCCCGCGGCGAGCTGCCGCTCGGCCAGGGCGGCGAACGCCTTCTCGTCCAAGGCGCCGTCGGCAAAGGGCGTGACCAGGGCGGTGAACACGCCCCTGAAGGCGATTTCGGGCATGAAATGAAAAATGTCGTCATTGCGCCGCGTATCGACGCGACTAGGCTGGCATGAGTTCGAACATTATGCGCCCCGTGGAGCCGAATCAAACCAGACATCCCCCTGTCGGCAGCCCCTCGAGGAGAAGACCCCTGGCGCCACGCCGCCTGCTCTCGGTTCTGCTGGCCGCCACCTCGTGCGCGAGCCTGGTCGCCGCCCAGCCGGCCACGACTCCCGAAGGCGCGCCGGCCGCGCCCGTCCCGGGCACATCCACGCCTTCGCCGTCGCCGCTGGTGACGCCGCTCGCCCCGCCCGCCGCGCCGATCCCCTATTCGGCGCTGCCGCCGACGCCGCCCAGTCCCAACGCCGACGCCCAGAACGTGCTGGCCGCCCTGGCCGCCGCCAAGGCCGGCGACGGGGCCAGGATCCGCGCGGCGATGGACCAGATCGCCAATCCCACTGCGCGCCAGATCGCCCTGTGGGCCTTGGTCGACGGCGCCCCGGCCCAGGTGAGCTTCGCCGAGGCGGACGCCGCGCGGCGCGAACTGGCCGGCTGGCCCAGGGAAGTGCGCCGCGAGGAAGTGGCCGAGACCATGCTCCCCTACTCCGGCCTGCCGCCAGCCCAGGTGGTGGCCTGGTTCGGCGGCGAGCCGCCGCACACCGGTGCGGGCGCCCTGGCCCTGGCCACCGCGCTGGAGGGCGTCGGCCAGCCGGCCCAGGCCGCCGAGCTCATCCGCCAGATCTGGCGCACCCGGCTGTTCGACCAGGCGACGCAGGACACGATCATCGCCCGCTTCGGCGCCGTCCTGACGGCCGACGACTACGCCGCGCGCGAGGATCTGCTTCTCTATGGGGCGCACGACGGGCCGGCGCAGGACCTGCTGCGCTTCCTTCAGCCCGACCAGCAGGCCCTGGCCCAGGCGCGCATGGCCGTGCGCCGGGGAGATCCCAACGCCGAGACGATGATCGCCGCCCTGCCGCCAGCTCTGCAGACCGCGCCGGGCCTGACCTATGAGCGCATGCTGCGCCTGCGCGACACCGGCGACGAAGTCGCCGCCCGCCAGCTCGCCGCCGGCCTGCCCGAGGTGATCCCCGACCAGGTGGCGGCGGGGCGGTTGTGGAGGCACGGCCGGCTGGCGGTCGACGCGCTCCAGCAGGGCGATGCCGCCGGGGCCTACGCCGTCGCCGCGCACGCGGGCCTGACCAGCGGGGCGGACGCGGCCCAGGCGCAGTTCATGGCCGGCTGGCTGGCGCTGACCAGGCTGAAGGACCCGCGCCTGGCCGACGAGCACTTCGCCAAGGTCGCCGAGGCCGGTTCATCGCCTCTGACCCAGAGTCGCGCCTACTACTGGCGGGGCCGCGCGGCCGAGGCCGAGGGCGACGTGGTCAATGCCCAGCTGTTCTTCAGCCAGGCGGCGGCCTGGCCGACCACCTTCTATGGCCAGCTGGCGGCGCGGAAAGCCGGCGAGAAGATGCTGACCCTCGGCCACGACCCTCAGATCAGTTCGGCCGAGCGCGCCGCCTTCGAGGCCATGCCGGCGATCCGCGCGATGCACTATCTGGCCGACATCGGCGCGCGCGATGAGTTCAAGGTGTTCGCCGCCGATCTGTCCGACATCCTGCCGACCGCCGCCGACGAGGCCATGCTGGTCGACCTGGCGCGCGCCTATGGCGATCAGCAAGCGAGCATGCGGGTGGTGCGCAACGCGGCCAAGCGCGGCTTCATCCTGCCCGAGCGTGGCTACCCCCTTGTCACCCCCCCGGCCGCCGTGGGCGGGGCCGAGGCCGCCTTCGTTCTGGGCGTGACCCGCCAGGAGAGCAGCTTCGATCCCAACGCCCATTCCGGGGCGGGGGCGCGCGGCATGATGCAGCTGATGCCGGGCACGGCCGAGATCCTGGCCCGCAAGCTCGGCATGTCGTTCTCCTCCTATGAGCTGGAGGATCCGCAGTACAACATGCGCCTGGGCTCGTTCTATCTGGGCCAACTCGTCGGCGAGTTCGGCGGCTCCTACATCATGGCCGCGGCGGCCTATAACGCCGGGCCAGGACGGCCGGCGCAATGGACGACCGAGTGCGGCGACCCGCGCAGCGCCGGCACCGATCCGCTCAACTATGTCGAGTGCATCCCGTTCTACGAGACGCGCGACTACGTCATGCGGGTGCTGGAGGCGACCGAGGTCTACCGCGCGCGCCTTGGCGGCGGCTCGGCCCCACTTACCCTCGAGAGCGACCTGCGCCGCGGCGCCTACGGCTATCCCTGATGCAGACGCCGGACGGCGAGCACGGCCCCGGCCGGCGTGGCGATGAGTTCGCCCTCCAGGCCGAACGCCTCGGCCAGCACCGGCGGCGCCAGGGCCTCGGCCGGGGGACCCAGCACCAGGACGCGACCCGCGCTCATCACCGCGAGCCGGTCGCAGGCGCGCGCGGCCAGGGTCAGGTCGTGCAGGGTCGCGACCACCGCCGCGCCGCCCTCCGCCCTGGACCTGAGGATGTCCATCGCCGCCAGCGCCGCGTGCGGATCGAGACCGGCGGTCGGCTCGTCGGCCATGAGCAGCGGCGCGCCGGTGACCAGGAGGCGGGCGATGAGGGTCTTGGCTCGCTCGCCGCCGGACATGTCGCGCACGCCGCGCTCGGCC
>JBOHLC010000023.1:0-5312 GCA_050729395.1 Caulobacteraceae bacterium
TCATCCTGATGTTCAAGGAGTTCGCCACCAACGCCCAGTACGAGCGCTATGGCGAGGCCCTGCAAAAGGGCCAGATCCGCTCCGGCTTCGGCCTGACCGAGCCGCACCATGGCTCCGACGCCACCCACATGGAGACCCGCGCCGTGCGCGAGGAGCGGGACGGCGTTCCCGGCTGGCGCATCGACGGCGAGAAGATGTGGACCACCGGCATGCACGTGGCCACCCACATCATGACCTTCGCCCGCACCAGCGGAAACGACGGCGACGCGGGCGGCATCACCGTCTTCCTCGTCCCGGCCGACGCGCCGGGGGTCAAGGTCGAGGAGTACCTGTGGACCTTCAACATGCCGACCGACCACCCGCGCGTCAGCCTGACCAACGTCTGGGTCTCGGACGACGCCATCTGGGGCGTGGAGGGAAGGGGCCTCGGCCTCGGCCAATCCTTCGTCCACCAGAACCGCATCCGCCAGGCGGCCTCCTCCCTCGGAGCGGCGGTCTTCTGCATCGAGGAGAGCGTGAAATACGCCCGCGCGCGCAAGCCTTTCGGCAAGGCGCTCAGCGAAAACCAGGCCATCCAGTGGCCCCTGGTCGAGCTGGCCACCCAGGCCGAGATGCTGCGCCTCCTGATCCGCAAGACGGCCTTGGAGATCGACCGCATGGAGCACAAGGAGGTCGAGCGGCAGATCTCCGACAAGGTGTCGATGTGCAACTACTGGGCCAACCGCCTGGTGTGCGAGGCCGCCGACCGGGCCATGCAGGTGCACGGCGGCATCGGCTATTCGAGGCACAAGCCGTTCGAGCACATCTATCGCCACCACCGGCGCTATCGCATCACCGAGGGCAGCGAGGAGATCCAGATGCGCAAGGTCGCCGCCTTCCTGTTCGGCTACCTCGGCCCCCGGCGCAAGGCGATGGAGGCGCTCACCTGGGACGACGTGGACTACCGCAAGGGCGGTTGAAGGCGCGCGGCGCGCCTGGGGCCGCCACTTACGCCTTGCCGACGCGGCCGCCCATCAGTTGTTTCGCCTGGACGTCGGTCAGCAGAGAGTTCAGGCGGTTGGGGCCCTGATCCCGAGCGGCGATGACGGCGGCGTTGTGTTCGCGGATGTTGGTCGGCGGCGCCAGCCGCGGGCCGGACGGCGTCCCCCTGGTGACTTCGCTTATCATCAGAAAGCCCGCCTGGTTGCCGACCGTTACGGCGTACCAGCCGCGCGCCGCCGGGCGGCTTTCGTCCATCTTGACCTCCGTGCCTGCGGCCAAGCGGGTTACAGCCTGGCCGCGCGCGCTGGCGTCGGCGCGCAGAACGCTCGCCCGGGCGGTCACCCAGACGGGAGCCGCCTGGGCCGCCGCCGGCGATCCGCCGCCCTTGTTGTCGGCGGGTGGCAGCTTCAATGGCGTGGTCGAGGCCCGCGCCTCATATGCCGGGGCTTGGCCGCCGAGGACGTGAGCTTCCGAGGTTCCTTCCGACATCGCCCGTCCCTGGGTGTAGGTCTTGGCGAGGCCGGCCTGTTCGTTCACCACGCCGCCCTCAAGGTCCACGTCCTTATGGATCGAATTCTGCAGCGCGGCGCGGTCGCGCCCGAGCGCCTGGCGGTCGGACTGGTTGCTGGCGCTCGAGAGACGGCCCTGATAGGCGGCCACTTCCCTGGCTCGGCAATTGCCGAGGGTGGTCTCCTCGGAGGCGAGCGCCCGGCTGACGTCGATCTGGTTCGCGGCGTCACCGTCGATCGAATTGGCCATGCGGACTGCGTCGCCGTTGGCCTCTTGCTGCTTGAGCTTCACATAGGCCTCGACCGTGCCGGCGATGGCGACCACAACCGCCATGGCCGCGGCCGCCCGCATATCGCCCTGGCCGAGCCCGCGCCGACCGAACACGCCGGCGCCGGCCGGCACGGTCACGCCTGGAATGCTCAGCTGGCTGGCTTCCGAAAGATTGGCACGGCTGAGCAGGCCGAAGCCGAACCCGCCGGTTCGCGCGCCAAAGCCGGGCAGATAATGATGCAGCATCGCCGAGGCGAAGAAGCCAGCGCCCTTTTCCAGGCCGGCGCCGACGGACTTGCCGAGACGTGATCGGCGGACGGCGTCATACTGCTTCTTGCGTTCGAGGATCGGCGCGCGATCCACGGCGCAGACGTCGGCTTTGTCGTTTGCGCCGGTTCCACCCCCAACCAGGGCGAGCGCGCCCGTCGATGCAAGCGGCTGCCAGATCAGGAGCGCCGCCAGACCCAGCGCCAGCGCGGGGCGGAAGAGCGCCCGGCCTCCTCCGCTCATTGCCGGCTGATCCTGGCCAGATCAGCCGTCGCTTCGGTGTCGCCGGCGGCCGCGCCCTTGCGGTAGAATTCCTCGGCTGTGGCCAGGTTCTTGGCCACGCCGCGCCCGGCCTCGTACATGACGCCAAGATTGCGCCAGGCGGCGGCGCTGCCGGCGTCGGCGGCGCGCTGGAACAACTGCACGGCGGTGACGTCGTCCTGGGTCACGCCCTGGCCCTGGGCGTAGAGCGTGCCAAGGCCCAGCAAGCCGCGCGCGTTGCCGCGATTGGCGGCCTGGCGATAGGAATCGGCGGCCCTGGCGTAGTCCTGGGGAAGGCCTCGGCCGCTCTCCAGCATGACGCCGAGCGCAGACATGCCCTCGGCATTGCCCGCCTCGGCGGCGCGCTGGTACCAGGTGGCGGCCTGGACCAGATCGCGGCCGACCCCGTTTCCGTCTTCGTAGGCATAGCCCAGCTGGACCATGGCTTGGCTCTGGCCGGCGGCAGCCGCCCGCCGCAGAACATCGAGCGCGGCCTTGCGGTCGGCGCGCACCCCTTCGCCTCGCTGATAGAGCCCGGCGAGGTCGAGCATCGAGGGTCCGTCGCCGGCGTCGGCGGCCCGCTGCAGCCACGACACGCCCTGGTGGAGATCGCGCGGAACGCCGACGCCTTGCAGATAGATCTGGCCCATCAGTCCCATGGCCGACGGCAGTCCGGCCTCGGCGGCCGTCCGCAGCCAGCGAACGCCTTCGATCTGGTTGGCGGCAACGCCATAGCCGTTGAGCAGGGTCAGGCCGTAGTTGACCATGCCGCCCTGATTTCCGGCCTTGGCCGCCTGCTCGAACCAGCGCGCCGCCTTGGCCTGGTCCTTTGCTTCGCCCTGGCCGGTGAAGGCCATGACGCCGAGATTATAGGCCGCGGCCCCGTCGCCCCGCGCAGCCGCGCTCTTCCAGGCGCCGATCGCCGCGGCGTAGTCGGCCCTCTGGAAGGCGGCGCGGGCCTGGGCCCGGAGACCGGCGGTCGGCGCGCCGGCGCCGCGCGTGGCCCCACCGCTGGTCAGCGCGTGGATGCGGTTGAGCGCCAGCGGCCGGAAGAGCCCCGAGAACTCGCCCCGATCGCTCTCGTCGATATAGGCCTGGAAATCGGCCGGGTCGGTCGAGTCGCGGATGGTCTGCCAGAAGGCCTTCTCGCGCTTGTCGCTCGCCTTGGCGTCGGCATCGGCTTGCGCGGGGGCGACCGACTTGCCGGCGAAGCTCCAATAGATGTCGATCCAGATGCCTTGCAGGTCGGGGGACTGCCGATCCCCGGTCTCCGTCTCGACCTCGCTCTGAACGAGCCTGGGCAACTCACCGGTGGTCAAGCGCGGGCGCTGCAGAGCCTGGTCAAGCGCCACCGCGAAGGGACTGTGGTCGCCGGATCCGTCAAGCGCCGCCTGACCTGGGGCCGCGGCCATCAGGGTGACCACCTCGGTGGTCGAGCCGCCGGTCTCCCGCGCCAGGCCGTTCTTCAGTTCGGCCAGCTGACCGCTCGTCGCCGGGTTGTCGCGGCAGGCGTCGAGAATCACCAGCCGCACCGATTTGGCGTGCAGCACCGCCTCGCGAACCTTCGAGGCCTCCATGCCACTGGCGATCATCCGGTTGAGGCTGGCGTTGCTGGCGTCGCGCGGAAATAGATAGTTGACGCCCGCGACCTCGGCCCCATGGCCGGCGAAATAGATCACCGCCGCGTCGGCGCCGTTGGCCTGCCGCTGGAAGGCGGCGATGGCGGCGGCCAGATCCTTGAGGTCGGGATCGATGACCGGGGTGACGGTGAAGCCGAGCTTGCGCAGAGCGTCGCCGACCAGCTCGGCGTCGCCAACCGTGTTCTTCAGCGGTCTCACTGTCTCGTAGCGCGAGACACCAATCACCATCGCCACCCTGGCCGGCCCAGCCCACGCCGGCGACACAGCCAGCAGGCTCACAGCGGCGAGCGCCGACAGCCGGACAGCGAGTGTCCTAGATCCGTGGACCATCACCAATGCCGATTGCCCCCCGCCACCTGTTGGATCGCAACGCCCTCAGAAGCTAGCCACAGGGCGCACCCGCCGTAAACCTAGCTGGTCTCGCAGGCGTACGCCGGGCCGAGGTCCGGCTCAATCCCGTTATTGGCCCGTGAATTTCGCGGGCCGCTTGGCGACGAAGGCGGCCATGCCTTCCTTCTGGTCGTCGAAGGCGAACAGGGAGTGGAACAGGCGCCGTTCCAGCTTCACCCCCTGGCTGAGAGTCGTCTCATAGGCGGCCCCGACCATCTCCTTGTTCATCATTACCGCCAGGGGCGACTGGGCGGCGATCTTCCTGGCCGCCTCCATCGCCTGAGGCAGCAATTCGGCCGCCGGAAGGACGCGGCTTACCAGGCCCGCGCGCTCCGCCTCGGCGGCGTCCATCATCCGCCCGGTGAGGATCATCTCCATGGCCTTGGACTTGCCGACCTGGCGCGTCAGGCGCTGCGTGCCGCCGATGCCAGGGGCGACCCCCAGAGTGATCTCCGGCTGGCCGAACTTGGCCGTGTCGGCGGCCAGGATGATATCGCACATCATGGCCAGTTCGCAGCCGCCGCCAAGCGCATAGCCCGCCACCGCGGCGATCACCGGCTTGCGGCACTGCTCGAGCGCGCGCGCGCCGGCGGTGAAGAAATCGGCCTTGAACATCTCGGCATAGGTCTTGTCCGACATCTCCTTGATGTCGGCCCCGGCGGCGAAGGCGCGGTCCGAGCCGGTGATGACCATGCAGCCCACGGCCGGATCGGCTTCCGCCGCGGCCAGGGCGGCGGCCAGCTCCTCGAGCAGCTTCGAATTGAGCGCGTTAAGCGCCTCGGGCCGGTTCAGGCGGATGAGCGTCACGCCATCCGCCGTCTCGACGATCAGGGTTTCATAAGGCATGCGAGCTTGTTCCGGTCTGGAGGTCTGATCTCCCCCCGTGCAACGGGGGGAGGGCCGGCCGAATCCCCGGGAGGGGGGCGGATGCCGCGCGCCGGCGCTCCTTCACACGCCCCCTCCACCATTTCATGGTCCCCCTCCCCAGTGAAC
>JBOHLC010000024.1:0-2946 GCA_050729395.1 Caulobacteraceae bacterium
GGCCGGCTGCTGTTCGATCTGTTTCTGATCGGGACCGAGGCGGGCTGCCTTATCGACTGCGCCGCCGGCCATCGCCAGGCGCTCAGCGACCGCCTGGCCATCTATCGCCTGCGCGCCAAGGTGACCCTCGAGGCGCGCGACACGCCGGTCTCGGCCCTGTGGAACGCGGAGATCGCGCCCGCCGGCTGGCTCGCCGATCCGCGTCTGCCGGCCCTGGGCTGGCGGGGCTATGGGGCCAGCCGGCCGCCCGGCGCCCGGCCGGCGGACTACGACGCCCACCGCCTGTCGCTCGGCGTGCCCGGCGAAGCCGACTGGGGCGTCGACAAGACCTATCCCATCGAGGCCAACTTCGACCTCCTCAACGGCATCGACTTCAAGAAGGGCTGCTTCGTCGGCCAGGAGACCACCTCGCGCATGAAGCGGCGCGGCGCGCTCAAGACCCGCATGGGGCCGATCGCCTATGACGGCGAGGCCGTCTCCCCGGGAAGCGAACTCCTGGCCGGAACGCTGCGCGCCGGCGAGACCCACTCGTCCCGTCCGGGTCTGTCGATGGCCAGCCTGCGCCTCGACCGCCTGGCCGCCGGCGACCTGCGCCTGCCCGACGGCCGGCCATGGCGGCCCGTGTTGCCGGCATGGCTCAAAACGAGCCCATGACCATCCTCGTCCTCTACGGCTCGTATCGTTCCGGCCGGCGGGGCATCCGGCTCGCCGACTTCATCGTCGCCGGCCTCGCCCTTCGCGGCGAGGAGGCCGAGCTGATCGACGCGCGCGAGATCGGCCTGCCCATGCTCGACCGCATGTACAAGGAATATCCGCCAGGCGAGGCGCCGCCGGCCATGGAGGCCCTGGCCGGCAAGATCCGCGCCGCCGACGCCTTCATCTTCGTCGCCGGCGAATACAACTGGGGCGTGCAGCCGGGCCTGAAGAACCTCACCGACCACTTCCTGGAGGAATGGTTCTGGCGCCCGGCGGGCGTGGCCAGCTATTCAGCCGGGCGCATCTCCGGCGCCCGCTCCAACATCGCCTGGCATTCGACCCTGGCGGAAATGGGCATGGTGGTCATCTCCAGCAGCCTCACCGTCGGCCCGATCACCGAGGTCCTGAGCCCGGAGGGCGAAGCCATTGGCCCGGCCGGGGAGGTCCTGGTCCGCGCCTTCGCCCGCTTCGCGGATGACTTGGCCTGGTGGACCCTGGCCGCCAAGACGCAACGCGAGCGAATGGCCCCGCCGTATTGAGGGACGGCTGCGGCGCATAGCGCTCGCCTCCAGTCTCAACCCCTCACGAACACTTCGTCCGCCCCAAGCGGCTCGAACCGTTCCTTCAGCAGCTCGAACGTCGCCGGCGCGATGTAAAGGCTGCGTTCGTCCGCGCCGTTGCGCGCCTCGATCCGCCTCCACGCCTCCTCGTCCAGACACTCCATGGCGTAGAGCCGCGTCTCGGCCCCAGATGCCGCCGCAAGGCGGCGCACATGATCGCGCTCGTCGCGGTGCCAGAAGCCGAAGTCCAGCACCACGTCGACCCCGCGCGAAAGGCACCCGGTCCAGAGCGGCTCCATCAATTCGACGATCGCCGACGCTTTCTCCTGGAAGATGACGACCGACGGATCCTCGCCAAAGAGCCGCGCCATCCACTCATCCGGCGTGAACCGCACTGCCGCCAATTCGAGCTCGAGCTGGCGGGCGAGCGTAGTCTTCCCCGCGCCGAGGAAGCCGTGGATCATGTGGGCGGTGGGCATCGAGTCTGACTGCCAATTGGTGGGCGCGGAGTCTTTCTATGGGTAACCGGACAGAGCCTTCCGGAGATGAACCGCCAGCTTCGACACGCCAGCAAATACCTTCAGCATCTGTGCTACTGGAATGACCTCGACCACGCACCGATCCGGAACCTTGAGTCGATTAGGGAGCTTAGCGCGGCAAAAACAAACCTATGATCGACGTCCGGTTGCAGACGGCGATCTCCGAATGAGTCTTGTGAAATATCTGTCCGTCCGGATAGATAGATTGGCCCTCTACAAATAGTCCACGTACTGTATCGAACGGCTTATCTTTCGTGAGCGTGTGAAGATAATTTATCACTGCACAGTCAAGGTATCTCAACACTTTATCTTCTCGCGGATCGTGTCTTGCCTTTTTGTTTTTTGGCATTGTTGCGCCGGAATCGGCGAATAATTGCTCCAAATGGTCGTAAGCTCGCTTCAGCAGGTGCGCGTTCTCCCTCACGTGGAGATCGAGGCAATGCCCTAGGTCGATGATTGCGCCGATAACGAAGGGGTCGCTTATCTCGCCTCTTGTTTGCTTCTCCTGAGCCCATTCCAGAGCCCGGTCTCGATCATTTTCCCAAAAGTAGATTCCGGTGCCGAGCCAGTGATAGGCGCGATCTTGAGCGACAAGTGGAACTTGGCCGCAAACGGCCTTCATGCCGATTTCACGGTCGCAACCGTGGTAGCCCAGAACGAATGATGGCGCCGCGCGGCTCACCCGCGTGCGGCGATCTTTCCGCCATAGCGGGCGCTAAGCTGACCATCCTCCGTCAGAAACCCTCCGTCTATAAGGCGACGCCTCGCTTCTTCACGGGTAAGCGACTTGGCTTGCTTCGTCTCTTTTTCGATTTTGGCGAGAAGTTGTTTCCGTTCGTTATCGGTCATCGGTACTTCCCCTAGATAGCGAATCGTTAGGTCAATTCGAGTCCCGAGGGAATCCGGCGCACCTTTATAAGTTGTTAGCTTATTCGCCAGCGCGGGCTTTGGCGGCACGGCCATAATGCGCCTCGCGGTCTGCCTAAGCTCCCGCCCCGCCCGGCTCGATTGACGTGGGATCGCCGCGCCGACCGGTGCGCCCGTGGTCGGTCGCCGGCGGCAACAGGCCCTGCGCGGCCTCGCGTAGCGCGTCGAGCGCGCTGCGCGCGCGCTCCCGGCCGCCCTCGACGCCGGCCAGGAAGAAGGTTCCT
>JBOHLC010000025.1:0-5714 GCA_050729395.1 Caulobacteraceae bacterium
GCAGCGCAATACCTGCAGCTCGCGCGCGCCGCCGACGGCGGTCAGCTGGTGGCCAACACCGGCGAGGCCCTGGCGCTGGTGGACGCGCGCAATGAGGCGCTGGAGGTTCTGCGCGGAGCGTGGACACTACAGCAGGCGCTCTCCCAGTTGCTCAAGATCGCCCTAGAGGATGGCGGCAATCCTGAGAGCGAACCCAAGGCGTTGCGGGCGCTCTTGGCGCGCTCCGGCGGCGCGCGCGACTTTCGCTCGCTGAAGGCGAAGCTCGCCGCCGCGCGTCGCGCCGCCCTGGCCGCCTCGCGCTCTATCCTGGGGGCCTAATCCGCCAGAGCCCGGGTCACCAGTTCGCGCAGGTTCTTCGACAGGCTCTCCTGTTCGGCGACGCGCGCCAGCTCGGCTTTCATCCGCGCGCCCAGCTCCGGCCGATAGCGCGGCCAGACGCACAGGGTTTCGATCAGGCGCGCGGCGGTCATCGGATTGATCTTGTCGGTGGCGATGACCTGGTCGGCGACAAAGCGGTAACCCGCGCCCGACGGATCGTGGAACCGGACCGGATTGTACGAGGCGAAGGTCTGCACCACGGCGCGCAGCCGGCTGGGCGTCCTGGCGTCGAAGTCCGGGTGGACGGTGAGGGCCATGACGCGGCCGAGCGCGCCCGGATCCGGGTCGCGGGCCTGGATGGCGAACCACTTGTCGATCACCAGCGGCTCGTCCTTCCAGCGGTCGTAGAAGCCTGCCAGGGCGGCGTCGAAGTCCGCGCCCCCCATCAGCATCAGGGCGTTTAGGCCGCCCATGGTTTCGGTCATGTTGCTCGCGGAATTGAAATGGGCGCGCGCGCGATCGCGGTTGCGTCCGTTCGGATGGGCGGCCAGGAGTTCGAGGGCGGCGTTGCGCAAGGCGCGGCGTCCCGCGGCCTCGGCGTCAGCGGAAAATGCGCCGGTATCCCTCAATCCGTCATGCAGGCGATGGAGCGCCGGCCCGAGGTGCGTCGCCATGCGCCGGCGCAACGCCTCGCGCGCGTCGTGGATGGCCGCCGGGTCGGCCTTGGCCGACGCCTGGGCCAGATCCGGCTCGGAGGGCAAGGCCAGCATCAGCGCCTTGAACGCCGGCTCCGCCGATTGATCGGCCAGGGCGCGGCCCATGGCGTCGGCAAAGCGCTCCTCACCCACCTCGTCGGCCTTGCCCGCCGCGCGGTCCAGAATGAGACCCTTGGCCAGGCTCTGGCCGGCCTCCCAGCGGTTGAAGAGATCGGGATCGGAGGCCAGCAGGACATAGGCGTCCTTTGCCGGGGCGTCGGTGGTCAGCTTCACCGGGGCGGAAAAGCCGCGCAGCGCCGAGATCACCGGCGTGCGCTCGACGCCTTCCAACCGGACTTTCAGCTCGGAAGCGTCGAGGACGATGACCTCGGTATCCCGCAATGTCCGCCCATCCTCGTCGAGAAGACCCAGCGCCACCGGGATCGGCAGCGGCCGCTTGTCCGGCTGGCCAGGCGTGGCCGCCGTCGTCTGGCTGAGGATGAGATCGAGCGCGCGCGACTTCACGTCATAGGCGGCCCTGATGTCCACCTCCGGCGTTCCGGCCTGCCGATACCAGTGGAAGAAATCGGACAAATCGCGCCCGGAGGCGTCGGCGAAGCAGGCGATGAAGGCTTCCACCGTCGTGGCGTGGCCATCCCAGCGCTCAAAATAGAGATCCATGCCGGCGCGGAAGTCCGTCTCGCCGAGCAGGATGCTCAGCATGCGGATGACCTCGGCGCCCTTCTCATAGATGGTCGCGGTGTAGAAGTTGTCGATCTTGACGAAGCTCTCCGGGCGCACCGGGTGGGCCATGGGGCCGGCATCCTCGGAGAACTGCCGCGCGCGCAGGTCCTTGACCTGCTTGATGCGGTTCACCGCGTGGCCGCGCTGATCGGCCGAGAACGACTGGTCGCGGAAGACGGTCAGACCTTCCTTGAGGCACAGCTGGAACCAGTCGCGGCAGGTGATGCGATCGCCCGTCCAGTTGTGGAAGTACTCATGGGCCACGACGCCCTCGATGCGTTCGTAGTCGACATCGGTCGCCATGGCCGGGTCGGCCAGGACGAGCGCCGAGTTGAAGATGTTGAGGCCCTTGTTCTCCATGGCCCCGTAATTGAAGTCGCGCACGGCGACGATCATGAAGAGGTCCAGATCGTATTCGCGGCCGAACGCCGTCTCGTCCCAGCGCATGGCGCGCTTCAGGCTATCCATGGCGTAGGCGGCGCGCTCGGAATGGCCTGGGTCGACATAGATCCGCAGGGCGACCTCTCGGCCGCTCATGGTGGTGAAGCTGTCCTCGAGCACATCGAGTTCGCCGGCCACCAGGGCGAACAGATAGCAGGGCTTGGGGAAGGGATCGTTCCACACCGCGAAGTGGCGATCGCCCGCGAGGTCGCCGGATTGAAGCAGATTGCCATTGGCCAGCAGGTGGCGATAGGCGCGTGGGGCCTCAATGCGCACGGTGTAGCGCGCCAGCACGTCCGGCCGGTCTGCGAACCAGGTGATCTTGCGGAAGCCCTCGGCCTCGCATTGGGTGCAGAAGCGCCCGGCCGAGACATAGAGGCCTTCGAGAAAGGTGTTGCCAGCTGGATCGATCTCGACCTCGGTCTCGAGGGTGAAGGTGTCGGGCGCGTCGGGAATGGTGAGCCATTCGGTGTCGATCGCGTGTTCAGCTTCTCCCAGGGCCCTGCCATCGATGGCGACGGAGACAGGTTTCAACCGCTCGCCGTTCAGGCGCAGGGGACGGTCGTGCGCGCCATTGCGCCGGATCGCCAGCCGCGCCTTGACCCGCGTCGCCGCCGGCTCGAGATTGAAATCGAGGTGAACCTCGTCGATGAGGAAATCGGGCGGGGTGTAGTCTTCGAGCCGGATCGGCTGGGGGGTGTCCGTGCGCATGGTCAGGGTGTTTAGCGCCCAGCGACGGCGCTTTCCATGGACAGCGCGGAAAATCGAAGCGCTCTCTCGCGCGCCGCCTACGCGAGCCAATCTTGACTCTTTCGCGCCTTAATCTAAGGATTCGCGGTTCGAGGATGGCGCAACGACAAGCGACGGAGACCTGCGATGAAAATCAGGCATTTTATGCTTGGAGCCGCCACCGCCTTGAGCCTCGGCGCGGCAGCCCGCGCATCGACGACTGTCACGGTCGACGCCCTCACGCCGTTTGGAAGCTGGCTCGACACGGGCTTGGACCTGTCGGCAGGAACGACCTATGACTTCGTTGTCAACGATCCCGGCACGATCTGGGGAGCGGGAAACGATGATCCCTATCCGCGCGAGTCAACTGCAAATGGGATTCCGTCCTCGGTCGGCTATGGCACTCTTACCATGGACGGGTTTACGGCCAATTATGGAGCATTGGTCGGCGATGCTGGGGGCACGCTGTTTTTGATTGGCACGGGTCCAACCTTGTTGAGCGGGCTTTCGGGAGAACTGACTGTCGGATTCTGGGATGACTACTATCCTGACAACTACGGCACCCAGTCGCTTTCAATTTCGGTGCCGGAACCCGCGACCTGGGCCTTGATGCTCGGCGGATTCGGCGCGCTGTGCGCCGCCCTGCGCTTGGCTCGCCGGCGGACAGCGACGCTCGCCTGACGCCGCGTTTTGGCGCACACTGGCGCCCTCATTGAGGGAGACCGCCATGGCCAAGGGTCAGAAGAGAAGCAACAAGGAAATCAGGAAGCCCAAGGCGTCCAAGGCCAAGCCAGCCGCCGCGCCGCCCTCCTATCTGCATCCGCCGTCGAAGAAGAAATAGGGCGGACCGCCCCTATCCGCCCTTCTTGGCCGGCTCGGGTTCCGGCGGCGAGGCCGGCTTCATCTTTTTGAACGCCTTTTCGAAGGTTGCTTCGTCGGATGGCGTCATATCCGCCTCGCCGATGAAGAAGCCCATCTGCACCGAGCCGCGTACATAGTAGGTCTCGCCGTCATCGACCTCGAGGTGCAGGACGTTGTGGTTTTCAGTGGCGGCCGTGTAGGTGTGCGTGCCCGGCTCGGCTACCTGCACGAAGTAGACGCCGTTGGTGAGTTTTCCCAACGCCACGCCATTCTCGCGGATGTTGTACCAGATGAGCGCGCCGCGAAAGCTGGATGGGCGGAAGAACACGACCTGGCCCTTCCCCGAGGGCGGCGGCGGGATGGGACCGCTGGCTACCACCGGCGCCGGAGCGGGCGCTGGCGCGGGACTCGCCAGCGGAGCGGGAGGCGTGGCCGCCGGAGCCGCGGGCGCGGCGGGCATGGGCGCGGCGGGTGTCGCCTCTGGAGCCGTCGGCTGAGCAGAGGTGGGCGCGGCAGGCGTCGTGTCCGGAGTGACCGGCGGGGTTGAAGCTTGGGGCGCGGCGGCTTGAACCGGCGGCGCGGGGGCGGGCTGCGTCTGGGCCACAACGGGACCGGCCAATAGGGCGCCGGCCGCGGCTCGAAGGAAGAGGGCGCGAAGGTTCATTCTTTGGGCTCCAAGGAAGGGGATGGAGGGAGGAACACGTTGGCCGCCACTTTGGCGAGGACGTGGGTTCCCGAGGGATAGGTTATGTTGCCGCCTGGAATGGCGATCGCGAGAATGCCCGCATAGGGAATTTCGCTGGCCGCGAGCGCGATCGTGCCGTTGTCTTTTCCCGCTCCAGAAAGCTTGAAGCCGCGCAGCGGGACGCGGACGCCGCCGACATCAATGTATCGCGCGGCGAGGACAAGCTTGCCGGGCCGGCCATAAACTCCGCCCGCGGCCGCGTCGATGACAACGCCTCCGCCAAGCGCCCCGGCTTGAGCAATGATGACGCCGTTGATCACGATCGGCGCCGCCAGTCGCAGGGCGAATTTATCCCCGATCCGATCGGTCTTGCTGCTGACCTCGCCGACCAACGCGACTTCGACAACCGTACCGGCGGCGATCACGGGCGCTACAGGGGCGGTCGCCTGGACGGGTGGCGCGGAAATGGTCGGCGACGGGGCCGAGGCCGCCGGCGCCACGCTTGGGCCAATCGGCTGGCCGGCCGCCGCCAGGACGAGCACCGCCGACGCAATCAGATCGATCGTCACGCGAGCCCCCCACTCCCCGTGCAAAGGCTTATGCTTATTGGCGCCGCGGAACAATGGCCGGGCGCGCGGCATCCTCACGCAGGCGCTTTCGCGCGCGTGGACCGCTTGAATTCCGTCCCCTGACCCGCGGTCAGGCTTTCCGTTCGCGGAAACCTCGCTATCGTGATTTCCTATCGACCGACCAAGGGACCGGACGCGCCATGGATTTCGACTACACCGACGACCAGAAGTTCCTGAAGGGCGAGGCCCGCCGGTTCCTCGAGGGCCGCTGCGGCGTTGGCGTGGTGCGCGCGGTGCTCGACGACCCGGCCCGGTCGTACGACGAGGGCCTGTGGAAGGCGGTGGCCGAGCAGGGCTGGCTGGGCGCGGCCATCCCCGAAAGCCACGGCGGGCTCGGCCTCGGCCACATCGAATTGGCGGCCATCGCCGAGGAACTCGGCCGGGCGCTGGCCCCTATCCCCTTCGCTTCCACCGTCTATTTCGCCGCCGAGGCGATCATGCTGGCCGGATCCGACGCTCAGAAGGCCAAATGGCTGCCGAAGATCGCCGCCGGCGAGGTCATCGGCTGCTTCGCCACGGCCGAGCGCGCCGGCGCGCTCACCGAAGCCCAGGTCCAGGCGCGCGTGGAAGGCGGCAAGCTCACCGGCGTCGTGGAGCGAGGCGATGATGGTC
>JBOHLC010000026.1:0-8221 GCA_050729395.1 Caulobacteraceae bacterium
CGCGCATGGCCTCCGCGTCCGCGTCAGGCGCCGGCGCTGCCTCGGCGGCCTGGTCCGGCGGCCGCGCCCCCTCCGCCCGTCCGGCCCGAAAGGCGTTGACCCGCTCGGCCAGCGCCGCCTTGGGCGCCCTCGTCATTGCGTTCTCATAGTCGGTCATCTCATCCCCCTATCGGCGGCGCGAATGCGTTGTAGGAACTGCCGGCGCTAGCGCCGCCGCCCAGGAAGCTGGTTCCCCCCTGGCTCAGGCCATAGGCGTTCAGGCCCGCGTTCAGCACGCCGTTGACGCTCTTGGCCGCCGCGTATCCGGCGTTGGCGCTGGCGGTGGCGGCGTTGTTGTTGTTGGCGCTCACCGCTCCGGCATAGGCTTGGCCCTCCCCGGCCAGCGCATTGGCCGCGCCGGCGCCGGTCCCGACCTCGTTCTGCAGGTCGCCGACGTATTGCTGGCCGTATTGATCGGCGAGGCCGGTTCCGTAGGCGTCCAGCGCCTTGGCTAGGCTTCCCGAGGCCAGCAGGCCCGAGGCCGCTTTGGTCTGGGCCACGCTGTCCAGCCCCTCGTTGAGGTTGAACTCATAGCCGGTGGAATTGAGGTAGTTCTGGAACGCCGCGTCGGTCGCGCTCGCGTCGCCGCCCAGGCCCAGGAAGCCCTGCAGCTCCGTGTTCGCCGTGTCGCCGCTCTCGATGTATGGCGTCTCCAGCGTCTTGTTCGATTGATAGATCTGGCTTTCCAACGCATTGTTGGCGTTGGCTGCGTTGCTCGCCGCGTGCGAGGCGTTGGATGACGCCAGGAGCGAAGCCCCCCCGCCGATCACCGCCGCGCCCAGTATGGCCGCTGCTATGGGCATGATTGTCGTCTCCTCATTAAGGCCGAGGCGCGCCATGCCTGGGCGCTCAAGGTCCACATGCGCAAAAGCCCGACTGGGGTCTCGCGCCAGTCCGCCGCCGGCGCCCATCCGTGCGAGAGCGGCGGCTTCGCGCGCCACCATCCATGCTGTTCGTGCGTAACGACCACCGCCGCCCCGCCGTCGAACAGGCGCGCGAAGGCCTCGCGCGCGGCCAGCGCCACCTCGCGGCCCCAGCCTTCCGGCGTGAACAGGGTGTGCAGCTCGAACACGAAGCCCAGGCCGTCGAGGTTGCGGAACAGGAAGCCGCCGTGGGCGCTCGCCAGCGGAAGCGTGAGGGGATGGAGCGCGAGCGCCGCCGCCTCGTCGGGCGTGGCGCCGATATGGGGAGCCACCTCCGGATGGCCGGCCACCGCCGCCCAGAACGCCGGATCGCGCTCGATGCGGATGAAGCTCTCAACCCCGGCCCCTAGCATGTATGGTCGCCCGGCAAGAGGAAGGGGACCAATGGAACCGAAAGAGCTGATGGCGCGCCCAATTCTGGGCTTCCATATCGCGACCAATCCACAACAACCCACGCTGGCGGTTCTGATGCTGCATACCGAAACGGGGCTGGATGCCTTCGCCGGCTACCGGGAGGTGTTCGAGGAGATCGGTCAGGCGATGTTGGAAATCGCCGCCACCCTTCCTCGAAAGACCGACCTGACCTGATCTCCCAGCCCATCGCCTGGCGCCCCACTATTTTACGAGGTAAGTGAAGGAATCGAGCGTGGTCGCGCCGTTCAGAACGGTGACGGTGCCTGAGGTCCACACCCCGCCGGAGGCCTCGGCGCCCCACGACAACACGTCCGCATTCATGACGTTGAACGGACCTGTGCCGAGGCCCCCATTGTACCAGTTCAGCACGCCGTTCAGGTTGTAGAAGATCTTCCCCAAGCCGGTGATCGTCGCGGCGATGGTCATCGCGCCGGTGATGCCGCTGATCGTCTGATAGTTGTTGACGCCGATGCCGCCGCTCGCCGGCCCCAGGATATCGTTCCAGTCGAGCGCGCCGGGCGAGCCGCCGCCCCCACCGCCGCCGCCCTTCCCGCCCAGCATCAGATCGAGCGCGCCGGACATCAGGTCAGGTTCGTCCCGCTGATCAGCCATTTGTCAGTTTCGTACTGCCAAGCCGTGGCGATCCCCCACTGCCCCAGGGTGCGATTGCCCGTCGAGCCGGCGCCGGCGAGATTGAGCGTCACGCCCGCGCCTGGCGCGATCGTCTGGCTGGCGGTCCCCACGACGGCGAAGGGCATGATCGTTCCGTCCGGCAGGGGCACGGCCGAGTGCGGGGGAATGGTCCAGGTGAAGGACGACGCGCCGTCCGAATAGACGCCCCTTCCGGGATCGCTGATCAGCAGCGTGTAGTCGCCGTTCTGCAGGTTGGGTGGCGCGCCCAGATAGCCGGCGGTGGCCACGGCCGGGGCGGCCGGATTGATCACCAGATTGGTCGCCGTATCGCCGGCCTTGTTGAGCGGCGTGTAGCCGAGCGCGGCGGCCACGCCCGTCCACGCCGCCAGGGTCGCCGGGCTGACATAGACCCCGGTCGCGGTCCCGGCGTTCACCTGCGTCTGTGTCGCCGCCGTCACGTCGAGGTTCAGCGGGTCTATGTCGGCCAGCACGCTCGCGCTCGCGGTCCGAAGTTGCACGCGATAGGTGACGGTCGGATCGAGGTAGATCGCCGGAAACAGACCCGAGCCATTGGCCACGACCGGGTTGGTCAGCGGCGTTCCCAGCGCGCCATCGGCGTAGACGCTGGCCGGCGTGGTCGTGCCGGTCAGATAGAATTGCAGCAGGGCGCCCGAGATCGGGTTCCCATCGCCATCGACGGCCACGAGGACCGGCGCCGCAAGCAGAATGCCTGTGCTCATGTCGTCACCAACCCACCGCTATCCACCCCGATCCAGCCGCCGTTGGACCACCACACCGGCAGGCCCGTTCCGGCGCCCGCGCCCTCGCCGGTCTTGCGGCCATCGAGCGCATAGGCCCAATCGCCCTCGGTCACCTTCGTTGTCGGCAGGCTCGCCGCCCCGCCGATGGCCACGTAGAGCGCAAGGCCGACATTGCCGCCCAAGGCCCCGCCGGCTTGCAATCCGCCGGCGGCGACCACTTCTGTCCCTTGCGGCACCGCCGCGTTGGCGAGCGCATGGGCGGCATCCACCTTGTCGCTCGCGCCGCCGGTGCGGGCGAGCAGGGCGCGGAAGAAGGCATCGCCGTAGGGCGTCAGCCGCCCGGTCGCGGGCATGACGATCTGGGCGCTGAAATCCAGCGCCGGCACAGCTTGCGCCGCCATGGGCACACTCTCCCTGAACAAAATGAGAACATTCGCTTGCGGCCGGCGCGCCTCGGCGTCAGGATCGGGCCGCGATGGTCCAGATCCGCTATACCGGCATCACCAATCCAAACGCCGCGTTCGCGAGGCTAAAGCCGTTCCGGGACGAGCTGATCGCCTTGAGCGGGAAAGTCCGGCCGACGAGCACGGACTACAAGATCCTGCACGTCCTCATCGGCGCGCTCGACACCACCGCCTACCACTTCACCCGCGAGCCAGATTTCTTCGCCACGCGGCCACAGCAATCGACCTGGCGGCCGGGGGATTAGGGGAGCACCGCAGTCACGCGCCGACTTCCACGTGCAAGGCAGGCGCGGCTAGGAAATAGGCATAGGACCCAGACGGGCTGCAAGGGTTGCTGGCGCGCTCAGCGCCGGATCACGAGTCCAAAAGGCCCGCCTGGGTGCCCTCGCCAATTCGATGCGGAAGCCAGCCTATTTGTGGCAGACCTTGTCCATCGCGATGCAGGATTTGCCGCAGGGTTTGCCCTTCGTGCAATGGGGCCCTCCGACGCCCGGAGCCGCTGCCGTCACGGCCGGCTTATGCGTGCGCCTGCCGGTCGCCATCCCGGTCGCGGCTGGAGCCGCAGGCGCGGCGGTGGAGGCAGCGGTCGGGCACTTAATGACATGCCCTTTGGCGTTGTGACATCTCGTTGGTTGTGCCGTCATGCCTTTCGCGGGCGCGGTCTTTGCATCGGCCACAGAAGTGAACGCGAGAGCCGCGATGGCTACCAGGATCAACGTGTTGCGCATGTGGTCCTCCCTCAAGGTCAGGAACACTCGCGCTTAGCGGGACATGGCGCAAGGGGCAGCAGCCAGGGCTTAGGTCTACCTGGGGATCGCTTAGTTCGCCGCCCGAAGCGGGTTGAGTTCCAGGTGGCTGAACGCCACGTCTACCGGCTCCGAGCAGCGCACCTCGATAAGCCGGCCGGGCGCGCGCATCTGGCCGAGACGCTGCCAATAGGCGCGGGTGATGTATTCGCCCTCCGCGCCCAGGGGCGTCGCCCGCCAGCGGCCGAAGGTGCGGCCCTGGTCGTCGCTGTAGCGCATCTCCACCAGCGAATTGGCCCCGGGCGGAATGGCGTTCCCTTGCCCCGTCACGCAGTGGAGGACCAGGCCGTCCATGCGCGGTCGGCCCTCCTCGATCTTGATGAAGGCGCTGGCCTTGCGCACCAGCGGATCGGCTCCGTCCTGCCAGACGCCGACCTGCATCTTCCACAGATCGTTGGTGGTCGCATCGCCGACGAAAGTCGCGCCGCCGACAACCGTCGACACCTGCGCGCGAAAGCCGACGTTTCCGAAGCTCGACCACTCGGTCCACAGGCCACGGTTGTAGGAATCGCCATAGGCGCCCTGGATCGTCCCCACCCGGCTGATGTCGTAGGCGTAGCTCCCCACGCCGGGCAGGTTCAGCACATAGAGTTCATGGCCCTCGACGGTGACGACCAGGGCCGAAAGCGCGCTCCAATCGGCGCACTGGCGGATTTTGTCCTCGATCGAGGATGAGCTGATCCGCACCGGCGTGTTCGACGTGCGGTAGACCACGCCATTGTCGCCGACGAAGAATACCGCGTTATCGGCGAAGACCACCGTGTCGCGGGCCGCGCAGCCCCGCTGATAGCCCCGGCCCTCGTTGGGTGTGAAGGGCGCGGTGGGGTCGCTTCCCGGCGACCAGAACTCCACGGTGCTGGCGGTAAGGAAGACGAGCTGGTCGTTGAGGGCCTCCACGCCGATGACCGGCGCGGCCGAGTCGTTGTTGTTGGCCAGGTCCAGGCCGTTCTCGTTGCCCGCGTCGTTGATCTCCGAGTAGTACCAGGTGGCCGAGCCCCGGCAGGCAAAGGCGAAGCGGCCGGCCAGATAGGCCACGTCGACCACCGCCGGCAGCACGCCATTGGAGATCAGCGTGAAGGTTGGGAAGGTGACGCCGTCGTAGAGGTAAGCCGCGCCGTCGGCCACCGCGACCATCTGGCTGGGCGACGCGGCGAAGCGCACCAGGTCCGTGCCCGGCAGCGCGCCGACGCTCGCCCCGTTCATATAGATCGTCGTCCCCGAGACGATGAACAGCGCCCCGCCGAAGACGCCCGGCCGGCAATAGGCGCCGCGGATCGGCCCGGTCCCCAGGTTGTAGCCGGCCGCCAGGCCAGGCCGCGAATATTGCACCTCGCGCAGGCCGACATAGGCCGCATAGGGCCGCTCTTCGCGGATCGGCGTCTCCTCGCTCATCATGTTGACGGGGCGCACGTCCGGAAAGCCGAAGGCGCGCGAGAAGGCGTCGGAGAAGAACGGGACGCGTAGTCCTGTATTGGCGTTGAACCCGTCGCTGCGGAACTGCGCGATCTGACTAGCCGGCGCGCTCCCCTGTCCCTCGATCCCCTGAGGCATAAGCGAATCCTCCCATGCTCAACGCACCAAATGTCTGCATCGGTATGGCAGGCGGCAGTTGAGTTCAGAATGGCCTGGCTGCGCGGCTAACTTGAGTAAAACTTCGCCTTACGCGTCACGGTGTCGCACTTGGGTGGCCACCGATCCTTCGATGCGAATAGTTATGCTCGATGGTCCGGAAGTTATTACCCGAAACTACTATCAATTTACTTCTAAACCAGCAAGCATGACCGCCATGCGACAATCAGGCGGTTGGACCTTGCCTGGTGCCGACGCTATAGCCTTACTGAACCTCTGCTATACATCATTTGTCGTTCAGTCGCCGATCGATCGTTTGAGGGGAGAACCTAGTCGTGCACAGTCTCAAGGACTTCTTCGCCGAGGAGACTGGCGCCTCGGCTGCGGAATATGCGCTGATCCTGGCCATGGTCGCGATGGCGATTATCGGCGGCGCCGCGGCGCTCGGGACGGCGATCGTTAACGTTTTTGGCGAGGTCGGCATCGCCATGTGGGGAGCGCCGCCAGCGCCTCCCGACCGGATCGTTTAAGTTTACCGCAGCCCGAGGCTGACTTTACGGAGGCTTGATCGGGTCGGCAGACGGTCGCAGCGGACTCCCCGACAGCGGTTACCTCTTCCTCTCATCTTCGCCCCATATGCGTCATCTGTGGACCGCTTCCTTCACCCCTGCCCGGCCGCCGGCTGCGGCCAGGGCGCGCCCAGCGGCTGGTCCAACTCGTTGCGCCCGCGAGGGGCGTAGGTGCGGGCCATCACCGACCGCCCCAGCACATCGCCGGCGATCACATCCTGGCGCAGCTCGGTGTTGAACTCCGCCGCCAGCACCATGGCCAGCATGTAGGGCATGTAGGCAATGATCGCGTCCGGGAACTCGACGGCGTTCGACGGATCGGTCCAGGCCGCCTCGGCCACCCAGTTCCCCGCATCGCCACGATACCACCACCGGCCGCCGACGCCGTTGGCGGAGAGCACCAGATTGGCCGCCGCGCCGTCGATCAGCCGCCCGTTCGGGTTGACCGTGCAGTTGAAGGTCGCGAAGTCCAGGCCGCCGTCGACAACGCCGAACCGCGCCCCGCTCTTCGGCTTGGCGGGTGCGGTCAGGGTGAAGGCCGCGCCACCTGGGATGACATACTCCCCACCGTTCTCGGCCTGGGCGATCACGCCGGCCACCGCCTGCTCAGTGATCCGCCCGCCGATCAGTGTGCCGAACCAGCTGGCCTTGAGCGTGTTGAACGCCGTCATGGCGTCGGTCATCTCCTCGGCCGTGGGCGCATCGCCGCTGGCCAGGGCGCCCAGCAGGCGCATGGCCCGCTCGATTACGTCACGAACGACAAGCGACATCGCGGCTCCTCGCGTCTGGGTGCTCTCGGCAAAGGGCTCGGCGCAATCGACGCTCTCCACCTACGCCTGAGCATCGTTTGGGGGAGGGAAGCGCGCCTAGTGGCAGGCCGTCTGAGCGCACGGCGCGCCGGCGCATGCGTGCAAGCGGCCACCGAGCAACGGCGCAAGGACGGTCCGTCGCATGGCGATGGCCCCCTGGAGCTTGACAATGCGCGCGGGGCAGCGCGGACTCGGTCCATGGCCGGGCAAGCCGACGACGATCCTGAATTCGAGCGCAGACGCGAGATGGGCTTACGCCAGCGGGGCGACGCCGAGCAACCCGAGGACTGGATTTCCATCGCGCTCGTAGTGGTCACCGTTGTCGCGGCGGTGATCGTTCTCAGACAAGTCTACCCAGCTCCATTCGACTGGGCGCAAAACCAGATGGAGGCGACGATCGCCGCAGCCGGTCAGGAATAGGGCGTCGAGATCTGAATGTTCGGCTGGCCCCAGCTGAAAACGGAGCTGGACGGCCCAAAACGGGTCGCGTCGAAGGTCAAGAGGACCACGTGCTGGCCATCGTAATGCTCAAATAGCGTGGGATGGGCGCCGATCACGCCGGTCGCCTGGCCAAGCCCATTGAACGTCGCGCCCAGCAGTCGGCCCTGGTAGGTCATCGTGGTGTCGTAGACACGGCTGTCGTTGCCGGCGACCATCGTGAATCCCGTTCCGGGATCAGGAATTGCGACGGGCGCGAGCAGCCCCGGCGCCGCCAAGCCGGCCAGACCTTAGAAAAGCGTGCAGGTCCCGGTATTGGCGACGTTGGTGGAACCGACGTTGGTGAAGGTCCTGCCGCCGCTGCCCTGATCCGCCGAGCCCCCTTCGTGCGCCGTGCAGGAGTAGGTGAAGTGCGTAGCCGTGATCGGAGCCACCAGGATGACGCTGGCTCCGTGGACGGCGCTGAACACCTGGCTGTTGGCCGGCGTCGAGGCATTGTCCGAAGTCGTGGCGAGAGTCGAGAAGAACGAGCCGTTGCTGTCGCCATCAAAAACGGTCGTGACCAGGCCCGTCCCGCCGCCGACGGTGATCGTGCCCGACCCCTCCATGTCGACCTGGCCGTTGTTCTCGACGTGGATGCAGGCCGCGCCGCCGGCGTTGGCGGGGACCAGGCTGAGCGTCAGCGTGCCCGAGCCGCCCGCGTGGTTCACCGAGCCGTGCAGACCCGAGAAGCTGCCGAAGGTTCCCCAGCCGCTGATAGTGACCGCGCCGTCGAGCCCAACGTTGGCTCCATGGA
>JBOHLC010000027.1:0-2302 GCA_050729395.1 Caulobacteraceae bacterium
CCAAGGGCCGCATCACCTACCGCTTCAAGTGAGCGCCGGCCGGGCCGGGCCGCGCCCTTGTTCCGCGAGATGGACCTGCGATGGATCTGCTGAAGGATCGGCGTGTCATCGTGATCGGCGGCGCGGCGCTGGCGCTCGCGGCCGGCCTCGCCGTGGCCGTGCTCGTGGCCCTGCGCCAGGACGCGGAGGATGACTCCCCGCCGGCCTCGGTCGGCGGCCTCGTGGTGCAGACCGCGCGTGAAGGTTACCAGAAGCTCGATCCGACAATGGCGCTCCGCTGCTTCGTCGACGGCAAGCTTATCGGCCAGATGACGGTCAACGACTGCGCCAGGAAGAACGGCGTGGCCACCGGCGCGCTCGATGTCGGGGTGGACGCCAGCGGCGGGCTGGCCGCGGCCAAGCCACCGACCGTCGAGGTCATACCGCCGCCGCCGCCCGGACCGCCGGACGAACAGGCGCAAGCCGACACTGACGAGGCTGGCGCTCAGATTGACGAGGCTTCGGCGGGCGGTCCGGTTCAACCCTGCTGGAACTACTCAGGGGGCAATTGGAGCCGCACGCCGACCGACATGACCCTTGGGGCCTGCGCGCAGACCCTGTTCGCCGGCCAGTGCGTGAGTCCAGGCGCGGCGGCTTACGGACGCTGGGGTGGCCGCACCCTGCGCCTGGTCCTTGGACGGGTCGAGGTGTCGAGCGACAACCGTTCGTTCCGCACCCTGACCGCGCAGCAGGCCGGTTGCGCCATTCCGGATACGGAATAAGGGAGACGGGGACCATGCGTTCAGCCATGCTTGCTCTGGCCCTGGCGGCCGCGGCCCCCCTCGGCGCCTGCGAGAAACAGATCGAGGCGCCCGTCGACATGGGCGTCTGTTGGCAGATGGTCCAGCCGCCGAAAGCGCCGCCCAAGTTCAACGTCCTGGCGCGCGGCGTGCCCGACCTCGAGCATTGCGCCGCCGAGCTGGAGAAGATGCGCGTCAGCTTCCAATCGCTCGGCGTGCCCCAGGGCGACATCACCGGCGCCTATCAGGGCCAATTCCTGTTCCTGAACCGCTACGGCGTGTTCACCTCCCAGACGTTGAAGGGATACCAGTATCCGTTCCTGGTCCGCACCGGTGACGGGCGCCTCGCGGTGCCGGGCGCCATGCCCCAGAACGGCGGGCAATGAGATCGCCCGCCTTCAAGGCTAAGTTCAAGAAGATGGCGACGGTGCCTAAGGCGCCCGTCAAACCGGGCACCGATAGGTGATTGCCGCACTGGCGCTCGCTGCGGCGCTCCAGGCTGACGAACCATGGGACGCACAAGGCCACGAACACCGAGCCGGCGCCTGCTACTGGGTCCGGGGGCGCCTGGACTTGTGGAACGGCAATCCAACGCTTCGCATCTGGATCGTTGGAAGCCACCGAATGCTTGGTGTGAATCCTCCGCCAAACAATCTCGAAGCAAGCGGCGTCCCGGCTCGAGTCGACCGCCTCATAGGGGGGCAATGGAATAGGAGCCTGTTTGGAAGGTTCCTCGTTTGTCCGGTCAGCCACTATCGGCCGGGCGTCATGCAATACGTCTTCGTCGCACAGGCGAACGGACTAACAGTGAGGCCCCGCAAGTAAGGTGGCATTCGCGAGGCGGTGCGTTTGTTAAGTCCATAATCGCGGCTCAATCGCGACGTGAACAAAAATAGAACAAATGGGTTGCGCAGTTGAATTTCGCTGCTAAGGTGACCGCCTGGATTCCGGCGCTCTGGGCCGCCGGGCGAGCAAGAGGAGCGCGACCGTGTCAGGCAGCGTCAACAAAGTCATTCTGGTCGGGAACCTGGGGCGCGACCCCGAGATCCGCACCCTCAATTCCGGCGATCGAGTGGCCAATCTCAATCTGGCGACCTCGGAAACCTGGCGCGACCGAAATTCGGGCGAGCGCAAGGAGCGCACCGAGTGGCACCGGGTGGTGATCTTCAATGACAACCTGGTGAAGGTGGCCGAGAACTATCTGCGCAAGGGCTCGAAGATCTACCTCGAGGGCGCGCTGCAGACGCGCAAATACACCGATCAGGCCGGGGTCGAGAAGTTCTCCACCGAGGTGGTGCTGCAGAAGTTCCGCGGCGAACTGACCATGCTCGACGGCAAGGGCGAAGGCGGCGGCCGCGAGGAAGGCGATTTCGGCGGCTACGCCAGCGGCGGCCGCACCCAGTCCGCCGGCCCGAAGGAAAGCTTCTCCGCCGACCTGGACGACGAGATTCCGTTCTAGGAAACGCTCCGACCGGCGCGCTTCATCGATCGCTTGTCCGCGCTTCTTGAGGGGCTTATATGGG
>JBOHLC010000028.1:0-2345 GCA_050729395.1 Caulobacteraceae bacterium
CGGTAGAGCGGCGCGATGGCGGCGCGCGCCTCGGCCAGGGGGGCGGAAGACATGGCCGGGCTGATAGGATAGACTCCAGGCCGACGCAATTTCGCCGCGCGCCGGCGGCAGCTTCGCCGCTTCTCCCTGGGGTGAAGAGACATGAAACGCGCACTCATGGGTCTTCTGGGCGCCGCGCTCGCCTTCGGCTCCGGGGCCTGGGCCCAGGAAGCCATTCCCACCGCCAACAACGCCAACGGCGGGGCGCCGCCGGTTCAGGCCAGCGGCGCGGCCCCGATCCGCATCCAGGACAAACAGTCCGAGTTCGATGACCGCGGGCCGGTTCCGATCGGTCCGTGCGGCGCGCCGTACAAGGACGACGGCAAGGGCGGCGTCAAGCAGGACAAGGATCCGCGCGGCGAGGTCTGGGCCGGGGTCGGCACGCACGGCTACCGCGATGTCGGCGGCGCGGTGTGCATTCCGGTCGGCAAGGCGGCCCAGGTCACCATCGCGGTCGACTCGACCCACTGGGGCCGGCGCTAGGCCAACTCATAAGGGGTCGATAAGGGGCTTGACGGGGGTTCATGGCTAAGTCTAGAACAAAGCATGAACACTCACTCAGGGGAGCTGACCATGAAGTCTCACGCTTTCGCGATCGCCGCCTCGACGCTCGCCGTAATCCTCGCCGGCCAGGCGTTGGCCGCGGCCAAGCCGCGCGCCAACCAGGTCTGCCTGGCCGATTTCCACAAGCTGTGCCCGAGCGAAGCGCTCGGCCGGGGCGTCGTCATCCGCTGCGCCCGGGCGCACATGGACGCCGTCTCGCCCGACTGCAAGTCGGCCGTCGAAGCGGCCAACGCGGTGAACGAGGCGCGCCGGCAGGCCAAGGCGGCCAAGCGGGCGTCGGCCAAGGGCTCGGGCCCGTCCTCCAGCTGAGCTGACGACAAAGGGCTCGCCGGCGCCGCAACCCAAGGCGAGTTCCTTACGGACAGGGGTCCGCCGCCGCCATCGGCGGGCCCCTGTTCACCCTTCGAGCGCCGCTGCGAGCAATTCCAGCGCGCGGCCGGCGAAGGCTTGCATATTGGCGGCCCGGTCGGCCGAGCCGGTCTCGAGCGTGATGGCCATTTCCAGCGGACCGCTCACCGCCAGGCAAGTGTGGCCGGCGGCGTCGCCGTAGGGGTTGCCCGTCGGTCCCGCCGCGCCCGTTTCGGCCAGGCCCCAGTCGGCCGCGAAATTCTCCCGCGCCGTGGCGGCGAGCAGCATGGCGTAGGGCTCGCTGGCCGAGCGCATGCCCGCGACCGCCTCGCGGGTGATGCCCATGAGGCGCATGCGCGCCCTGGCGGTGTAGACCACCGCGCCGCCAAGGAAGTAGGCGCTGGCCCCTGGCACGGCGAGCAAGGCGGCGCTGATCAGCCCGCCGGACGAGGATTCAGCAACGGCCAGGGTCTGGCCGCGCGCCTTCAGCTTTTCAGCGACAGCTTCGGCCAGAGGGGAGAGAGGATCGATCATGGCGCCGATCAGTCTTGACCTGAACGCGGCGGCTCGTCACCACCTTTGAGCCATGGACGACATTCCTCCCGAACTGGCCGAGCTGCGCCACTCCATCGACAACATCGACGCGGCGGTGCTGCACCTCCTGGCCGAGCGCTTCAAATGCACGCGCAAGGTCGGCGCGCTCAAGGCCAGGCTCGACATGCCCCCGGCCGACTTGGCCCGCGAGGCGCGCCAGATCGCCCGCCTGCGCGCCCTGGCCGCGGAGGCCGACCTCGATCCGGAGTTCGCCGAGAAATTCCTCAACTTCCTTGTGACCGAGGTCATCCGTCACCATGAAATCATCCGCGGCGCGGGCGCGGCGGCTTGAGGAGAACCTGGCATGGCTGAAGCACGGGACGCCTCGGTCGCCGTCGTCGGGGCGGGCGATTTCATCGGCGCGGCCATCGCCGAGACGTTCGCGGCCGAGGGCTACCGGGTGTTCGGCGGACGCCGTCGCGGCGACCAGCTGGCCGAACTGAAGAACCGCATCGAAGCGGCCGGCGGCCGTTTCGAGGGACGCTCGCTCGATGCGCGCCAGGAGGCCGAGATCACCGACTTCCTCGCCTGGGCGGACGCCGATCAGCCGCTTGAGGTGGTGATCTTCAACGTCGGGGCCAATGTGAACTTCCCGATCCTGGAGACCACCGAGCGGGTGTTCCGCAAGGTGTGGGAACTGGCCTGCTACGGCGGCTTCCTCACCGGCCGCGAGGCGGCGCGGGCCATGCTGCCGCGCGGATCGGGCTCGATCTTCTTCACTGGCGCGACCGCCTCACTGCGGGGCGGCGTCGGCTACGCGGCCTTCGCCAGCGCCAAGTTCGGCCTGCGCGCCGTGGCGC
>JBOHLC010000029.1:0-1434 GCA_050729395.1 Caulobacteraceae bacterium
GCGTCTCCTGGCCGGCTCCAGCTGGGTCCCCGAGCCGCTGCGTACCCCCGGCGGGCCATTGACCCCGGCTTCGGAGGATGGTTCGGCGGAAGCCGAACACCCGGCGATCGCGCAATCGGCGAGCGACGGCGGCGAACCGGCCGTCGACGCAGAGACCGACGAGACCGAGACTGCTCCTCGCCCGGCGGCGATGCTCGCCGCCGAGTAGGCTCTAGCCCCCGGAGCCGGCCGAGGGACCCGCCGAGCGATCGGCGGGTCCCTCTTCTTTTTGCAGGACCAGGCGATGTCGCTCTCACCCTCCGAACTGGCGCGCGCCCTCGCAGGCGAGGCCGAGGCCGTGTGCCGCCGCTACCTCTCCAACGGCCGCCGCGAGGGCCGCTATTGGCGAGTGGGCGATGTGAGGAATACGCCCGGCCGCTCGCTCTTCGTCTGCCTGAAGGCGGGCGAGGGCGGCGCCGCCGCCGCCGGCAAGTGGACCGACGCGGCCACCGGCGAGCATGGTGACCTCATCGACCTGATCGGCCACGCCCTCGGCCTCGCCGACTACAAGGCTATCGCCGACGAGGCCCGCGCCTTCCTCGCCCTGCCGGCGCTGGAGCGCGAACCGGGGCCAAGTACGAAGTCCCCTCGCTCCGGAACGCCCCAGGCGGCGCGGCGGCTGTTCGCCAGGTCGGCGCCGATCGCCGGCACGCTCGCCGAGCGGTATCTGCGCGCGCGCGGCCTCATTGACCTACGCGAGATCGGGTCACTCCGCTTCCACCCACGCTGCTACCACCGGACAAACGAGGACGGCCCGCCCGAGACCTGGCCGGCGATGATCGCGGCGGTCACCGACCTGGACGGTAAGCTGACCGGCGTTCAGCGCACCTGGCTCGATCCCGACGGGTTCCACCCAACGAGACTTGGCAAGGCCCCGCTCGCAACCCCGAGACGCGCCTTGGGCCAACTCAAGGGTCACGCTGTCCGCTTCGGCGCGGTGGACGACGTCATCGCCGTCGGCGAGGGCATCGAGACGGTGCTCTCGCTGCGCCGCGTCCTTCCCGCCTTGCCTACGGCCGCCGCCCTCTCGGCCGCCCACATGGCGACCTTGCGTCTCCCCATGACGCTGCGCCGGCTGTACGTCGGCCGCGACAACGATCCGGCCGGAGAAGCGGCATGCGCACGCCTTGCCGAACGGGCCGAGGCGAGCGGGGTTGAGACCATCGCGCTGACGCCCACTCTTGGGGATTTCAACGAGGATCTGCGCCTCCTGGGGCTCGACGCCCAGCGGGCCGCGCTGAGGGTCCAGATCCTCCCGGAGGACGTCGCGCGTTTCATGGCGGCAGGCCCTTGATGGACTAGGACGAGCGCCATCGGACGCTCCGATCGATTTCGTCCCGAGCATCGGTCACGTCTCCTCCGCAGCAGAGGGCCGCGCTCACGGCCTTCTTTAG
The DNA here is from genome assembly GCA_050729395.1 of Caulobacteraceae bacterium. Lineage (GTDB taxonomy): Bacteria > Pseudomonadota > Alphaproteobacteria > Caulobacterales > Caulobacteraceae > Acaudatibacter. The sequence goes on from JBOHLC010000029.1 coordinate 1,434, forward strand.
A
>JBOHLC010000030.1:0-3071 GCA_050729395.1 Caulobacteraceae bacterium
CCAGTACATGGTGCCGCCGAGCGCGTCATAGGTGTTGCACGAAACCACCGAGCCCGCCGGGCAATTGGCGGTCGACATGTCACGCGGGCCGATGCCGGCGATCTCGAAGCCGCGGAAATCATCGCCGCCGGCGTAGAAGCGGTCGGCGATGCGGATCGAATCGCCGTTCCAGCCATCGATGTAGCCGGCCACGCCGGTGATGCTGAGAACAAAGTTCTTGTTGAAGCCGTGGTACCAGCCGGCGGTGGCGATAGTCTTCACATAGTGCACGTTGCCGCCGGCGCCGGCCACATCCTGCGACAAGGCCATGTTGAAGCCGCGGGTGGGATGGTTCGGATCGTTGCGATGGTCGTAGGCCAGGGTATAGCCGAACGAAGAGGTCAGATACGATCCACGCTCCTCGCACAGCACGATCGAAACCAGTTCCTCGCCGGGAATGCAGACGTCGTTCTGCACGATGACGCTGTCTGTGCGGATCGTGTAGCGGGTGGTCAGCGAAGCGCGCGGGGTCAATGGGAAGCCGATACGGAATACGCCCCCGGCCGAGGTCGTGTTGTAGTCAGAGTATTGATAGAAATTGTACTTGTAGGCGTAGAGATCCCAGCCGGCTTGCAGGTCGCGATCCAGGAAGTGCGGCTCGGTGAACGAGACATCGACCTGTTGACGCAGCGTGCCCAGTGAAATCCGCGCGCCGAGGTTGTCGCCGCGCCCGCGGAAGTTCGACTGGCTGACGCTGATGTCGGTGACGATCTTGTCGACGGTGCTGTAGCCGGCGCTGAAGGACAGCTGGCCCGTCGGCTGTTCGGTCACCTTCACTTGCAGGTTGGTGCGGTCCGGCTCCGACGCCGGGGTATTGGTGATATCGACGTCCTTGAAGAAGCCGAGCGCGCGCACGTTCTGCTTGGAGCGATCGACTAGGGCGCGGTTGTAAGCGTCGCCTTCCGAAACCAGCAGGCGTCGGCGGATCACGCGGTCGAGCGTCGCGGTGTTGCCCACCACGTCAATCCGCCCGATGTAGACCCTCGGGCCTTCCTTGATGTCGAACTCGACGTCCACGGTGTGCTTCACCGGGTCGGCCTTGTAGACCGGATGGACATCGACGAAAGCGAAGCCGGCCGCCCCGGCCGCGAAGGTCAGGTCGTCCGTCGAGGTCTCAATCTTCTGATCCTCGTAGACTTGTCCGGTTTTGATCGGCAGCAGCTGACGCAGAATATCCGGGTTGAGCTTCTTCAGATCGGTCTTCACGGTGACCGCGCCGAAGCGATAGCGCGCGCCTTCGTCGAGCGCATAGGTGACCGCGAATCCGTTCCGGTCCGGCGCCAGTTCGGCGACCGATGAAATCACCCGGAAGTCATAGAATCCGCGGTTGCGATAGTATTTGCGCAGTTGCTCGCGGTCGTACTCGATCCGGTCGGGGTCGTAATTGTCGTTGGTGGAGAAGAACCGGTACCAGGCGCTCTCCTTGGTGACGACGACGCCGCGCAGGTCGGTGGCCGAGTATTGCTTGTTGCCGAGGAAATTGACCCTCAGGATGCCACTCTTGGGGCCCTCGTGGATCTCGAAGATCAGATCGACCCGGCGCTGTGGCAACTCGACAATCTTGGGCGTGACGGTCGCCGAGATGCGGCCCGACCGACGATAGAGTTCCACGATCCGGCCGACGTCGTCCTCGACCTTGGCGCGCGTGAACACGCCGCGCGGGCGAATCTGGATCTCGTCCTCCAGCTTGTCGGTCTTGAGGTTGGAGTTGCCCTCGAACAGCACCTGGTTGATGACCGGATTCTCGACCACCCGGACCACGAGGATCGAGCCGTCCATGTCGAGCTTCACGTCCGAGAACAGGTCGGTCTTGAACAGGGTCTTGAGCGCGGCGTCGAGCTTCTGCGCGTCCGCCGTGTCGCCGACGCTGAGCGGCAGATACGACAGGATGGTTTCCGAATCGATGCGCTCGTTGCCCTGCACCTGGATACCGGTGATCGTCACCGCCCGCGGCGCGATCTGCGCGTAGGCGTGGGGCGCGGAGGCAAGCGCGGTTCCACCCAGTAGAAGGACAAGACCGGAGGCAAACGCGACCCTGCGCGCGCGGGTGTGGCTCGACGGATCAGCCATGAAGGTGCATTCGCCTTAAGAAAACAAGCTGCCGAAGAAGTGAAACACCCGCGTGAGCGGAAGATCGTGAAGGTTGGCGAACAACATCAATCCGACCAACAAAGCAAGCCCTACACGGTAGCTTGCCGCCTGCACGCGGGCGCCCAGCGGGCGCCTCGCCAGCCACTCATAGGCGTAGAACAACAGATGGCCCCCATCGAGAATTGGCAGTGGCAAAAGGTTCATGATCCCGATGCTCACCGAAAGAAGGGCGGTCAGGCTGATCAGGTTGATCACCACCCCTAGAATCTGATCGCCAGGATCGCGCGGCGCGGCGTCGATCGCCCTGCGGGTGATGGCGCCCGACACCCTGGCCATGCCGACGACGCCGTGCAGCTGATCGAGCCCGGCCCGACCGGTGACCAGCCGGCCAAGCTGGAGGGTGGTGGTGCTGAGCACGTCCCAGGTCTGGGCCGTTCCCTGGACGACGGCGGAGATCGGGCCAAGCCGTCTGAACCCCCAGGGCCCGTCGCGGCGGACGGCGACGCCAAGCATGCCCTGCGTCTGCTTCCAGCCAAATCCGCTCGGCGTGCTGACCGGCGCCGGGGTCGCGAAGAGATGGATCTCGCGTCCGCCACGGCGGACGGTGAAGTCCATCGGTGTGCCATAGCGGTAGGCAACGTAGGATTGCAGTTCGAAGAATCCCGGCAGAGGGTGGCCGTCGGCGGCAAGGATCTTGTCGCCCGCCTGGAAGCCGGCCCGGGCCGCGGGGCTGCCGGCGACCACCGACCCCACCTTGAATGGGCTGTAGCTTTGGCCGACGGCGCCGAACAGCAGCGAAAACAGCGCGACGGCCATGATGAAATTAGCCGCCGGTCCGGCGAGCGAAACGATCGCCCTCTGCCACAGCGGCTTGAACGGCAGGTACTGGCGTTCCGCGCCGGGGCCCTCCTTGGCGATGATCGCCGCGCGCAGGGCGGCCA
>JBOHLC010000031.1:0-8788 GCA_050729395.1 Caulobacteraceae bacterium
ACCGTCATGGCCGGGCTTGTCCCGGCCACCCATGATCACGATGACCGATGGCGTTCATGGGTCCCCGGCACGAGGCCGGGGATGACGCGTTGATCAACCCGCGACCGCCGTGCACCCGCCGCGTTGATCATCCTGATCCAGCGGAGAGCCGTCCTTGACCGCCTCGCCTTTCGGCCGCCGGCGCCGTAAAGCGCCCCAATGGATTTGTGGCAGGACTTTCTCACCAACCAGGGCAGGGCGATCCATAAGTGGAGCCACTATTTCCCGATCTATGAGCGCCATTTCGCACCCTGGCGCGGGCGCAGCCTGACCTTCCTCGAGATCGGCGTGGCCAGGGGCGGCTCGCTGGAGATGTGGCGGCGCTATTTCGGCCCGCTGGCGCGCGTCGTCGGCGTCGATATCGACCGCAAGTGCAAGGCCTACGAAGGCGATGGCGTCGACATCCGCATCGGCGATCAGTCCGATCCGCGCTTCCTGCGGCGCATCGTCGATGAGTTCGGCGTCCCCGACGTGATCCTCGACGACGGCAGCCACCAGATGGCCCACATCGCCGCCAGCTTCGACTTCTTCTACCCGCTCATGGGCAAGAACGGCGTCTACGCGGTCGAGGACCTGCACTGCGCCTATTGGCCGAAATTCGGCGGCGGCCTGGCCGAACCGGCCAATTTCTTCAACGTGGCCAAAACCCTGGTGGACCGGCTCAACGCCGACCACACCGAAGGCGCGGTGACGCCGGACGCCTTCACCCGCGAAACCTTCGCCGTATGCTTTTACGACAGCATGGTGGTGTTCGATAAGGGCCACATCCCGGTCAAGGGCGCGATCGAGGTCGGCGCCGGGAAGTCCCTGGCCCGGGGAAGACCCGCGCCGCGCGCCTGATCTCGCCTGCCCCGGAAAGGGACGCCCATGCCGACCATCGATGTCCACACCCACATGTTCACGCCCGCCTATATGGAGCTGCTGAAGGCCAGGGGCGGGGAATACAATCTGCGCGTCCGGCCCGACGGCCAGACCGAGGTGTTCCGCCGCGACACGCCGGTGGTGCTGCCACAGAAGGGCCATTTCGACTACGCGCTGCGCCTGCGCGACATGGACGCGGGGGCCATCGACCTGGCGATCGTTTCGCTCACCTGCCCGAACGTGTTCTGGGGCGACGAGGCGACCAGTCGCCAGGCCGCCCGGGAGTCGAACGCGTCCATGGCGGCGGCCCAGCGGGCCTGGCCGGACCGCATCGCCTGGCTGGCCTCGCTGCCATGGCAATACCCGCGGGCGGCGCTGGAGGAACTGGCGCGCGGCCGCGACGCCGGGGCGGCGGGGGTGATGGTGCTGGCCAATATCGCCGGCGCGAGCCTGACCGACGCGCGCTTCGCGCCAGTATGGGCCGAGATCGACCGCCTGGCCCTGCCCGTGCTGGTGCACCCGACCGATCTGCCGGGCATCGAGGCGATGGACATGCGGCGCTACGATCTCAGCTGGTCGGTCGGCTTCATCGCCGACACGACCCTGGCCTTCGCGCGCATGATCTTCGACGGGTTCCTGGACCTGTATCCGAATTTGGGTCTGATCGCCGCGCACGGCGGCGGCGCCCTGCCCTACATCGTCGGGCGGTTCGACAAGGGCGACGAGGTGGAGATTCCGTCGCGGCGGCGGATGAAGGCGCGGCCGTCGGACTACCTGAAGCGCATCTGGTACGACTGCATTACCTATCACCCGGGCGCGCTTAGGTACCTGATAGAAGTGGCGGGAGCCGACCGGGTGCTGTTCGGCACCGACTATCCGCACCAGGTGCATGACATGAAAGGCTCGATGGCCAATACGGCGGCGCTGCCCGACGCGGCGCGGACGGCGATCCGCGAGGGCAATGCGCGGCGGCTTTTCCGACTGTGAGCCTCGCCACCGCCCGTCACGCCCGCATGGTGAAGAGGCGCGATTACGGTGACACTGGAGGATTACGGTGACACTGCACTAAATAGCTGCGTCTGATCGGCGGTCGCCCCGGCCCGCGGCTTTGGCCCGCGCTTGCCAGGGGTGAGGGCGCGGCCGGTGTCGGCTTCCAGGGCCGCGAGCCAGTCCTTGGCCCCAATCGGCCGGCCGGTCGAGCGCGAGCGGCGCAGGGCGGCGATGCGCTCGGCGTCCTCGGCCTCGTCCAGGTAGGCGGCGAAGTCCTCCACCCGCGCCAGCACCGGCGCGACGGTGACCACGCCGTCGTCCTTTCCCGCCAGGTGCGCCCTGGCGCTCGACCAGGGCCAATCCGGCGCCCTGGCGACGAGCCCGGCGCGCATCGGGTTGAGATCGACATAGCGGATGGCCGCGTAGAGATGGGCCTCGTCCATGGCCGTGGACGAGAAGCGGCCCTGCCACAGATGCCCTGTCCACTGCTCTCGGACGTTGACCATGCTGGTGTAGCGCCGATGGGCCTGGGCGAAGGTGGCGCGAAGGCCGTCGACGTCCTTGGGGACCATGATGAAGTGGACGTGGTTCGGCATCAGGCAATAGGCCCACACCGCCGTGCCGCTGGCCTTGGCCGCCCGCGAGATCAAGCGCAGGTAGAAACGGTAATCGTCGTCGCCGAAGAACACCCGCTCGCGCCTATTGCCGCGCTGGGTCACGTGGTGGGCCACGCCCGGTATCACCACCCGCGCCAGACGTGTCATCGGCCGCCCCCAGGTCGGAACAAGCGGCAGCATGACACGAGTTAAGTGCAGTGTCACCGTAATTGGAGGAGGCGCGCGGGAAGGTTTCACGCGCCTCGACCGCCTTGTCTGCTCCTGGCATCGCGTTCCTCCGTCTCTCTTCCCCCCGCATCGGGGGGAAGTACCGGCGAAGCCGGGGATGGGGGCAAGCACTTTCCCCCCTTCGGCCCTGCGGGGAAGGTTTCCCCCCGATGCGGGGGAAGAGAATTCAAGCCCCCGTGGTCTCGACCGACAGGGCCCACAGGCGGTCGGCCGAGGCTGGGTCGAGGGCATAGTCCTTCACTCCCGCGAACGGCCTGGCCGCGTCGAACGGGGGCGCCTGGCCGCAATTCTCCAGATAGAGGCCGCCGACGCCTTCCAGCTCCTTGCCGACCGCCGCCCACACGCTGGTCGCGGCCCCCTGCTCGGGCGTCTTGAAGCCGGGCGCGAGATTGCCCTCCTCGTCCATCCAGCCCATGCCGATCATCTCTTCGCGGGCGAGGTGGCGCTGCAACGGCGTCATGATGCCACCCGGCATGACCGCGTTGGCGGTGACGCCGCGGTCCGCGAAGCGGGCGTTGAAGCCAACGGCGAAGAGAGCGTTGGCCGTCTTCGATTGGCCGTAGGCCTCCCACTTGTCATAGGGCCGCTGGCGATAGTTCGGATCGTCGAAGTGGACGTCGCTGCGCCGGTGGCCGATCGAGCTCAGGGCCGCGACCCGCGCCGGCCGGCCCTGTTCGCGCGCGCCCAGCTCCAGCGCCTGGGCCAAGAGCACGGTCAACAGATAATGGCCGAAGTGGTTGGTTCCGATCTGCATCTCCAGGTCGTCGGCCGTGTAGCTCAGCGGACAGGCCATGACCCCGGCGTTATTGACCAGGATATGCAGCGGCGCGCCTTGCCATTGGCGGGCGAAGGCGCGCACCGAGGCCAGGCTCGCTAGGTCAAGCGGTCCGACGCTGGCGGCGCCTTTGGCCGTGTTGTTTGGGGCCGCGCGGTTGATGTCCGCCGCCGCGGCCTCGCCGGCCTCCCTGTCGCGCACCGCCAGCGTCACCCGCGCGCCCGCCTCGGCCAGGGCCCGGGCGGTCTCGATGCCGATGCCGGTCGCCCCGCCGGTGACGATGGCGCTCATGCCGGTAAGATCGTGGCCGGCGACGACCTCGCGGGCCGTGCTGGTCGCGCCGAACGGCGAGGTGACGAGGTCGGACATGATCTTGATCCGTGCTGCTGGGCGCCAGCCCTCCTTCTCGCCCGCCAGCGCGGCAAATCCAAGCCGGCCGGCTGCTTGACCGGCGCGGCCCGGAGAGGCATGGGAGCGCCACGGGAGCGAACGAAAAGGAGACTATGCGTCATGCGGAATGCTGGCTGGGCCTGCGCCCTGATGCTGCTGTTCGTCGTCCCCACCCTGGCGCATGGCGCCGAGACGGTGACCAAGGAAAACCGGACCAAGGGCATGGCCGCCGTGCCGGCCCTGCTCAAAACCGCCGGCTCCGACTGCCAGGTCTCCGACGCACGCTACATCGGCGAGGCGACGGACTCCAAGACCAAGGTCAAGACCACCCTCTATGAGGCCGCCTGCACCGGCAGCGAGGGCCTCCTCATCGAGGCCAAGAGCGATACGCCCAAGCCGTCCCTGTTCACCTGCGAGGAAGCGGCCAGCGCCGCCGCCGCCGGCAAGAAGAACGCCAACCAGTGCATCCTGCCGGCCAACGCCCATCCCGAGGAAGGCCTGCTGCCGTTCGTCAAGAAGTCCGGCGTCGACTGCACGCCGGACAAGATCCGCGCGCTCGGCCAGTCGCCGACCAGCATCTATTTCGAACTGGCCTGCCACGAAGGCCCGCCAGGCTATGTGCTGGAGATCGCCTCGCCGCCCAACCTCGGCGGCCCGGTCAAGGCCGAATCCTGCCTGATGTTCGACCCCAACAGCAGTGTGCATTGCGCACTGACCGATCGCGCCGCCCAGATGTCCATCGTTGACCACCTGGTCACCGCATCGGGCAAGCCGTGCACGATCAAGGCCCGCGGCTTCATCGGCGTGACCTCCTCGGGCGACACCTACTACGAAGCCGCCTGCGACAACGGCAAGGGCTACATGCTCGAGACCGACGCCAAGGGCGCCTTCGTCAAGGCGATCGACTGCGTCGACGCCGACGCCATCGCCGGCGGCTGCAAGCTGACCGACACGCGCAAGGCCAAGACCGAGCAGAACAGCCTCTATTCGCGGCTGTCCAAGGAGGCCGGCTTCGATTGCGACGTCTCCGGCTACGCGCCGTTCGACGTCAGCGTGCCGGGCAAGGAGGTCGTCGAACTGGCCTGCTCGAATCGGCCCGAAGGCGCGGTCGCCGTATTTCCGGTCAGCGGCGGCAAGGGCGGGGTGGTCTACGACTGCGCCCATGCGGAACTGGTCAGCTACCGTTGCACCCTGACCAAGCCGGCCGCGGGCTATTCCCTACTCACCGCCGATCTGAAGAGCCTCGGCAAGACCACCTGCGCCGTCTCGGAGTCGCGCGTGGTCGGCGTCACCCCCGACCAGACCGGCTATATCGAGGTCGGCTGCGCCGATGGCCTGCCAGGCTTCATGATCGCCTATAAAATGAGCCCCCTTGCGCCCAAAAGCGTCCTGCCGTGCTCCGAGGCCCACGGCATCGGCGGTGGCTGCAACCTGCCGCATAACGAGGTGAAGAAGGGGTAGGGCCTGACCGTTCACACGGAACAGATGTGGGCGTTGAATCAGGCTCTACCCTTTTGCATCTAGAGCAAATCCAACCTGCTCTACATCGCGGGCCTTCTCGCGCTTTGCGCCGCCGGCGTGGGGCCGCTCTTGGTGGATGGCTGCCTCATGAGGCCGCGCGGCCGGTGAGTGTCGGGCCGGCGCGGACCGGCCGGTCAGAAGGTCTCGACCCAGGGCCTCAGCTCGATCTCCCACGACCATGCGCTCCGCGGCTGGCGCAGCACGTCCAGATAGGTCTGCGCGATCGCGTCCGGATCGAGCATGCTGTCCGGTCTTTCGGGTGGCGCAGGGCGCCGGGCGCTCCGAACCGCGCCGTCGATGATGAAATGCGCGACGTGAATGCCTTGCGGCGACAATTCGCGCGCGGCGCTTTGCGCGAGCCCGCGCCGGCCGAACATGCCCATGGCGAAGGCCGATGAGCGCGGATAGCCTTTTATGCTGGCCGAGGCGCCGGTCAGCAGGATCGCGCCAAACTTCCGAGGTAGCATCCGACGCGCGGCCTGCTGGACCGCGAGGAAGGCGCCATAGGTCGAGGTTGCGATGACGTCAGCCACCTCGCGCGGATCGAGGTCTGTGATCGGGCCCGGCAGGCGAGTGGCCGCATTGTAGAGAACGATGTCCACCGGGCCGAGCGTTCCCTCCATGTGGTCGAACATCGCTTGCACCGCGACGGGGTCGGTGGCGTTGGCGGCGAATGTTTCCGCGCCGACCTCCTTGGCCAGCGCGGAGAGCTTTTTGGCGTCGCGGGCGGCCAGCCCGACCTTGACGCCTTCGGCAGCAAGGGCCCGGCCGACCGAAGCGCTGATGCCTGGCCCCGCGCCGATGATAAGGGCGGTCGAGTAGGGGATCTTGTTCATCGTGCGCTCCTCGCGGCGTCGGCGCGTCGCGCCGCTCCGGCGGTTTGCCCTGCGCGTCCGCGTGGCGCCTGTCAAAGGGCGGAGTGGTCCTTCACGGCGCTCTCGAGGGCCGCCTTAGATTTCAGGAACTGCTCGTCGACGGCGGCCGGCTGTTCGCGATTGAGGGCGATCATCCTGGCCCGCGCCTCGCCGCCCCGGATCACCTCGAAGGCGCCGGTCTCGACGCCCTCGATAATGGCGTCGGCGACGGCGGAGGCCGGCTCGAGCGAGAAACCAAGTTCCGGCCCGGCGCGGTTCGACTTCATCATCGGCGTGTCGGTGGCGCCCGGGTAGACGGTCAGCACATGGACGCCCTCGCCTTTCAGCTCGCGCCGCAGGGCCTCGCCGAAGCGGGCGAGACCGGCCTTGGCCGCGGCATAGGTCGCGTAGAACGGCGCCCCCATCAGCGCGATGCCGGACGTGACGTTGACCACCATGGCGTCCCCGCTGGCGCGGAGCGCCGGCAGCGCCGCGCGCGTGAGCAGAATGGGCGCGAGGAGGTCGACGACCACCATCGCTTCGATTTCGGCCTCGGTTGTGTTCTCCAGACGACCGGCGCGGACCCCGCCGGCGTTGTTCACCAGGATGTCCAGGCCGCCCAGGCTATCGAGCGCCTGGTCCAGCGTCGCCGCACGGCCCTCGGCCGTGCCGACGTCGGCGGCGACGCCGGCAGCAAAACCGCCGGCCGCCTGAAGGGTCTTGACCGCGTCGGCCAGGACCTCGGCTCGCCGGCCCGTCACCACAACCCTCGCGCCCTTGGAGACAAAGGCCTGGGCGGTCGCAAGGCCGATGCCGCTCGATCCGCCAGTGATGAGAACGCGCTTTCCTCGCAGTCTCATGGGGATCAGGCCGCTACCGTCAGGCGAAGGCCGTCGAGCACCGGCAGGAGCTCGGACGGATCGGGGCGCTGGGTGTAGTCGTGATTGACTTCGGCATAGGCGATGATCCCGTCCGAGCCGATGACATAGCGAGCGGGCATCGGGAGCACCCAGGCCGGATCGTCGTTGAAGGCGGGCAGGTCGTTCTTGAACCCCTTGTAGAGCTCGACGAGGTAGTCGGGCAGCGAGAAGCGCAACCCGAACGCGGCGGCGACCCGGCTCTTCTCGTCGCTCAGGATTGGAAACGTCAGATTGTTGTCGCGCCGCGACTTGCGGCTGTTAACGGCCGTCTGGGGCGAGATCGCCACGAGGCTCGCGCCGCGCGCCTCGATCCCTGGCAGCGCGGCCTGAAGCGCCTGCAGGTCCATGTTGCAATAGGGGCACCAGGCCCCGCGGTAGAAGGAAACCACCAACGCACCTCTCGCCAGCAGCGACGCCGAGGAGATCGGGTTTCCATCTGCGTCCTCGAGGGTGAATTCGGGCGCCTTATCGCCGGCTTTCTTCGCGTTGAGCGCCTGACCGGAAGCGACGAGTTCCGCCGTGGCGCGGTGCATGACGCCAACGACATCCGGGGTCGGCTTGAAGCCGAACTTTCCGCCCTCGAAATCGGCTTTGAAGGCGTCGAGACGGTCTTGCAGGATCATGGCGGAGCTCCGTGAATTTCGCAAGACATGGCCTATTTGGCCGGCCAGGGGTATTCGGAGTCATTGAACAAGATACATTTGAATTCCGGATGAATGATCGGCTCCAGGAACTGCTCGTATTCGTGCGCGTCGGCGAGGCCGGAACCTTTACCCGGGCCGCCCGGGACCTGAACCTTTCGCAACCCTCGGTCTCGCGGATCATCGGCGAACTCGAGGCCAGGCTGGGCGTGAAGCTACTGTTGCGGACGACGCGGCGGCTGACCCTGACGGCGGCCGGGGCGCAATTCCTCGAGCGGGCGCGCGACATCCTCGCGGAGTTGGGCAATGCCGAGGATGCGGCGCGTGGCGTGGATTCCCTGCGCGGAACCATCCGTCTCGCGCTGCCGGTGGTCTTCGGCGCCCGCGAAATCATCCCCCGTCTTCCGGAGTTCCTGGCCCGCCATCCGCTGCTGAAGGTGGAGCTGCGCGTGTCGGATCACTACCAGGACCTGGTCGCCGAAGGGGTGGATGTCGCGATCCGCCTGGGCGCGCTCGCCGATTCCACGTTCGGCGCGCGGCCGCTGGCGACCTTGAAGAGGTTCGTTGTCGCCGCGCCAGCCTACCTGGAGGCGCGCGGCATGCCGAAAAGTCCGGCCGACCTGGCGAGCCACGACTGCATCTGTGGTCCGGGCAGCTACGGTCGGGAGAGCTGGATGTTCAGGCGCCGCGATACGGTGATCACCGTGGACGTGTCGGGCCGGGTCCAGACCGACGCCGGCTCGGGACTCCACGCCTGCGCGGTGGCGGGACTGGGAATCGCCCAGGCCTCGGCCCCGATGTGCGGCGCGGAGCTGCACTCCGGTGCTCTGGTGGCGTTATTGACGGACTATGCCTTGGAGCCGGTGGGGGTGAATGCCGTGTTTCCGGGAGGGCCGCGTCTCTCGACGAAGGTCCGCGCCTTCGCCGACCATCTCGCCGCGGCGCTCAGCGC
>JBOHLC010000032.1:0-19880 GCA_050729395.1 Caulobacteraceae bacterium
GAGCCAACCATCGGCGGTAAGCACGCGGCTCGTCTCCTCGGGCGCGCCGAAATAGCTCTTCATCAGGCTTGGGCCGGCGGCGAAGATACGACCCACCTGTCGCTCGCCGAGGGGACCGCCGTCCTCCCCGCGCACCTCGATTCGATGTCCGGGAAGCACCTTCCCACAGAGGGCGAATTCGCGCTCGCGGACGGCCTTGCGGGAAGGCAGAGCCGCGCCGGTCCGCTCCAGCCGCTCCAGATCGGTCGCGTCGGTCCGCAGACCCTGCCCGACCGGGCTCAGCGTCAGGGCCAGGGTCGCCTCGGCCATGCCGTAGCTGGCCACGAAGGCGGCCGGATCGAACCCGGCCGGCCGGAAGGCCTCGGCGAAGGCGCGCAAGGGCGCCGGCCGGATCATGTCGCCGCCGAGTCCGGCGATCCGCCAGCTGGAAAGGTCGAAATCCGTGAGGTTGAGGCTGCCGGAGCGGCGCGCGGCCAGATCATAGCCGAAGGTCGGGGCATAGGAGATCGTGCCGCCGCGCTCGGAGATCAAATCCAGCCACAGGCCCGGACGGCGGACAAACGCGGCCGTGGGCAGGAGATCCACGCTGACCTGGAAGGCCATGCCGGTCAGCAGCATGCCGACGAGGCCCATGTCGTGATAGAGCGGCAGCCAGGACACCGCGCGGTCGGCCGGACCTACTCCGAGCCCTTCCGCGCCGCCGATGGCCGACAGGTTGGCGACCAGCGCGCTCTGCGAGACGGCGACGCCTACCGGGAATCTCGTGCTGCCCGAGGAGTACTGCAGATAGCAGAGACCGGAGGGGTCGGGATCTGGGACGACAATTTCACGGGTATCCGGCAGGTCGGAGAGCGAACCGGCCGACGCCATCCGCATGGCCTCCGCCGCCTCGGCGAACCAGGGGCCGAGTTCCGGCGGCGCGAAGGCCGCGCGCACGTCGGCCGAGACCAGCATGCGGCGGATGTGCGCCACATAGGCGTCCTTGCCGCCGAAGGGGGCCGGCAGGGGCGTCGGCGTGGGAACGAGACCGGCGTACTGGCAGGCGAAGAATGCGCGCAGGAAATCGCCGCTCGACTCGGCCGCCAGAGCCACGCGGTCGCCTTTGACCAGGCCCGCCGCCAGAAGGCGGGCGGCCAGCCCCAGCGCCTGCTCGCGCAGCTTGGCATAGGGCAGAACTTCGATGAGTTCGCCGCGCGCGGAGTGGAGATTGACACCGGTTGGGCCACGCGCCGCGCCGTCGAGCGCCTCGCCGGCGGTGGCGAAGACTCCAAGGCGCGCGGATCGGTCGGGCGCCGTGGGCGTCGGCGTCAAGTCGGCTCGTCCATTGAGGAATGTTCGCGTAATGATGAGTGGTCCCGAGCATGGCGTGGGATCGCGTCATTATCGACATCGCCCGTGAGTCTGATAGTCGATAAGGGCGCCGCGCGTCGAGCGGGCTTGCGAATGAGGCGTCAATGAACGAGGCGGAGATCGCGTCACCCGGCGTTGCACTCGAACTGCCGCCCGCCTCGCCGCTGGCGGGCCGCAAGAGCGCCGCCCGTCCGCTGGCGACCCTGTGGCCCCTGCTCGTGCGCCACTGGCCGGACACGATCCTCGGACTTCTGTTCCTGTTGCTGTCCGCGGGCGCTCTGCTGGCCCTGACCTTCGGTCCACAGATGGTCATCGCCCAGGGGGTCAAGCTGCACAACCGCGACGCCCTCCAGCAGGTGTTCCTGATCCTGGGCGCGACCGCGGGCGCCCTGGCGGCGACGACCGGCCTTCGCCTCTACTTCACCTACAAGCTTGGCGAGAGGATCATCGCCGATCTGCGCCAGGAGGTGTTCCGTCATATCCTGGGGCTCGATCTGGCGCACTTCCGCGAACTGAAGACCGGCGAGGTGCTCTCTCGCCTGACCACGGACATGACCATCGTCGAGGGCACGGTCGGCATCATCCTGCCAGGCGCCTTGCGCAACGTGCTGACCCTCGCCGGCGCCCTGGTGCTGATGGTGCTGGTCAGTCCCAACATCACCGGCCTGATCCTGGTCCTCATTCCCCTGTTGCTGACGCCGCTATTCCTGGTCGGGCGGCGCATCCAGCGGCTGTCGGTGCGAGCCCAGGACCGCTTCGCCGAGGCGGTCGGCCATGCCGGCGAGGGTCTGGAGGCGATCGACACGGTGCAGGCCTTCGGCCAGGAGGAGCTGATCGCCGGCCGCTTCAACGCCGCCATCGAACGCGCCTTCCAGGCCTCGCGCGCGCGCCTTCGGGTGAGCGGATTGATGTCGTGCCTGATGATCGCGCTGATCTTCGCCGGCATGCTGACGCTGCTATATGAGTGCGCCCTGGCGGTCATCGTCCATCACACCCTGCAGCCGGGCAATCTGTTCCAGCTGCTGATTCTGGCCTTCGTCGCCGCCACCTGCGTGCGCGACCTTTCCGAGGTCTGGAGCCAGATCCAGCGGGCGTCCGGCGCGGCCGAGCGCATCATCGACATGATGCAAGCGACCCCGGCGATTGCCGCGCCCGCCCGCCCGACGCCGATGCCTTTCCCGGCCAGGGGCGAAGTCCGCTTCGACCATGTCTCCTTCGCCTATCCCGGGCGCGAGACCTCGGCCCTGGACGATTTCTGCCTGGAAGTGCGCCCAGGAGAGCGGGTGGCGCTCGTCGGCCCGTCCGGCTCGGGCAAAAGCACGGTCTTCCGCCTGCTGCTGCGCTTCTACGATCCCACCGCCGGCGCCGTGCTCATCGACGGGGTTGATCTGCGACAGGCCGATCCCCGGGCCGCGCGCGACCGGGTCGCCTTCGTCGCCCAGGACGCCCCTCTGTTTTCGTCCTCCGCCTCGGAAAACATCGCTTTCGGCAGGAGCGGCGCGGCCGAGTCCGACATCCGCGCGGCAGCCAAGGCGGCGCAGGCCGAAGGCTTCCTCTCGCGCCTGCCGCATGGATTCGACACCCTGATGGGCGAGCGGGCCAAGCAGCTTTCCGGCGGCCAGCGCCAGCGCATCGCCATCGCCCGCGCCCTGGTGCGCCACGCGCCGATCCTCCTGCTCGACGAGGCGACCAGCGCCCTGGACGCGGAGAGCGAGCGCTTGGTCCAGAGCGCCCTGCACGAGGCCATGGTCGGCCGCACGACCCTGGTCATCGCCCACCGGCTGGCCACTGTGCTCGAGGCCGACCGGATCATCGTCATGGAGGCTGGCAAGGTGATCGACGCCGGCCGCCACGCCGAGCTGATGGCCCGGGGCGGCCTTTACGCGCGCCTGGCGCGCCTGCAGTTCGGCGCCGCCGCCGCTTAGACGGTCAGGCCGCGGACGAGCGCGGCGTTGACCCGCGCGCGCCAGAGAGCGAGCCCAACGAGGGCCAGATTGAGCGCGGTCAGCTCGAACAGAAAGAACCATAGCGGCCGGGCGATCAGCACGGCGAGGAAGGCCGCGAGCGTGCGGGTGTTGGAATCGAGGATCCCACTGGTCTTGATCAGCGGCCTGAAGGCAGCGCGGTAAAGCGTCGCGCGCGGGTCGGCGGGAACGGCCTCGAGCGCTCGCTCGGCCGCCGTTTCGCCGGGACTGACCAGGCCCGACACGGCAAGATAGAGCCGCGCCAAGGCGGCGCCCGGCCCCGACGGTCCCGCCTGGCGCATCCAGGCCGCGCCATAAACGTATCGCCGGTAGGTCTTGCGGCCGGTCTCATAGGCGTTGGCTTGCAGGAAGTGCGACGCCGCCGCCGCGGCGGCCACGCCCCACGCCCAGCCGCCCAGGGCGCGCTGAGCCATCAGGGCGAAGGCGATGTAGATCAGTCCCTGGCTGACGTGGTCGCAGACGCCATCGACGAGTTCGCCCAACGGCGAGGCGCGGCCCGTACGCCGGGCCAGGTCGCCGTCGGCCCCGTCCAGAACATGCCACAGGAACTGGAAAGCCAGGCCCGCGAAGGCGTTGAGCGGCCATGGGAGCGCCACATAGGAGGTGGCCGCCGCGCCGGCGGCGAGCACGCTGGCTGCCGAGACCTGGTTTGGCGTCACTGCCGTCCGCGCCAGGCGATCGACCAGCGCCCGCGACACGGGATGGACCAGATACAGGTTGCTCGGGGCCTCGATCTCGCTCGGCCGCCCTGGCGCGGCCACGGCCTGCGCGCTCGCGGCGCCATCGTCGGAGGCGATTGACATCGAAGGGGCCTTGGTCTCCACAGGCGGTTCGCTTATGGCAGTCTTGTGACAACGCGCGCCAAACGCTAGCGTAAATCGATCGGCGATTGTCCACGCCCACAAAAACCCATCCCAGAAGGGAATAGAAATGGCAAAGATTCGCGCGGCGATTGTCGGGGTTGGCAATTGCGCGAGTTCGTTGGTCCAGGGCGTCGCCTATTACCGCGCCGCCAACGACAACGCGGTCGGCCTTATGCATTGGAACCTTGGCGGTTACGAGCCAAGCGACGTCGAATTCGTGCTTGCTTTCGATATCGACCAGAGGAAGGTCGGCGTCGACCTGTCCAGGGCGATCTTCGCCAAGCCTAATTGCACGGCGATCTTCTCCGAGGTGCCCGAGAGCGGCGTCAAGGTGCGCATGGGCGCGGTGCTCGACGGCATGGCCGAGCACATGGAAAGCATGCCGGCCGAACGCACCTTCGTGAAGTCGAGCGAGCCGGAGCCGAACAAGGCCAAGGTGGTCGAGGCTCTGCGCTCGTCCGGCGCCGAGGTGCTGGTGAACTTCCTGCCGGTGGGCTCCGAGGACGCCGTCCGCTTCTACATGGAATGCGCGCTCGAGGCCGGTGTCGGCGTGGTCAACTGCATGCCGGTGTTCATCGCCAGCGACCCGGAATGGGAGGAGCGCTTCCGCGCCCGCGGCATTCCCATTGTCGGCGACGACATCAAGGCGCAGTTCGGCGCGACCATCGTCCACCGCGCGCTGACCAATCTCATGCGCCAGCGCGGCGTGCGCATGGACCGCACCTATCAGCTCAACACCGGCGGCAACACCGACTTCCTCAACATGATGGATCGCGGCCGGCTGATGTCGAAGAAGATCTCCAAGACCGAGGCGGTGCAGTCGGTGATGGCCGCGCGCCTTTCCGAGGAGAACATCCACGTCGGGCCGAGCGACTACGTGCCGTGGCTCAACGACAACAAGCTGTGCTTCCTACGTCTGGAAGGCGCATTGTTCGGCAATGTGCCGATGAACATCGAGGTGCGCCTGTCGGTGGAGGATTCGCCCAATTCGGCCGGGGTGGTCATCGACGCCATCCGCTGCTGCAAGCTGGCGCTGGACCGGGGCTACGCCGGGGCGCTGATTGGGCCCTCGGCCTTTTTCTGCAAGCATCCGCCGGTCCAGTACACCGACGACGAAGCCCAGCGGCTGACCGAGGCGTTCATCGGACCCGAGGTCCAGGTCGCCGCCCAATAGGGCCGAACCCATGCAGGGACTGATCGTCGCGGCCGGCCAGGGGGTGCGGCTGCGCGACATCGCCATCTCCAAGCCTCTGGCCCCGGTCAATGGCGTGCCGCTGATCGAGCGGGTGATCGGCAATGCGCGCGCCGGCGGCATCGAGGCGTTCGTCGTGGTCACCGGCTACGAGGCCGAGCGCGTCGAAGCCTTCCTCGCCGATCTCGCCTCGCGCGAGAAACTGACCATCGCCGCCGTGCGCAACCCCGCCTGGGAGCTGGCCAACGGTCTCTCCGTGGCCGCGGCCCAAGCGCTTCTCGGCGCGCGCTTCGTGCTGATGATGGCCGACCATCTGCTCGAACCCTCGATCATCGCCGATCTCATGGCGCAGCCGGCCGCGCCGGACGAGGTGGTGCTGGCCATCGACCGGCGACTGGACAATCCGCTGGTCGACCTGGCCGATGTCACGCGCGTGCGGACCGACGCCAACGGCCGGATCACCGCGATCGGCAAGCTGTTAGAGCCCTTCGACGCCTTCGACACCGGCGTGTTCTCCGCCTCGCACAGCCTGATCTCGGCCATCCGCGCGGACGTCGACGCCGGCGGGGCGGGCGGCATCTCGGAAGGCATGCGCCGCCTGGCCGCCGCCGGTCTGGCGCGCGCCCTCGATATTGGCGACCGGTTCTGGCTCGACGTGGACGATTCGGCAGCCCACGGCCACGCGGAGCGGCTCAGAGCCTAAGCTCAGGCCGTCGCCGGTTCGGGCGCCAGGGTCGGGCGGACGCGGGCGGGCGCGCGGCGCGCCTCGGCCTGCTCGATGAAGAGATCGTTGTAAGCGCCGACCATGCCGTCCACGTCATAGAGCGCGGCCCTGGCCGGTCCGGCCGCGCCGAGCCTTGCGAGCAGCTCCGGCCGGGCCAGCAGGTCGCTCATCGCCCCGGCGAAGGCGGCCGGATCCTCCGGCGGTACAACCCAGCCGCTGACGCCGTGTTCAACAGCCTCCGCCGGCCCGAAGTCGCACGAGGTGACCAGCGCCGGAGCCCCGCAGGCCAGGGTCTCGATCAACGCGCTCGGAAAGCCCTCCCAGCGCGAGGGCAGCACGAACAGCGTGGCCCGCGCCACCCAGGCCCAGGGATTGTCCATGAAACCGACGAAACGCACCTGCTCGGCCACGCCCAGCTCGGCCGCCTGGCGCTTCAGATCTGCCTCGCGACTGCCGCGCCCGACGATGACGAGGTCGTGCGTCCGGCCCGCGCCGCTCATCGCGAAGGCGCGCAGGAGCAGATCATGG
The DNA here is from genome assembly GCA_050729395.1 of Caulobacteraceae bacterium. Classification (GTDB taxonomy): domain Bacteria; phylum Pseudomonadota; class Alphaproteobacteria; order Caulobacterales; family Caulobacteraceae; genus Acaudatibacter. The sequence continues at coordinate 6,643 of JBOHLC010000032.1, forward strand.
CCCTTCTGATGCTCGAGACGGCCGACCGTCACGATGAAGGGTCGCTCCGGCAAGCCGGGCGGCGGTTCGGCCGCCAGGCGCTGGACCGCGGCCACGTCGATGGGATTGTGGATCACGCGCACGCGCCGGTGATCGAGCTTAAGCCGCGCCTCGAGCCCGCGGGCCATCTCATACGAATTGGCCAGGAAGCAGTCGGCCCGGCGATAGGCCCGGCGGGTGAGCGCGCGGATGAAGGCCCGCGCGGCGGGATTTGCCAGTTCGTCGTCGATCACCGCATCGGTGTTGTTGCCCTCGCGCGCGATCCACACCGGCCGCTCGGCGCCCATGCCGCCGAGTACGGCCCAGGTAACCAGGCTCATGCCCTTCAGGAAGCTCATTACCACGTGCGGGCGATGGGCGGCGATCATGCGCGCCACGTTCAGCGGAGCGAGCGTCGCCGCCGCGAGCAGCCGGTCGGGGCGGTAGAAGCCCGAGTTGTGGCCTTCGAAGACCAGCCGGTGCTGGCCGATCGGCGAGGCGTCCACTCTGGACTGGTCAGCCTCGGCCAGAAACGGGCCGGAGCGGTGCAGCAGGCCCATGCGCACGTCGAAAGCCGCCGTGTCACAGCGGTTCAACAGGTGCACGGCCACCCGTTCGGCCCCGCCGCCGTGCAGCGATGACAACAGCAGCATGACGCGCAGGCGTTCGCTCATGCTATGGCCCCGAATTGCTTCCCACGTCCTCACCCTGGCTTCTAGCCGGGCGGGACGCGGCGAGGCAACGACCGAGTTTTTCAAAGCGAGGCACGGGCGGGCTTGACCGGACTGGAACTGCTGGTGGGGGCGGACGCCTTCTGGCGCCGCGCCGCCGCCGATTGCGCCGGAGCCGAGCGCCGCCTCCTGGTCCAGGCCATGACCTTCGAGGGCGACGAGGCCGGAAAGGCCGTCGCCGCGGCGATTGCCGCCAGCCCGGCGGCCGACCGGCGCGTGCTGGTGGACGCCTATTCGCGGGTGGTGATCAGCGACCGCTGGGCCGCTCTCCCGCCAGCCTTCCTGCCGCCTGGCCTGCGCCGCGAGAAGGCGGCCACGCGAGCCATGTTCGCCGATCTCCTCGCCGGCGGTGTGCCGGTGCGCGTCACCAATCCCTTCACTCCGCTGATGACCAATTATCCGGCCCGCAACCACAAGAAGCTCGTCGTCGCCGACGATGTGGCCTACCTGGGCGGCATCAACTTCAGCGACCACAACTTCGCCTGGCGCGATTTCATGCTGCGCATCGAGGGCGCCGACGCGGCGGGCTTCCTGGCCGGCGACTTCGAAGCGACCTGGGCCGGAACGCCCAGCGCCGCCAGCCGCGATCTCGATGGCATCCGCGTCCTCTCGCTCGACGGCCGGACCAACGACGGCTTTTTCGCCGAGTTTCGCGCTCTCCTGGCCTCCGCTCGGCGGGAGATCGTCGTGCTGAGCGCCTATCTCACCTTTCCCTTCACCGGGCCCCTGGCGGACGCGGCGCGGCGCGGCGTCCCGGTGACCCTGGTTACGCCCTGGGCCAACAACAAGCCGATCGTGCGCGACCATTTGCTTTCGTTCGCGCGCCGCCACAGCTTCGACGTCCGGGTTTTGCCCAAGATGAGCCATCTGAAGGGCCTGCTGGTCGACGACGAGACCCTGATCGTCGGCTCGTGCAACTTCGACTTCGTCGGCCACGCGGCGGAGGAGGAGCTGATCGCCGTCGTCCGCGCGCCGGCGCTGATCGAGGACTTCCGCACACGGATTATAGAACCGGCGCTGGCCGAGGCGAGCGAGCCTCGCCAGATCGCGCCACTCGCCGGCGCCTTGGCCCATGCCGCGCTCAAGGCGGCCGAACTGGGGACAAAGCTCGTCCGCGGCGGCCGCCGCACGTCGGCGGACTGGACCTAGTGGCGCGCGTCTGAGACGTCATGGCCGCGCGCACGCACATAGTTCCGTCATCCCGGGCGAAACGGAGCGCAGTGGAGTGCAGACCCGGGACCGAGGGCCTCGAGCGGTGAATTCGCAGCTACACGAGGGCGCGGCAACCCTAGGTCCTTAGATCTCTGCGTCTTCGGTGCTGCGTCCGGGATGACGGACCGAGCTTCGATGCTTCAGGCCGCCGCCAGCCTTTGCGGGCCGCGCCAGGCGTCGAGGAAGCTGGCCTGGTGGACGCAGCTTACCGTGCAGAACGGCGCGCACGGCTTCACCGTATCGAATTCGCGGATGATGTCGGCCTCTGTGTAGTCGGCCAGCGGTATGCCGGGCGCGCCACGCTGCTGCGAGCAGTAATGCACGAGGCCATCCTCGCAGATGTAAAGGTAGCGCGCGCCGGCCCGGCAGCGCCAGGCGTTCGGCTTGCCGGCCATCAGGTTCTTCTGGAACATCATATAGTTGATGAAGTGGGTCACGGAGCGGCCGCGCGTCAGGGCGTCGTAGACCGCGCGCTGGGCGGCCGAGAGCGGCGCGAGCGTCCCCTCGGCGTCGTGCAGCACGCCGACGGTGTGCGAGAAGCCCATCTCCCTGGCGTTTCGCGCCACCTCCAGCGCGTCCTGCGTGCGCTCCTCGGAGATGCCGAGCACGGAGTTTATGTTGACGTGGAACCGGGCGTGCCGGGCGAGCAGCCGCAGCTTGCCGGCCAGGGACTTCAAGGTCTTCTTGGAGATGGCGTCCGGCTTCACCCCGTCGATGGAGATCTGCAGCTCCTGCAGGCCGGCCTCGTTCATGCCGGCGATGCGCTTTTCGGTGATCAGGAAGCCGTTGGTGATGGTGGTGGCGATCATGCCGTGGCCGCGGATGCGGCGGACGACCTCGTCATGCCGGGGATGGGAGAGCGGCTCGCCGCCGGTCAGGGTGACGATCTGCGTCCCGAGGCGGGCCAGGTGGTCGACCCTTTCCAGCAGGTCGGCGATGGGGGCCGGCTTGGAAACCTTGTCGTACTCATCGCAATAGGCGCATTCGAGATTGCAGTAGCGCGTCACCACCAGGTGGGCGAGCAGCGGCCGGTGTTTCGACGCCAGCACCCGCGCGGCCACCCTCAGGCCGTCGCCGAATGTGATCCCCGCCATCTGGGCCCCTGTTCCAGCCGCGGTCCGCCTCCGCGCGCCCGCACACTTAGGGGTAGCGCAGGCGAACGCGCAAGATGTTGACCGCGCCCTTGGCTTCGAACTTCACCTGATCGTAGCTGGGAGAGGTGAACAGAGTCTGCGGGTTGTCGGAAAAGCCAAACCCCTCGATCCCCTTAAGCAGATTGTGGTCCCATTTCCCGTTGGCATTGGCGTCGTGATAGACGGCGAAGGCATAGGTTCCCGGGCCGTTCTTGAGCCAGATGCACATATGCGTCACGGGCGCGGTTGCCGGCACGCTCCACACCTTCAAGGCGCCGTTCTTGATCAGGAACTGGCTCTTGTCGCCGGGATAGAGCGAACCCGTCATCAGCCCCTTGCTGGACTTCACGCCCTCGATGACGATGTCCAGCCTGGCGCTCGTCTGCGGGCCCTGGCAGGGGGCGGACTGGGCGAGCGCCGGGCACAGCGCCAGCAGCGACGCCGCCTGGGCGGTGGCGAGCCTCACGGAATTCATGGTCGGGGAGTGTCTTTCCGGCTGGCGTCGGGGCGCGCCCTGGCGGGAGCGGCGGCGCTTATGCCACGGATGTTCGAGGCGCGCCAACCAGTTTGCGGCCGGCCTCGGCCACCAATTCGAACGAGCGCACGCGCTGGGCGTGATCGAACACCGAGGTGGTGACCATGATCTCATCCGCGCCGGTGCGGCGGACGAAGTCGGCCAGCCGCGCTTCCACCGTGGCCGGCGCGCCGACGATGGCCTCGGCGAAGGCCGAGCCGGGCGGCGGGGCCGCCGGCGTTTCAGTGATGTCGGTCGGCGGCGGCAGGGTACCTGGATGACCGGCGCGCAGGGCCGCGAACGCCTGGCGCAGGGACGTGGCCAGACGCGCCGCCTCCGCGTCGGACTCCGCCGCGACGATGTTAAGGCCAAACATCAGATGCGGCTTGGCCAGACGTTCGGATGGCTGGAACTGCGCGCGGTAGATCGCCGCCGCGTTCATCATCTCCGCGGGCGCGAAGTGCGAGGCGAAGGCATACGGGAGGCCGAGGATGGCGGCCAGCTGCGCCCCGAAGGTGCTCGACCCCAGGATCCACACCTCGATGTCCGACCCGGCGCCCGGCACGGCGCGGACCGCCTGGTCGGGCGCCGCCGGGGCGAGAAAACGAAGCAGTTCGATCACGTCCTGCGGGAAACGGTCGACGCCGCCGGCCAGGGTGCGGCGCAGCGCCTGGGCGGTCAGCATGTCGGTCCCGGGCGCGCGGCCGAGGCCGAGGTCGACGCGGTCCGGAAAGAGGGCGGCCAGGGTGCCGAACTGCTCGGCGATGATGAGGGGCGCGTGGTTGGGCAGCATCACGCCGCCCGCGCCGATGCGGATGGTCGAGGTCCCAGCGCCGACGAAGGCCAGGGCGGTCGAGGTGGCGGCGCTGGCGATACCGGGCATGTTGTGATGCTCGGCCATCCAATAGCGGCGAAAGCCGAGCCGCTCGGCGTGGCGGGCGAGATCGAGACTGTTGCGCAGCGCCTGGGCGGCGTCGCCGCCCTCGACGATGGGCGCGAGATCGAGAACCGAGAGTTCCACCATGGTCGCGGTTATATAGGCGCGATGCGCGAAGGATGCGCCGCCTCCAGACTCACCCTCTCCCAGCGGGAGACGCGCCTACAGGCGCGTCCGGGTGAGGGGCCTTGCGGTCGGGCGCCGCGCCGCGCTTCCCTTGGCCCGCGCCACTGCCTAAACCCGGCGCGATGAACGCAATCCTGGTCCAGCTCGGATCGAGCCTCCTGCCCCTGGCCAACCCCCGTCCATGAGGCTGTGGGATATCAGCCAGACCCTGCGGCCGGAGCTCCCCGTGTGGCCGGGCGACACGCCTTTCAGCGCTGAACGACGCTGGACGCAGGGCGAGGGATCTCCGGTGACGGTGTCCCGTTTCACGACCACGGTTCACGCCGGCGCGCATGCCGACGCGCCGCTGCACTACAGTCCCGATGGCGCCAGCGCGGCCGAGGTTCCTCTCGAACCGTACGTCGGCCGATGCCGGGTGGTCGACGCGCGCGGGCAAGGACCGGCCATCCGCGCCGAATTCGTCGCGCGGGCGCTCTCCGCGCCGCCGCCCCGGGTGCTGTTCCGCACTTACGAGCGCTTCCCCCATGACGCCTGGCCCGACGACTTCACGGCCATCGAGGCCGAGGCTATCCGCGCCCTGGCGGCGCTGGGCGTGCGCCTCATCGGCATGGATTCCCCCTCTCTTGATCCGCAGGATTCGAAGTCGATGGAGGCGCACCAGGCCGTGCTCGCGGCCGACATGCGCGTGCTCGAGGGCCTGGTGCTCGACGACGTTCCGCCGGGCGACTACGAGCTCATCGCCCTGCCGCTCAAGCTCGCGGGCCTCGACGCCTCGCCGGTGCGCGCGGTGCTTCGGGAGCTGGCGCCGTGAACCTCGCCGCTGCGAAGGCGATGGACGCCGCCGATCCGCTGCGCGCCTTCCGCGAGCGCTTCACGCTGCCAGCCGGCGTCATCTATCTCGACGGCAATTCCCTCGGCCCGATGCCCAAGGCGGCGCGGGCGCGTCTCCTCGACGTCGCCGAGCGCGAATGGGGCGCGGGTCTGATCCTCAGCTGGAACGACGCCGACTGGATCGGGGCGCCGGCCCGGGTTGGGGCCAAGATCGCCCGGTTGATAGGCGCGAATCCGGGCGAGGTGATCGTCGCCGACTCGACCTCGGTCAACCTATTCAAGCTGATCGCGGCGGCGCTCGCCGAGCGTCCCGGCCGGCGAGCGATCCTGACCGAGACCGGCAACTTTCCCACCGACCTCTACATCGCCGGCGGCGCGGCGGCGTTCTCGCCTGGAGCCGAACTGCGCGCGGTCGCGCCCGAGGATGTCGAGAGCGCCATCGACGAGGACATCGCCGTCCTCGTCCTCACCCACGTCCACTACAAGACCGCCGCGCGCCGCGACATGGCGCGCCTCACCGCCGCCGCCCACTCCAGGGGCGCGCTCGTCCTGTGGGACCTCAGCCACAGCGTCGGCGCCATTCCGCTCGATCTCAATGCCTGCGCGGCGGACCTCGCCGTGGGCTGCGGCTACAAGTTCTTGAACGGGGGCCCCGGCGCGCCGGCTTTCCTGTTCGTCGCCGAGCGGCTGCAAGGCGAACTGGCCTCGCCGCTGACCGGCTGGATGGGCCACGCCGCGCCGTTCGACTTCACCGACGCCTGGCGACCGGCGACGGGCATCGGCCGGTTCCTCACCGGCACGCCGCCGATCCTGGGCCTGGCCGCGCTGGAGGCCGGGGTCGATCTGGCGCTGGAGGCGGACGCCGGCGAACTGGCGGCCAAGTCGGAAAAGCTGTGGACTGTCTTCGCCCGTCTGATGGACGAACGCCTGGGCGACGCCGGCTTCACCCCAATCACCCCGGTCGAGGCGGGCGCGCGCGGCAGCCACATCGCCTACGCCCACCCCGAGGGCTACCGCGTCATGCAGACGCTGATCGGCCGCGGCGTCGTTGGCGATTTCCGCGATCCGGACATCATGCGCTTCGGCCTCACGCCGCTCTACCTGGGGTACGAGGATGTCTGGCGGGCGGTCGACATCCTGGCCGGGATCATGGCCAGCGGGGCGTGGAAGGCTGCGCCGGCGCGCGTTCCCGGCCGGGTCACGTGAGCGAGGTCCGCCTCGTGGTCGAGGCTGAGGATATCCTCGGCGAAGGTCCGGTGTGGGATGCGCGCGCCGGCCGGCTCTACTGGCTGGACATCAAGGGCGGGCGCCTGCGCTGGCTCGAGCCGGCGAGCGGCCGGGCCGGCCAGGTCGCGGTGGAAAACCAGGTCAGCGCCGTCGCGCCCAGGGCTTGCGGCGAAGGACTGATCGCCGCGCGCAAGGACGGTCTCGGCATCCTCGATCCGGAGACGGGCGCCTTCACCCATCGCTTCGATCCCGAGCGGGACCGCCCGATGAACCGGGCCAACGACGGCAATGTCGATCTCGCCGGCCGCTTCTGGTTCGGCACCATGCACGATGGCGAGACCGGCGCGACCGGCGCGGTCTACCGGCTGGACGCCGACTGGACCTGCACCCGCGTGCTCGACGGTATCGGCATCGCCAACACCCTTGTCTGCGGTCCCGCGGGCGATGTGCTCTATGTGGCCGACTCGGCGCTGCGCCTCATCGACATCCTGGAGATCGATCCGGCGACGGGCGCGGCCGGCGCGCGGCGGGGTTTCGCCCACACGCGCGACGAAGGGTTCGGTCCCGACGGCTCGGCTGTCGACGCGGAAGGCTATCTGTGGAACGCACAGTGGGGCGGCGCGCGCCTCGTCCGTTACGCCCCGGACGGATCGATCGATCGCATCGTGCCCGTGCCCGTGGACCATCCCTCGAGCTGCGCCTTCGGCGGCGAGGACCTGGCCACCCTCTACATCACCACCGCCCGCTGGCTCCTCGGCGACGAGGCCCTCGCGCGGCAGCCCTGGGCCGGCAGCCTGCTGGCCTTTGAGCCTGGCGTGCCAGGGTTAGCTCTGCCGCCGTTCGGGGGGTAACCCTCGTTCATCGTCGAGATAGGATGACACGCCCGAATGGGGTTCGCTTGCCCTTCGAGACGTCGTCCAGCTTCCATTCCCAGTGATCCACGCCAGGATTGTAGACGAAAGTGTTCGCGAAGATGACGGCCCCCGCCTTATTCAAAAAAAGGAAAGGAATCCGATTTGGCGTGGGCTTGGCGACGCAACTGCCGCCGCCAGCGTCCACCGCGGTCGAATCCAGCCAAATGCAAGTATAGGTCTGGCTGCGAGGCTCCCAACCGATAAAGATCGAGGCCTCGTAGGCCGGTCGTCCGTGGTCGTCGATATCGCGCGATACCTCATCCAGCCGCACATACCGGTCATTGAGAACCCAGCTTGCCTGCACGTCGTGGACTGTCTGCTTCCCTGCCAACTCGCCTTTGAGAACCCACTTTCCAACGAGCTTGTCGAGAAGATTGGGGTGCGGTTCCGCGTTCGATTCAATTGCCCGAGCCGAAGCGCTGGTCCACAGCGAAGCGCACAACACGACAACTATGACGTAGAGCGGACGCTTCATTGACCCTCTTTTTCCGTGACAGAACCGACAATTTGTCGACAAACCGCTGTTCCGGACCAGACACAAGCCCAATAGTTTCGCGACACATTGCGGACCAATCTTATTCCGCCGGCGGCTCCCATAGTTCCACCGGATTACCTTCGGGGTCTTCTGCTGCGCCTTCGGGCGAGGATCTGGCCACGCTCTACATCACCACCGCGCGCTGGCTGCTCACCGACGAGGCCCAGGTGCGGCAGCCCTGGGCCGGCAGCCTGCTCGCTTTCGAGCCGGGCGTGCCCGGCCTGGCCCTCCCACCGTTTGGGGGGTGAGGCGGAATGTCTGGCGCCCCCTACTCCGCCCCTCCCCGCGAGGGCGCGGTTACGGTGATATCGGCCTTTTCTCCGGCTGAAGCCGGTAGGCTTGCCGCCTCGCTAAGGATAAGACGATAGGACCCCGCAAGAAGGATCGAGTGCCATGACGGCCAGCCTCGAAGTCCATCTCGTCAAGCGCCCCGAGGGCATGCCGACGGAAGACGACTTCGCTCTCGTCGAGACGAGCCTCGCCGAGCCAGCCGATGGCGAGGTCCTGGTGCGCAATCTCTACATCTCGGTCGATCCCTACATGCGACCTCGGCTCGCGGCCGCCCAGCCCTTAGGCGTGGCCATGGAGGGCGGGGCGATCGGGCGGGTGGCAGCCTCGCGCGATCCGTCACTGAGCGAAGGCGATCTGGTGCTCAGCCGATTTGGTTTTCGCACCGCCTTCGTCGCCGCCGCCCGCGGAATGGGCAAGGTCGCGCCCGACCCCGCCCTGCCGGTGACCGTCCACCTCCACGCCCTGGGCGGCACCGGGTTCACCGCCTATGGCGGCCTGCTCCACATCGGCCAGTTGAAGGATGGCGAGCAGGTGTTCGTCTCCACCGCCGCGGGAGCGGTGGGCTCGGTGGCCGCCCAGATCGCCAAGATCAAGGGCTGTTACGTGGTTGGGTCGACCGGTTCGGACGACAAGGTCCGCTGGCTTCTGGACGAGGCCGGTCTCGACGCGGCGATCAACTATCGCGCGGCCCCAATCGGCAAGGCCCTGCGCGCCGCCGCGCCAGACGGGATCGATGTCTACTTCGACAACGTCGGCGGCGAACACCTCGATGCGGCGCTAGGCGTCATGAACCCGCTCGGGCGAATCGCCGTTTGCGGCGCGATCAGCGGCTACAATTCGCCGGGCGCGCGCACGGAGGTGCGCAATCTGTCGGCGATCATTTACGGCCGCGTCAACATCCGCGGCTTCACCGGGGCCGACTTCGGTCACCTGAGAGATCGCTTCCAGTCCGACATGACCGAGTGGCTGAAAGCCGGGAAGATCAAGTACCAGGAAACGGTGCGGGACGGGATCGCCGCCGCCCCAGGCGCCCTCATTGGTCTGCTGAAGGGCGAGAACTCCGGCAAGATGCTGGTCAAGGTCGGGGACTAGGTCCGCTTTCCGGCCATCGGGCAATAGCCGCGTCCGACACAAAGCCGACCCCGCGACATACCACTCTGGGCATCTCAAAACGTCGACGAAGTTCACTTCCTAGCGGGAGCTTTCTCCCGCCCAACTCACCCCCAGTTCCCGTAATTGATAAATATATATATATATTGACGATTATATTTCTGATCGACTATCTGTCGCGGTATGAGCCCATTCGAAGCCATCGCGGAGCCGAACCGGCGGCGCATTCTCGACCTGTTGCGAAGCGGCGAGCGGCCGGCGGGTGATGTGGTGGAGGCGCTGGCGATCAGTCAGCCAGGAGTCTCCAAGCACCTGAAGCTACTGCGCGAGGCCGGCCTGGTGCGGATGCGCGCCGACGGCAAGCGCAGGCTTTACAGGCTGGAGCCGCGCCAGTTCGCGGTATTGGCAGCTTGGCTCGAACCTTACCGTGTGTTCTGGGGCGCAAAGCTTGACGCCCTTGAAGACCACCTGGAGCAAGAGCAATGAACTCCAATAACGCCCCCAACGGCGTCATTCGCAAGAGGGGCGACGAATACGAAGTCGTCTTCGTGCGGCGGCTTGCCAAGCCTATCGAAAAGGTCTGGGCGGCGCTCACCGTGCCTGAGCGGATCGCCGACTGGTTCACCGAGATGACGTTCACACCCGACGTGCGCCTGGGCGCGCGGGTCACGCTGCGGTTCGCCAATGACGATCCGCCCTACAGGATGGCGGAGGGAGAGGTGGTGGCGTTCGAGCCGCCGCGCCTCGTCGCCTGGACCTGGCCGGACAAGGACCATCCGAACTCTATCGTCCGCTGCGAGCTAACGCCCGACGGCCGGGGCTGCGCGCTTACTTTCAGGCAGTCCGGCATGGGAACGAAGCACCTGACCGGCACAGCCGCCGGTTGGCAGGTCTTCCTCGACGGATTGGAAGGGGCGACAGCTGGGGTCCGCACCCCCGGAAGCGTGGAACGCGAACGGGCGATCCGCCCCGCATACGAAGCGCAGTTGGCGCAGTTGGTCTAGGGCCTCTCCTAACCGCTACGGTGCGGCTTCGGCGCCGTCCGCTTCCCACCCCTTCTCGGAAGTTCCGCGTGTCCGCTTTTTTGCCGGGAACCAAATGTTGGATTCTTGCCACCCCGCTTTCGCGCGGAAGAGCGGGAGCGGGCGGCCTAACGGCCAGCGCGATGCTCTGAACTATTCCCGCAACCCCAGCGCGTCGATACGCGCGGTCACCTCCGCCGGCAGCGGGCCCTGCGCCTCGGCCTCCAGGCACCCCCGAAGCTCGGCCCGGTTCTTGACCCCCAGGACCACCGTGTCGACGCCCGCCATGCCGAGCGCATAGCGGTGGGCGACGACCGCCGGATCGGCCCCCAGTTCAGCGCACAAGGCGCGGAACGGCGCGGCCTTCTCGAAATCGAGCATCTCTGGGTGATCGGGCCGCAACTCGCGGTCGATGGCGGCGGTAAGCGCGCCGGCCTGCACGGCGCGGATGCCCATGACGCCCATGCCGCGCGCCTTGGCGGCGGCGATGATCTCGCGCGGCCTCGCCGGCCCGTCGTAGCGGCGCATGCCGCCGGGGCTGTCCATCAGATTGGCGACGGCCTGCACCACGTCCGGCGCCGGCTCGTGGGCGATGGCGTCCAGGATCGTCGCCGGCACGCCGACGCCGGTGATGCCCCACGCGCCTATGCGGCCACGCGCCTTGAGGCTTTGCATGGCCGGGACGACTTCCTCGACGTAGGTCGTCCACGGGGTCGAGAACTGGTCCCTGCGGTGATCCGACAGAGCGTAGGTGTAATCATCCGGTCGGATGTTGCTGTGCAGGAAGAAGATGTCGGCGCGGCCCAGGAGCATGGCCGCGAGGCTGGCCTCGAGCGAGGCCTCCAGGCGCTGGGCGGCTTCGCCCCGGGGCGGCGCGCCCAGCTGGCATTTGGTGGTCATGCGCACGCCCATCGGCAGGGCGCCGGCGAAGGCCTTGGCGATCACCTCCTCGCAGTCGCGGTACATGGGCGCGGTGTCGACCAGGGTGATCCCGGCCTCGATGGCGGCGTGAACCGTGGCCACCGACTCGGAGATCGAAGTTTCGCCCCAGATGCGGCCCAGGCCGCCGCCGCCAAGGGTCAGCCGGCTGACGCTGGGGATAGGTCCAAGACGCGCGCGTTCCATCGGCCGACTTAAGAGCCGCGCGCCGCCTTATTGCAATCCATAGAGTTTGATGAAGCGCGCGAGGGAGGATCTGTAGGTCGCGAACTCGTCGTCCAGGAGTTCATAGGTGCCGCCGGGCGTTAGGTCGACGTCATACTCGATCCACGGATCGTTCACATTGTCGAAATAGCCGCGCGCCCAGCGGCTGTCGCGATTCCATTCGTTCATCCGCGAGGTGTCGAATTTGCCGTGCGTCGCGAAACCAGCCGAGAACTGCATCGAACCGCAGCGATCCGCCTTGCAGTCGAACATGTAGACACCAAAAACGACGCCATCCGTCGCGCTCGACACGTGCGTCTTGCCATCGGAACCGGTCACGACTTGCGCCTTGTAGCCGGCGCCCTGCAGCCAGGCGACGACGTCGGCCACGGTAAAGCCGCCGGCCGGCAGGTCCCGCGCGAACGCCGCGCCCGAACACAAGATCAATGCCAACGCCGCCGCGCCCGCGATTCCAGTTCGCATGACCGCGCCTCCCCTTCTCCGGCCGTACCAACTCATAGCCGGCGCGATTCGGATAGCCCGCAAATCGTCGCGCCCGCCGCTCAACCGTCGATTCGGGCGCGCCAGGCGGCGAAGCGCTCGGCGGAGTCCGCCGGGGTCAGACCTGGCGCGACCGGCGCCTCGAAGCGGATCATGGCCTCGCGGTCGGTGTCCGAAAGCAGGCCGGCGCCGCGACCGGCGGCCATGGCCGCGCCCAGCAGGGTCGCCTCCGGCGTGGCGTGACGGCGCACCGGCCGGCCGAGACAGTCGGCGAGGATCCTAAGGAAAACCGGACTGCGCGTGAGGCCGCCGTCCACGCCGATGGCCGGCGGCGGGTCGAACTCGACCAATCCGTAGATGTGATCGACGATCTCGCGGGCACGGAAGGCCACGCCCTCGTATGCCGCTCGCGCCAGATGCGCCCGGCTTACCGATGGCGTGATGCCGGTGAGCGCGGCCCGGCGGTCGGGATCGCCGCTGGGCGCGCCCAGGCCCTGAAGCGCCGGTAGGAAGGCCGCGCCGCCGGCGTTGGGCACGGACGAGGCCAGGGCGTCGAAGGCCGCGCGGTAGCCGAGCGCCAGGCGGTCGCGCAGCCAGTCCACCGCCTGACCCGCCGACAGCACCATGCCCTCGACACAGAAGTCCGTTCGTCCGCCTACGGACGAAACGATCAGTGGCGGCGTGCCCGGACCTGGGAACAGGAACCTCTCGCCGGTGGCCAGATCGAAGGTTCCAGACGTGCCGAAGGTGATCTTGGCCGTCCCGGGCGCCTCGCCGTGAGCCAGGAGCGCGCTCTGCTGGTCGGCGATGTCGGCGGTGATCGCAATCTCGGCCCCGAACACGTCGCGCGAGGCGCGGCCAAGCTCGCCCCAGGTGTCGACGAGCCGTGGAAAGCTTGCCGTTTCCAGGCCTTGGTGCTCGATCAGCCGGCCGTTCCAGCCGAGATCGGCAAGGTCGAGATAGCCGGTCGGCCAGGCCTGGCTGCGATCGGTG
>JBOHLC010000033.1:0-5215 GCA_050729395.1 Caulobacteraceae bacterium
GCTACGCGCCGATGAAGGCATTGACCGCGCTGATCGTAGACCGGGTGCTCGACCGCTTCCCGAGCCTGAAGTTCGGCTGCATCGAGCAGGGCGCGTCGTGGGTGCCGGGCTGGATGCGCAACATGGATAGCGCCCACAACGCCTTCTACAAGAACGAGGAGCGGCTGCAGAAGATGTCGCTCAAGCCCAGCGAGTTCGTGCGCCGCCAGGTGCGCGTCACGCCCTATCCGCACGAGGACGCGGCCTGGATCGCGGCCAATTCCGGCGAGGAAGTGTGCCTCTTCTCGTCCGACTTCCCGCATGTGGAAGGCGGCCGCAACCCGCTGAAGCGCTTCGACGATTCGCTGAGCACCACCTCGCCGAGGATCGCCGGCCGCTTCTACGCCGACAACTTCATCGACCTGATGGGCGAGGGCCTGCCGGCCGATCTGCGGCGGCCCGAGCCGGCGCAAGCCGCCTGAGCGCCCCCGAAACGCCACGCCGGGCGCCCGCCGGCCTGGGCGCCCTGCGCAACTCGGCCCTGTTCATGGCCGTGGTTTTGGCGCTGGCCCTGGTGAGGTTCTTCGAGGCCATTCTCGCGCCCCTGGTGGTGGCGGCGTTCATGATCGTCCTGGTGGACGGCATCTCGCGCCTGATGGGGCGGCGGCTGCCCGGAGCGCCGCCTTGGCTCCGCGCGGGGCTCGCCGGCGCGCTCATCCTGGCCGGGTTCGCGGTCATCGCCGGCCTGATCATCATCGACGCCCCGCCCTTCGCCCTGCAGCTCAAGGCGCTGACGCCCAAGCTCGACGCCCTGTTGTACCGGGGCCTGACCTTGATCGGGGCCGCGCCGATGACCCTGGAGGATATCTTCAGCGGGATCGATCCAAGGCGCCTCGCCGGCGGGGTGTTCGGCATCGCCCGGCACGACACCTCCTTCACCGCCCTGGTGGTGATCTATTTCGGCTTCCTGGCCGCCTCCAGGGCCGCGTTCTCGCGCAAGTTCGACCGCCTCTACGCCGCCCCGGAGCACCGCGCCTCGGCCCTGCGCGTCATGGCCAGCGTCGGCCACGCGGTCGAGCGCTACGCCTGGCTGCAGACATTGAAGGCGCTGTTTATCGCCATCGTCGTCTGGGTGCTGATGACCGCGTTCGGGGTGCACGACGCCCTGTTCGCCGCCTTCCTGGTCTTCCTGTGCGCCTTTGTGCCGATCGTGGGCGCGGTGGCGGGCTCGGTGTTCCCCGGCCTGCTGGCGCTGGCGCAGTTCGACGACCTGACGCGGCCGGTGCTGATCGTCGCCATCGTGGCCTCGGCCGTGTTCGTGATCGACAACGTGGTGATGCCCAAGCTGCAGGGGGATGAACTCAACCTCGACCCCCTGTTCATCCTCATCTCGCTGGGTTTCTGGGCGGCGATCCTCGGCGCGCCGGGCGTGCTGTTGTCCACGCCGCTGACGGTGGCGGTGATGGCCCTGGCCTCGGAATTCGCGACCACCCGCTGGGTCGCCGTGCTGCTCTCGCGCGATGGACTGCCGAGCGAGAGTTAGTTGGCCGTCAGACCGCCGGCGAGGTCGGCGATGAGGTCGACCGGCGACTCGATCCCCACCGACACTCGGATGAGACCTTCGTCGATACCAAGGATCGCCCGCTCGTTGGCGGAGACGCCGGAATGGGTGGTGCTGGCCGGATGGCAGGCGAGGGATTCGGTGCCGCCGAGGCTGACGGCGAGCTTGAACACCTCGAGGCTGTCGAGCACGCGGAAGGCGGCCTCCTGGCCGCCGCGCACGACGAAGGAGAAGGTCGCGCCATGGGCGCCGCACTGGCGCTCGATCACCGTCGCGGCGGGCGAGCCCGGCTCGGCGAAACCGAGATAGTCGACCCTGTCGACCTGGGGCTGGCCGCGCAGCCAGCCGGCCACTTCCGCCGCGTTGGCGAAGGCCTTGTCCATGCGCAGGCGCAGGGTCTCCAGCGAGCGGGTCAGCATCCAGGCGCTGTGCACGTCGAGCTGATTGCCGATCAGGTTGCGCAGCGAGCGCACCTTCTTCATCGGCGCGGACTTGCCGGCCACCGAGCCGGCGATCAGATCGCTGTGGCCGCCGACATATTTGGTCAGGGAGTAGACGACGAGGTCGGCCCCGTGCGCGAGCGGCGCCTGATAGAGCGGACCCAGAAGCGTGTTGTCGACGATGATCAGGGGCCGCGCGCCCTGCCGCTGGCCGATCCGCTCGGACGTCGCCGCCATCAGATCGAGATCGACCACCGAATTGGTCGGATTGGCCGGCGTCTCGACATAGATCGCCGCCACCGACCCCAGACCCGCGGCCTCTTCCGCCGCCGCGCCAACCGCGCCGGCGTCGACGCCGTCGAAGAAGCTGACGCTGCGCACGCCGAGCCTCGCCAGAAGGGTGTCGAACAGGGTCTCGGTGCCGCCGTAGAGCGGCCGGCTGCGCATGACCACCTGGCCGGGTTCGGTCGTCGCCAGGAGCGCGGTGAGGATCGCGGCCATGCCGCTGGAAAAGACGGCGCAGGCGTCGGCGCGCTCCAGCACCGCCAGGCGCTCCTCGACGATCTGCAGATTGGGGTTGTTGAAGCGGGTGTAGATCAGGCCCGCGTCCTGGCCCTCCGGCGTCGGCTCGCGCCCGGACATATAATCGAACAGAAGCTTGCCTTCGGCGCAGGTGTCATACGCGAAGGTCGAGGTGAGGAAGATCGGCGTCTTCACCGCCCCTTCGGAGAGCGTCGGGTCGAAGCCGAAGCCCAACATCAGGGTCTCCGGCTCGAGCTTGCGCGCGCCGACCGAGGAGCGGCGGAAATCGTGTTTGGTGGTCATGGCGAGGGCCCAGAATGGACGTCCGGTCCCCTCTAGCAGATCGCGCGGCGATTGACCGACTCTCCGGTCCGCGAAGTGCGATCTCGCGCCGGGGCGGACACGTTGCTAATCTGGCGCTTCGCCAAAGCCATAGGCCCGGATGACGCACCACGCCGCCACACACCCCGGCAACACCCATAGCCACGCGCTGTCCTCGTTCGGTCGCGCCTTCGCCATCGGCATAACCGTCAACGTCGCCTATGTGATCGCCGAGGCGGCCTGGGGGGTGAAGGCCAATTCGCTGGCCCTGCTGTCCGATGCCGGCCACAACCTCGGCGACGTCCTTTCGCTGGCGCTGGCGTGGGGGGCCTCGATCATGATGCGGCGGGCGCCCAGCGCCCGCTACACCTATGGACTTGGCGGCTCGTCGATCCTCGCCGCGCTCAGCAACGCGATGCTGCTGCTGGTTGTGACCGGCGGCATCGCCTGGGCGGCGATCCTGCGCCTCATTCATCCCGCGCCCGCGGCCGGTATGACGGTGATGATCGTGGCCGCCATCGGCGTCGCCGTGAACGGAGTCACCGCCTGGATGTTCGCCTCCGGCCGCAGGGGCGATGTCAACATCCGCGCCGCCTTCACCCACATGGCCGGCGACGCCCTGGTGGCGGCCGGCGTGGTCGCCGCGGGCGCGATGATCTATTTCACCCACTGGATGTGGCTCGACCCGGCGGTGAGCCTCGTCATCGGCGCGGTCATCGTCGCCGGCGCCTGGTCCATCATGCGCGAATCGCTCGACCTGGCGCTGGCCGCCGTGCCGGCGGGGGTCGACCGGGCCGGCATCCATGCCTACCTCGCCGCCCTCCCAGGCGTCGCCGAGGTGCATGACCTGCACATCTGGGGCATGAGCACCACCGATACGGCCCTGACCGCTCATCTGGTGCGGCCGGGAATGCCGACCGACGACGCTCTGATCCACCGGGCCTGCGAGGAACTCGAGATCCGCTTCAAGGTGCATCACGTGACGCTGCAGGTCGAAGACGGCGGCCTCGACCACCCCTGCCATCTGGCCGACGAGGCGGTGGTTTAGGGGGCGGCGTCTATGCCGAAGCCAGCGCCCGCCGGAGGCCCTCGGGGTCGCCCTTGATGGCGCGCAAGAGCGTCCGCGCCGGACCGCTGGGCTTCTTGGCGCCTCGCTCCCATTCCTGAACGGTTCGAACGCTGAACTCGAAGGCTTGGGCGAATTGGGTTTGCGTCATGCCGGAGGCCCGCCGGATAGCGCGAACATCGATCTCCGGCGCCATGTCCGGCGCCGCGTCGGGATTGGCCGCAATCTGGCGGGCGATATCCTCGTCGGTCATCGCGTCGAGTCGTTTCCAGTCGGTCGCCGCCATGGCCTTTCGCGCCGTTTCACTCAAGCTTTTGGCCATAGCGCTTCACCTCGCGTCTGTTCGCCTTGCGGAGCGAAATCACGCGGCGCTCCGCCACCCGTTCCACATAGACGCACGCAAACAGGCGATCGTTGATCTTGCCGAAGGCCAGCTTGCGCACCTCGCCATAGTCAAATCGGTCATCCTCCAGCGCAACATGAGGTCCGGCGAACAAAACCTCGGCGAGCGCCAGCGTGACTCCGTGCTTCGCGCGGTTGGCCCTGTCTTTGGCGGGGTCAAAGACATGATCCACGACGAGGATATACGCCTCTGGCGTAGTTTGCGCAACAATCCAGCGCGGCTAAATCAACCCGGCCAGCGGCGAGGAGGGGTCGGCGTAGAGGCGGCGGGGCATGCGGCCGGCTAGGTAGGCCTCGCGGCCGGCAATGACGGCGTGCTTCATCGCCCTAGCCATGCGCACCGGATCCTTGGCGGCGGCGATGGCGGTGTTCATCAGCACGCCGTCGCAGCCGAGCTCCATGGCCACCGTCGCGT
Organism: Caulobacteraceae bacterium; assembly: GCA_050729395.1. GTDB lineage: Bacteria > Pseudomonadota > Alphaproteobacteria > Caulobacterales > Caulobacteraceae > Acaudatibacter. Next base: position 4,707 of record JBOHLC010000033.1, read on the forward strand.
CCGACGCAGTGCCGACGCCGGCGTCGACCAGCACGGGAACCTTGGCCGCCTCGACGATGAGTCGCAGGTTGACGGGGTTCTGGACGCCAAGTCCGGAGCCAATCGGGGCGCCCAGCGGCATGATCGCCGCAGCGCCGGCCTCCTCCAGCTTGCGCGCGTAGACGATGTCGTCGGTGCAATAGACCATGACGTCGAAACCGTCGGCGACCAGCAGCTTCAGCGCCCGCAGGGTCTCTTCCATATCCGGATAGAGCGTCTTGGAATCGGACAGAACCTCGAGCTTGACCAGGTCGCCGCCGCCGGCCTCGCGGGCCAGGCGCAGGGTGCGCACCGCCTCCTCGCCGGTGAAGCAGCCGGCGGTGTTGGGCATCAGGATGAAGCGGTCCGGCTTGAAATGGTCGGTCAGCATCGGCTTGGAGGGATCGCTGAGGTTGACCCGCCTCACGGCCACGGTGACGATTTCCGCACCGGCGGCTTCGGCCGCGCGGGCGTTCAGGGCATAGTCCTCC
>JBOHLC010000034.1:0-25672 GCA_050729395.1 Caulobacteraceae bacterium
GGCCAGGACGGGGCGCCGGTGCCCGATTTCGTCGACTCCGTCACTCAGGTCTTGGCTTTCCAGACCGTACCGTTCGGCAGTCCCGGCGATCCGACGGGCTCGCTGACCGAGTATGTGGTCACGGGAACGGGCGACAATCCGTTCGGCAACAATGACGTCACCTTCGCCTTCGGCCTGTCGCTCACCAGCGACGACGTAGCCAGCATCTCGATGCCCGGCTACGCGGGATTCGATACGGCGGTTAAGAGCTGCAACATCGCGGGCGAATGCGTCGAGGCCGCGGGCGATGTCGTGCCGACGACCGCGTCCCGCAGTGCAAATGGCGATGTGGTCGAATTCTACTTTTCGACGCCGGTGACCTCCTCGGCCCCGAGCGGCGGTTTCGTCATCTACACCAACGCCAAGACCTATGCCGATCCGCCGATGATCGAGATCGCCGACACGAATGGCAATGTGTCGTTCGCCTCGGAGTTCGTTCCGAGCGCGGTTCCCGAGCCCCAGGCATGGATGTCGATCCTGGCGGGTATCGGTCTGGCTGGCGCAGCCTTGCGGCGGGCCCGTCGCGGCAAGGCGCGGGCGTCGATCGCCTGATTTCCCGCCCGAGCCTGGAACCTTCGGGTCGAAACCTTGCCTGGCGCCGTGGCGAGATGACGGTGAGCCTGCTACCCTTGAAGCTGGGGGAATGGAGGCCCGATCATGGCGTCAGTTCCGCTTTCCGGCAGCGAAAGAAGGCTCCCTCGCGGCGCGCGCGACGTCGGTCCGGCCGCGCCGGACGAGCCGGTCGAGGCCACCCTGCTCCTCCGCCGGGAGAACGATCTGAAGCCGACGCTCAAGCGACTGGGGCGCGGCGAGCGCGCTCGGCTGTCGCGCGAAGACTTCGCCCAGCAGTTCGGCGCCACCGAAGCGGACGTCCAGGCCGTCGAGCGGTTCGCCGCAGCTCACGGCCTGCGGGTCCTTGAGTGCGATCTCGCGCGCCGAACAGTCCGCATTGGCGGAAGCGTGGCGCAGTTGAACCAGGCGTTCGGCGTCGATCTTCGCCGGATGGAAGGGCCGGCCGGCGTCTATCGCGGCCGGTTGGGCGCGATCCTGCTGCCCGAGGAGCTCGCCGGCGTCGTCGAGGCGGTCCTGGGGCTCGACAACCGCCCCCAGGCGCAGCCGCACATTCGCCCGTTCAGGCCCGAGGTGGGCCGCGCGGCGGCCGCCGTCTCCTACACACCGCCGCAAGTGGCGGCGCTGTACGGTTTTCCCGCCGGCGACGGCGCCGGCGAGGCGATCGCCATCATCGAGCTTGGCGGCGGCTTCGTCGCCAAGGATCTTTCCACCTATTTCGCCGCGCTCGGGGTAGCTCCCGCGCCCAAGGTCACCGCCGTTTCGGTCGACGGCGCGCAGAACCAGCCGACGGGCTCGGCTGACGGGCCCGACGGCGAGGTGATGCTGGATATCGAGGTGGCCGGATCGCTGGCCAGCGGCGCGAGCATCGTCGTCTATTTCGCGCCGAACACCGACGCCGGCTTCCTCGACGCGGTGACCACCGCCGCGCACGATACGACCCACAGGCCCTCGGTGATCTCGATCAGCTGGGGTGGGCCAGAGAGCGAATGGACCAGCCAGGCCATGACCGCTCTCGACCAGGCGATCGCCGCCGCCGGCGCCATGGGCGTCACCGTCTGTGTGGCCAGCGGCGATTCCGGCTCGAGCGACGGCGTCACCAGCGGCGGCGATCACGTGGATTTCCCGGCATCCAGCCCGCACGCGCTTGGCTGCGGCGGGACGAGTCTGCGCGCCAGCGGCGCCGCCATCTCGAGCGAAACGGTCTGGAACGACGGCTCCCAGGGTGGGGCCAGCGGCGGCGGGGTGAGCGCCCAGTTCGCCCTCCCCACCTGGCAGAGCGGCCTTTCGGCGACGAGCAGTCAGGGAAAGCACACGGCGCTGGCCAAGCGTGGAGTGCCGGATGTCTCCGGCGACGCCGATCCGGAGACCGGCTACCAGGTGCGCGTCGATGGCGAAGACACCGTTTTCGGCGGCACCAGCGCCGTCGCGCCGCTGTGGGCGAGCCTCATCGCCCGGATCAACGCCAACCTTGGCAAGAGCGTGGGCTTCATCAATCCGCTTCTCTATCCGGGCGCGAGCGCCCTCAACGACATCGTCAGCGGCGACAACGGCGATTTCGAAGCCGCCGCGGGCTGGGACGCGTGCACCGGCCTGGGCTCGCCCAAGGGCGCGGCGGTGCAAGCCGCGCTCGGCTAATAAAGGTCGAGCGCGATGAGCACGCGCGCCGGGAGGTTTCCGAACAGGGCCTGACGCACCATGCGGCCTCTCGCCGCGTAGGCGATCCGCGCCGCGAGCGACTTCCTGGAATTGACAAGCGCTTCGGCCAGCCGACGCCGGTCAGGGTCGAGCGCGTCGCCCCAGAGTCGCAGGAACTCGGCCGCCTGGGCGTGGATCGGATAGAACCGCCGGGGCGCGCGCGCGAACATCCGCGCCAGACGCCAAAGCTCCGCCAGCCGCCCGCTCGCCTGGCCGATCGCGTTGCCGCCATGCTGCCGATAGAGAACCGCCGGCTTCGGGTCGTAAACGACCTCCCCGAAGGCGGCCGTGACCAGGGCGCACCACCAGTCGTGCATCGAGGCGCCCGTCGTGGGCGGTCGCGACCTGACGAGGCGGGCCGCGGCTGCGTTCATGACCACGGTGGGGCCGTAGGCGATGTTCTCGAACAGCAGGTGCTCGAAGCTGGCGTCATCCTTGATCGGCGCGGGTGCCAGCGGCCGGAGGTCCGCGTCCACGCACATCACTCGCGCACAGTAGAGCCCCGCTTGCCCGGCGGGCAGGTCGGCCAGCCGCCGGGCCGCGCGCTCCAGCTTGTCCGGCGGCCAGACATCGTCCTGATCGCAGAAGGCGTAACCGTCGAAGCCGTCCGGAACCAAAGCCAGCAGCTCGAGGAAGCTCATGGCCGGTCCGAGGTTCGGACCGCTGGCGACATCGGCAAGGCGCGGCCAGTGGCCGGCGTAGCCATTGAGGATCTCGCGGGTCGCGTCGCTCGAGCCGTCGTCGCGGACGAACAGCTCGACGCCGACGCCCCGTTGGTCGAGCAGGCTGTCGAGCTGGGCCCTGAGGAGATTCTCGCCATTGTAGGTCGAGAGCAACACCGCGATCCGCGCGCTCACGGCCCACGGCTCCTGAAGCGCGCGAGCGCATGGCCGGCGTAGGCGCGCACTTCGCCCGACATAGCCGCGCCGATGAGGGTGATGGCGATGCTGAGCCCAGCCAGCCCCGCGAAGGCCTGCGGGCGGCTGAGCGGTCCGAACTGAATCAGTCGCGAGGCCGCCAGCAGGGCCGCGAGAAACCCCCCTCGGACCCACACGCCGAGATCGAGGCCGCGCCGCTCCTCCGGTGACAGCATCGCGCGATGGATGACCGGGACCCAGCCGAGAAGGTAGGCGAGATTGCCGGCGAGCCACACCACGCCCGTGCCGATCGCCCCGTAGGCGAACGCGGCCCACACGGCCAGCGGAACCCAGACCACGGCGAAGCTGGTGGCGCCGATGACGTGCAGCCGTACGCGTCCCTGGGCGTACTGAAGCAGGAAGGGCACATACAGATAGGCGGCGATGGCCCCGCCGGCCGCGTAGAGCGCCAGGATGGGCGCCAGACGGGCGGCGGCGTCGGCGCGCCCTGTCCACGCCCAGATCACCCACACGGGCCGCGCGGCGATGGTTCCGGCCAGTCCGACGGCGAGGGCCAGAATGAGCGCCGCGGCCAGTCGATAGACGTGGACGAAATCCTCTCGCCGCCGCTGCGCCAGCAGGGTGGTCAGCCTGGGCTGAAAGGCCTGCGCGAACGGCGGCACGACCAGTGTGATGCCGGCGCACACCTGAACCACCAGGCCGAACAGGCCGAACTGCTCCAGCGGCAGCGCGTGCGACAGCGCCAGCCGGTCGGCCTGACTGGTCATTGTGGCCGCCGCCGAGGCGAGCGTCAGCCCCAGGGCGAAGCGGGCCTCCGCCCGCAGCCGCCCCCAGCCCGGAGGCGCGCCACGCGAAAGCTTCGGCAAAGCCCCGCCGAGCAGCAGCCGGCTCGCCACCGCCTCGATCACGGTGAAGAGCGCCTGGACCGCGAAGAAAGCCACCGGCGTGCGCGCGACGAAAGCGAGGGCGGCGAGCGCCGCGCCGTATCGTACGACGACAAATCCCGCCGCCAGGGCGTTGACGAGATTCTGCCGCTCGAGACCGATCAGCGCCGCCTGATAGAGTCCGGTCAGCCAGCGGAACACCAGCATGACGGCGATCAGGCGCAGGGACGCGTCGAGTTGGTGCCGGGTGAGTGTCGCGCTATGCAGCCAGTGACCGGCGATCCACGGACTGGCCAGGGCCAGGACGCCGCCGGCCACGACGCCGCCGGCGACGAACATGGTCTCCGCCGCCGCCAGCAGACCCCTTGCGTCCTGGGCGCTGAGGGCCCCTCCCCTGAAACGTGAAAGCTGGCGGGCCAGCGCCGGGGATACGCCGAGGTCGAAGACCAGCATCCAGCCATGCAGCACTAGGAAGAACGCCACCAGGCCGTAGGCTTCCACGCCCATGAAGCGCAGGAGAAGCGGCGTCGCCAGCACATTGACCAGGGCGATGAGGAAGTGCGCGCCGAAGCCGAAGGCGAGGGTTGGTCCGAGGCCGGACGTCGAAGCGGCTCTGGTCGAGGCGGCGATGCCGCCGCCCGCGGCGAGACCCGGTTCAGCCAAGGGGGATGAACAGGACGCCGCCGATGCGCACCCCCCCGCCGCTCACCTCAAGCCCGGCGCGCTCGGCACGTGCCAGCGCCGCCGCCGGATCGGCCACCTTGAGTTCGATGTCGCGGATGACCGTCGCCGCTGCGTCCCCACTCGCGAACCTGAGCTCGCCGCGGTCGAGCGGAAGCCGCCGGGCCCCGTCGAGCGGTCTCGCCAGCAGCGCCGAGAATCGCTTGGCCAAGGCGTCCGGATCGGCCGACGCGAGCGTCGCCGAGGCGATGTCGAGCACTTCCGGCGTGCGCGCCGCGCGCCAGTCCGGGCCCGCCGGCGCCCAATCGCCAAGGGGCTCGAGGTGGTCCTTCGCCGCCCGCTGCTCATCGACCGAGACCAGCACCCCACCGAAGTCGTTGGGATGGAAGTGCGCGGCGCGATAGGCGGGACCGTCGATGTCGTCGACGACGCGAACGCCGAGCCCCTGGATGCGCGTGCGTTCCTTCGCGGCGTCGGCGACCTGGATGATGAGCATGTAGCCCGCGTCACCGCCGCGCCTGGCGAGGAAGCGGGCGGCGGACGCGTCCGGCCTCACCGGGGCCAGAACCTCGATGAACGCCGCGCCCGCCGGCAGAACCGCGTTGGCGAGGCCATAGTGGATGATGCGCGGATCGCGGTAGGCGACCTTCAGCCCGAAGACGGCGGCGAGATCGGCGGCGACGGCGTCCACATCATGGCAGGCGATGGCGATCTGTCTCAGACGCATCGTGACCCCTCGACGGTTCGGCGGAAAGCTTAAGGCCCGGCGCCGGTTCGGGCAAAGCGGACCATTCCGGCTCGTCCCCGGGAAGATGGATGAATTGCGCTTCGTTGCCGCCGATGATGGCCAGCAGGAAGCCGCCGAATATGGTCTGGGCGCCGAGGCTCATCAACAGGGTCCCGAGCACCACGGGAAAGACTGAATCGGCGCGCGTGAGCACGTGCCTGTTCCAGGCGGCGAACACGGCCACGAGGTCCAGTCCGCCCAGGGTCACCAAGCCGACGCCGACAAGGATCATGCTCTCGAGGTTGACCCAGCGGGCAAGCCATACGAACCATCCGGGCGCCTTGCGGTAGCCCGAACGCACCCCATGCAGATGGCTCGCCAGGGCCAGGAGGAGGGCGACGTAACCCACTCCGACCAGCGAGCTGGCCAGCACTTCCCAATAGTTGCCGAAGAAAAACTCGCTCCCCCGGGCCAGAAGAAAATGAATTCCCGAGGAAGCCAGAATGAACAGGCCCGCGATCGTGGCCAGGGCGCCGGGCAGGGCGAACAGCCATGCCGGACTCAACATGAACAGGTAGCGCAGGTGCCGCCAACCGTCGCGCCAGGGCCGCAGGTGCGGCGGGCGATCGCGTAGGTCCGGCGAAAGCGTGGCCGGCCGCTCGACGATTTTCTCGCCTTTGAGCGCCGCCTTGATCACCATTTCGCTGGCGAACTCCATGCCGGGGCCGGTGAGACGCAGTCGCTCGAAGCAGGCCCGGGTGATGGCGCGCAGGCCGCAATGGGCATCGCTCACCTTGGCGTTGAACAGCAGATTGAGCATCGCGGTGAGCAGCGGGTTGCCCACGTAGCGATTCTTCCACGGCATCGCTCCGGGGCGAATGGCGCCCTTGAAGCGCGAGCCAATGCACAGATCCGCGCCCGCGACGAGGGCGCCGATCATGGCCACGGCTTCGCGGAAATCATAACTGCCGTCGGCGTCGCCCATGACCAGGTAGCGCCCGCGGGCGGCCAGGAAACCGCCGCGCAGCGCCGCGCCGTAACCCTTCTCCGCCACGGTGACGACGCGCGCGCCGAGGCTTTCGGCCAGCGCCTGGCTCCCATCCGTGCTGCCGTTGTCGGCGACGACGATCTCGCAGGTCAGGACGTAGGAGGCCGCGATGCGCGTCTCGGCTTCGCGGATCGCCGCAATGCAAGCGGCGAGCGAGCGTGTCTCGTCGAGACATGGCATGACGAAGGAAACGTCAGGCGCCGCGCCCGATCGGCGGGGTCCGGACGAGATTTCCGCCTGTTGGTCCATCGCCGACCGCTCTAACCGTAGCCGGTCCTATAGGCGAGGGCGATGAGGCCGGCCAGCGGCCTCGGCCACAGACGGCGGAACATGATGAGGTCCTCGCGCCGCCGCACGCCTTCCCGGGTGAGCGAGGCGGTGGCGGTGAGCGGATTGTGCCGCCGCCCGACCAGACGCTCGGGCGTGCGGGCGAATTGGACGCCAGCCTCGTTGAGGCGCAGCCAGGCGTCCCAGTCGAGATTGGACCTGAACGCGCCGGAAAAGGCGAAATCGACGAGCCTCTGCCTGTCGAAGGTCACCGACGAGCACGGCAGGGGGTTCCCGAGCGACAGGAAGGCGCGCAGGCGCCCGCGGCCCGGCTCAACCGTATCGCCGAGGGTGAGCCGCTCGAGCAAATGTTTGGCCAGGCTGATCTTTGATCTGCTCGCCCGGCCATCATCGTCCACCTCCAGGTAGCCGGTGAAGGCGAGCGCAGCGCGCGCGCTCGACTGAAGCAGCGCCAGGCTGCGCGCCAGAAAGGGGGGGAAATAGAGGTCGTCCTGATGCGCCAGGGTGACATATCGCGCCGGGCTTGCGCCAAGAGCGAAGTTCCAGTCGGCGGCGATGCCGTCGGGGCGCGGATTGAGCGTGACCGGCGCGCCGACCACCCGGGCCGCGGCGTCAATGAAGTCCGAGGGCGTGGAGGTCGTCACCAGGATCGTCGATCCGACAGTCTGGGCGGCCAGGGACGCGATGCACCCTTCCAGGTAAGGTGAATCGCCGTGGGCCATGACGATGAAGGCGTGATCGACGCCGCCCATCGCTCACCCCGTCGCCCGCCGCGCGGTCGCCCGGCCGGCGACCAGCGCCAGATAGGTCGCCGGAGCGACGATCAAGGCGCCCAGAAAGAACGGCGCATTCACATTGACGCTGGCGAAGAACAGGCTGGCGGCCTGCGGCCCGACCACCCGCGAGAGCGCGCTGGTGGCGTTGTTGAGGCCCATGATCTGACCCTGGTTGCGGTCGCCGATGGCGCGCGAAAGCAGCGCACCGGCGTTGGGAAAGGCGACGGACGAACAGAGCGCCGTCATGGCCATCAGGCCATAGGTCTCCCAGCCGCCATTGCCGAAGGGCTGCAAGACCATGGCGATCACCGTGCCGGCCATCCCCAGGGCCAGCATACGCGCCTCGCCGTAGCGACGCGAAAGCACGCCGGTGAGCAGGAACTGGGTCGGCGAGGCGACAAGGCCTGAGATGCCGAAGCACAGGCCGACCTGGCTGGGTTGCCAGGCGAAACGCTGATGGGCCCACAGGGCGAAGATCGATTCGATACCGTTGAAGGCGAATCCGACAAGGAAGGTCAGCAGCACCAGTGGCCCAATGACCGGATGGCGCGCGACGAAGCCGGCGGCGGCCCAGCGGCTCAGCGGCTTGCCTTCGACGGGACGACGGCCGCGGCTCTCGCGCACGGCGAGCATGATGCCGACCGACGAGCAGAGGGCCAGGGCCGACGCGGCCAGCAACGGAATCTGGAAGCCGATCGGTCCCACGGACGGCTTGGCCAGTATGCCGCCGACGAAGGGGCCAAGGATGAAGCCCATGTTGTACGAGGCCCCGAGCCTGGCCATGCGTCCGGCGAGCATTTCCGGCGGAGTGACGTCGGCGATGTAGCCCTGGACCACCGAGCCGTTGCCGGCCGCCATGCCGCCGGCGAAGCGGATCAGCACGGCCAGCCAGATGCTGGGCGCGAAGGCAAGGAGGCCGTAGCAGGCGCAATTGGCCAGGACCGTGGAGATGAGGATCGGCTTGCGCCCGATGCGGTCCGACAGGCGGCCCCAGAACGGCTCGCCGATGAACGAGCCCATGGAATAGGCCGAAAAGATCAGCGCGATCTGCCACGGCGCGGCGTGGAATGACGCCCCATAGAAGGGCAGCAAAGGGACGACGATGCCGAAGCCGAGGATGTTGATGAACATCACCGACAGGAGGGTGTACATGGCCGCGGCGGATCGCCGGGCCTTCGCGTTCGGCGACTCCTCTGTCATGGGCGCGTGATTAGGGCCGAGGGCCGGATCGGGCAAGGGAAGCGGGATGGAACAAACTGCGCCCAGGATCGAGGTCTTCTTCGACTGCTCCAGTCCGTGGACCTATCTGGCGTTCGAGAACCTGCAGCCGATGGCCGCCGAGATGGGCGCGCGCATCGTCTGGCGGCCGTTCCTGGTCGGCGGGGTGTTCAATACGGTCAATCCCAGCGTCTACCAGAGCCGCGCGACGCCGGTGCCGGACAAGGCGCGCTACATGCTCAAGGACATCCAGGACTGGGCGCGCGCATCCGGCCTGAAGATCATTTTTCCGCCGACTGTCTTTCCGGTGAACAGCGTCAAGGCGATGCGGGCCTGCCTGGTCGTCGAGCCGGAAGGCAAGCTCGTCGACTTCGCGCGGGCCGTGTTCGAGGCCTATTGGAGCCGCGACGAGGACGTTTCGCAGGATGCGATCTTGCAGGCGATCTGCGCCCGCGCCGGCGTCGGCGCCGATGTGCTGGAGCGCGCGGCCCAGCCGGAGATCAAGGCGGCGCTCAAGGCCAATACCGACGAATTGATCGCCCGCGGCGGCTTCGGCTCGCCGACGTTGTTCGTGAATGGCGAGGATATGTACTTCGGCAACGACCGGCTCGAGCTGGTCCGCGCGGCGTTGATGCGCGCCTGACCGGCTAGAAGGGCAGGCCGGCGTTCGCGGCCGGCGAAAACATCCCTAAGGCCGCAGGGATCTATGGTTGACGTAATGCGTCACGATCACTACTTGAAACTGTGATCCTGACCTTTAGCGACAAACGGACCCGAGCCTTTGCCGGGAACGGCTTTGTCCGGGAGTTCCGGGGGTTTGACCGGCAGGCATGGAAGCGCCTCGAAATTTTGGACGCCGCGACGAGTCTGGACGATTTGCGGGGTCTGCCCAGCAACCGTCTCGAGGCGCTGCGCGGCGATCGGCGCGGCCAGTACAGCATCCGCATCAACGCCCAGTGGCGGATTTGTTTTGAGTGGCCGCAAGGCGCCGCCGGACCGTCGAGTGTCGAGATCGTGGATTATCATTAGGAGGCAGGAGAAATCATGGCGCGTCCCCCGATTCATCCCGGCGAGGTGCTCGCCGACGAACTTCAGGAGATCGGCGTGACGCCGACGGAACTGGCGCGGCAGATCAATGTGCCGGCCAATCGGGTCACCCAGATCATCCACGGCCGGCGCGGCGTTACCGGCGATACCGCCCTGCGGCTCGGCCACTGGTTTGGCACGTCGGCACAGTTCTGGCTCAATCTTCAGGGCGCCTACGATATCCGCCTCGCCCAGCAAAGGGTTGGCCCCCAAGTCGAGAAGCTGCCGGTGAGGCCGGCGTCGCCCGGCGCCCCGTTAATGGCCTAACACCGCTGATGCCGGTCTGAACGCCTGGACGGCCGGCGCGACGCGCGTCAGTGTCGCCCGGCATGACGACGTCAACCCGCCGTGGACGGGGCCTTACCGAAACGATGTCGGCCCTTGGCCGGCCCAAGGTGGCGCTGATGCTCGCCCTGGGCTTTTCCTCCGGGTTGCCGTTCATGCTGATCGGAAACACGCTCGGCTACTGGCTCGCGCAGGATCACATCCGCCTGGCGACGATCGGGTTCCTGTCCTGGATCGGCCTGACCTATGGCGTGAAGTTCGTCTACGGCGCGGTCGTCGACCGGCTTCGCGCGCCGCTCACCGGATCGCTCGGACGCCGGCGCGGATGGATGCTGCTGACCCAGATCGGCGCGGGCGCGGGCCTTATCGCCATGTCGCTGGCCGACCCGAAGGCCCATCTCGCGCTCCTGGCGGCGGCGGGCCTGTTCACTGGCATATGCGCCGCCACGCAGGACACGGTGATCGACGCCTGGCGGATCGAGTCGGCCGTCGATGCCGAGGAATTGAGCCTGCTGACGTCCACCTATTCGCTGGGTTTCCGCATCGCCCTGCTGGCCACCGAGGCGTGGATATACGGCCTGGCGAAATTCGCCGGCTGGCCAGTCTCCTACGCGGTCTTCGGCGGTCTGATGGGGATCGGCATCATCGCCACCTGCCTGATCAAGGAGCCGGAGCGCGCCGACCAGGTCATGGAGGCAAAGGCCGGCGAGAGCCGCCGCCGTCCCCTGGCCGGCGCCTTCGACGCCGTCGTCGGGCCGTTGGTCGAGTTCTTCCGTACGCATGGCGTGGGCATGGCCATTCTGATGCTGGCGCTGATCACCACCTATCACCTGTGCGACTACATGCGAGGGCCGATGACCAGCCCCTATTACCAAGCGCTGGCCATCCCGATGCTGACCATCATGGGCGTGCGCAGCTCCGTCGGCATCGCCGCCTCATTTGCCGGCATCGCGCTGGGCGGCCTTTCGTGCGTGCGCCTGGGCGTGCGCGCGACGTTGGTCCTCGGCGCCGTCGTCCAGCCCTTCGCCGTGGCCGCCTTCGCCTTCATGGGCGCTCACGGCGGAGACTGGACGCTGTTTTCGATCGGACCGGTCCCGCTGACGGCATTCGAGGCGATCATGGTCTTCGACGGCCTGGCCATGGCCTTCGCCGGCGTGGCCCTGACGGTCTACATGTCGACCCTGACCAGCCTGGGCTACACGGCCACGCAGTACGCCCTGCTGACCTCGGCGCTCGTCTGGTTCGGCAAGACGCTCAAGGGATTTTCCGGCGTGATCGTCGAAAACCTGCACCAGGGCGAGCCGCTGCTGGCCGCCTATGCTCAATTCTACGTCCTGTGCGCCGTCGTCGGCGCGCCGGCGATCATCCTGAGCCTGGTCCTGGCTCGGCCCCACCGCCGATCCCGCGACCGCGCGCCGGCCACCGCGACTTAGCGCCTTCGACGGTCGGATGGATTCACTTCTGGCCGCTTCCCCAAGCGCCTTCCATAAGTTCCGTCATCCCGGCGGGAACGGAGCGTAGCGGAGTGCAGAGCCGGGACCCAGGGCCTCAAGCGGTGACTTCGCAGCTTCTATTTTGCAGCTTTGCGGTCGGCGCGCGGCAACCCTAGGTCCCGGCTCTCCGCGCTGTCGCGCTGCGGCCGGGATGACGTTCGAGTTTGGGGCGGGGAAGACGCAATGTGAGGAGATGCGCTCCGCTCCATCCCGGCGATTGCGGCGGGGGCGCGCAAGGCGCTAGCGGGCCAGGCACTCGACCTCGACGACGCTGAGGGCGCCGCGCAGGTCGTCCGACACGTCGCGCCAGGAGCCTTGGGTGAGCGCCTCTCCGGCCGCGTCCGAGGGCGTCACGCCGGCCGCGGCCAGGGCGGCGCGCAGGGACGCCGGCGTGGTGGTGTAGAGGCGACGGCGCCTCGGATTCTCAGCCACGGTGACACCCAGAACGCGGCCCTCCCGATCCAGGACCGGCGCGCCGGAAATTCCGGCCGCGCTGCCCCGCCCGGGCGGCGAGCGGCCGGTTTCGGCGAAGGTGAGGACCGGCTCGGCGCGCAGGCCGCGCCAGCCGACGAGGAGGGTCGCGCGCCGGAGCAGCTCAGAGGCGACCTCGCCCGGCCGCTCGCGCGGGAAACCCGGATCATAGGCCCGCTCGCCACGCTTCAGGACGGTCTTCGGCGCTATGGGCAGGGCCGGCGCGCCGCCGCGCGTGAAGAGAATCGCCGTCTCGCGGCCGGGTGTCAGGCGCACCGTGGCGGCCACGCCGTGGCCGGGCGCGGTGACGATCACCGTCCGCCCACAGCCCTCGACGACATGGCGCGCGGTCAGCCACACGCCCCTGTCGGCCACGGAGAACGCCGTGCCGGCGCCCGGTCCCGGCGGGGGCGCGCTGACCCAGATCGCCGGGTCGAACAGGGACGCCGGGGCCAGCGGCTGGCCCGCCGGTATTGTCGGCGCCCGAGCGCCGCGCTCGCTCAACGGAATGCCGACGGCGGCGAGCGTCAGGGCCGCGACGACGCCCAGATAGAACAGCCAGTCGGGCGGGCGCGGCAATTTCAAGCGCGGCGCGGCTCTCACGCGACCTTGATCCGCCGCGCGCTGGCCCGGGGCTTGGCGCTTTGCGTGCGCAACTGACCGCAGGCGGCGAGGATATCACGGCCACGCGGCGTGCGCACGGGCGAGGCGTATCCGGCGCGGTTGACGATGCCGGCGAAGGTCTCGATCGCCGCGCGCCCGGAACATTCGTACGGGCTGCCCGGCCAGGGATTGAACGGGATCAGGTTGATCTTGGCCGGCACCCCGGCCAGCAGCCTGACCAGGGCCCGCGCCTCGGCCGGCGAGTCGTTGACGCCTTTGAGCATGACATATTCGAAGGTCGCCCGGCGTGCGTTGGACAGGCCCGGATAGGCGCGGATCGCGGCCATCAGCTCGGCGATCGGATAGCGGCGGTTGAGCGGCACCAGCACATCGCGCAGCTCGTCGTTGGTGGCGTGCAGGGAGATCGCCAGCATGGCCGACGTGCGCTCGCCCAGCTCCTTGAGCTTGGGCACGACTCCGGACGTCGAGACGGTCACCCGGCGGCGCGAGATGGCGATGCCCTCATTGTCGGAGATGATGTCCAGGGCGTCGGCCACGGCGTCCAGATTGTAGAGCGGCTCGCCCATGCCCATGAAGACGATGTTGGAGAGGCGCCGCTCGCCATCGACGGCGTTCCATTCGCCCAGATCGTCGCGCGCGATCTGAACCTGGGCCACGATCTCGGCCGCGCTCAGATTGCGCACCAGGGCCTGGGTGCCGGTGTGGCAGAATGTGCAATTGAGCGTGCAGCCCACCTGGCTGGAGACGCACAGGGCGCCGGCGCGGCCGACGTCCGGGATGTAGACCGTCTCGGCCTCGATCCCGGGCGCGAAGCGGATCAGCCACTTGATCACCCCGTCGATGCTTTGCAGCCGCTCCACGACTTCTGGCCGCGCCAGTGTGAAGCGGTCGGCCAGGGCCGCGCGCGTCGCCTTGCCAACATTGCTCATGGCCGAAAAGTCGGTGACGCCGTGATGATGGATCCAGCCCCACACCTGGGCCGCGCGCATGCGCGCCTCGCGCGGGCTCGCCACGCCGGCATCGATGAGCGCGGCGGAAAGCTGGCCTCGCGTGAGGCCGGAGAGATTGAGGGGAGCTGTGGTCAACGACGGATCCGAGTTGCGCGCCTTACATATAGCGCGATCCGCGCCGGTCTCAGAACACCTCGGCCAGGATCGTGCCGTCGGCCATCAGCGCCGCGCGCTTCATCCCTTGCGAGACGAACGGCAGGACCGGATCGCCCTCGCGGCCAAGGGCGATGAGGCCGCCGTCGCCGCCGAGCGCCTTCACCTCGGCCAGGGCCGCGTCCGCCGCCTGCGCGAGGCTCTCCTGGGCGAAGGCCACGCGATGGGCGACCTGCACGGCCACCGCCGCGCGCAGGAACATCTCGCCGGTCCCGGTGCAGGAGACCGCGGCCGTCTCGTCCGCCCACACGCCGGCGCCCGGAATTGGCGAATCGCCCACCCGGCCGAAGAGCTTGCCGAACACCCCGCCGGTTGAGGTGGCGGCGGCGAGGTTGCCCGCCTGATCCCGCACCACGCAGCCGACGGTGCCGGTGGAAAGCGCGCTTTCCTTGCGACCGCCATAGCCCACCCGGGCGAACCAGGCTTCGGGGTCCGCGATGCGCGCCAGGCCCTGCTTGCCGGCGAATTCGGCCGCGCCCTCGCCGGCCAGGATCACATGGGGGGTCGCCTCCATCACCGCCAGCGCCGCGCGCACCGGCGAGGCGAACCCCTGCAAAGCCGCCACGGCGCCCGCGCGCCGGCTCGCTCCGTCCATCACCGAAGCGTCGAGCTCATAGACGCCCGCCGTATTGGGCGAAGCGCCCCGCCCAGCCACATAGAGGCCCGAGGCCTCCAGCGCCGCCACCGTCTCCACCACCACCTCTAGGGCCGAGGCGTCGGCCGCCAGGCGATCGCGCCCCGCCTCGATGAGCTGGCGCATGTGCTCGACCTCGCGGCTGTAGTCGCGGCCGGTCAGCGCTCCCGCGCCGCCGTGGATCGCCATCGCCGCCTTGGTCATCCGTCACTCCCGAAAATCCCGCGCCGCACCTCGCATTTCAGGGGCCGGGCGCCAAGTGGGCCCTCTGCCTGAGAGGAAGGGTCAATGCGCGGCATGGGGGACAAAGACTAAACCGCTCTCGCGGCAGGGGCGCCCGGCTGCGGGCGGTGATTGGCCCTTGTCGGGTGGTTATGACTGCCCTTGCCTGGCGCGCATTGCGGTTGAACTCACGCGAACCGGGTCAGGCCGATCGACTCGGCCACCAGCGCCGGCTTCTCGGCGCCCTCGATCTCGACCGTCACCTGCGACTTGACCATGATCTCGCCTGGCCCACGCTCGACGATCTCCTTGAGTACGAAGTGACCCCGGATCCGGCTTCCGGCCGGGACGGGAGACATCATCCGCACCCGGTCAAAGCCGTAGTTCACCGCCATGACCGCCCCCGCCAGCCTTGGCTGGGCGTCGAAACCCATCGCGGCCAGCATGGACAGGGTCAGAAAGCCGTGGGCGACCGTGCCGCCGAACGGGGTCGCCTTGGCGCGCGCCGGATCCACATGGATGTACTGGTGGTCCTCGGTGACGTCGGCGAAGCTGTCGATGCGGTCCTGGCCGATCTCGAACCAGCGTGAAACGCCGACCTCCTGGCCGACCATCGCCTTGTAGGCTTCGAGGGTGATCTCAGACATGGGAAACGGCCTTTTTGTTTGGAGAGTGAGAGTCGCGATGCCCGGTAAGCGGCATGTCGATCGACCTGGAGTCAGACAGCGGTGACGCCGCCGTCGATGGCCAGGGTCTGGCCGGTGATGTGCTTGCCGGCCTCGGAAGCGAACAGAAGCGCCGCGCCCTTGAGATCCTCGCCATCGCCAACCCGCCTCAGCGGGGCGGCGTTGGCGAAATGGTCCACCCCCTTCGCCTTGAAGGTCCCGGCGGTCATCTTGGAGGGGAACATGCCCGGCGCCAGGGAATTGACGGTGATTCCGTGGGGACCCCAGTCCGCGGCCAGGCCACGGGTGAAGCTCACGACCGCGCCCTTGGACGCGTTGTAGGCGACCATGCCGACGCCGCCGCGCAGGCCGGCGATCGAGGCGAGGTTCAGGATCCGGCCGTACCGGTTGGGGATCATCGAGCGTTTGGCGATCTGTTGCGACAGGATGAACAGTGAGCGGACATTGAGGTTCATCACCTTGTCCCATGCCTCGATGGGGTGATCCTCGGCCGGAGCGCCCCAGGTGGCCCCGGCGTTGTTCACCAGGATGTCGACCCGGCCGAGGATGGCGATCGCCTCGTCCGCGAGTCGCACAACATCCTCGTCCTTGCTGTTGTCGGCCACCACATAGTCGACCGTCACGCCGCGCGCCTCCAGGTGGGCCTTGGCATGCTCCAGCTCCGCCGCCTTGCGCGAGGAGATCACCAGGCGGGCGCCGGCATCGCCGAGCGCCTCGGCGATCTGCAGGCCGAGCCCGCGCGAGCCGCCGGTGATGAGCGCGGTCTTCCCGGTGAGATCGAAGAGGTTGTTGGCGCTCATTGCGTTCGTCCTGAAATGGCGTGGATCGGTTAGAGAGGACGGTCGAGGTCCCGGTTGGAGCGACGAAGGGTCAGCGGCCCTGGAAGACCGCCGCGCGGCGCTCGACAAAGGATTGGATGCCTTCCCTGGCGTCCTCGCTGCCCATCACGCGCGCGCGAATCTCAGGGATGACGGCGATGGCGGCCTCTTCGCCGGCTTCGATGAACCTGAGGCCGGCTTCCTTGGTGACCTGAATACCCAGCGGCGCGTTCCTGGCGATGATCTCCGCGAGTTCCATTGCGCGGGCCACCTGCTGGCCGGCAGGCACGACCTCCTGGACCATGCCGATGCGGTAAGCCTCGGCGGCGGTGAACTCGTCGCAGAGCAGCAGGTGGTACATGGCGTCGCCCCACCCGGCCCGGGAAATATAGCGAAAGTGCGCCCCGCCCAGCGGCGCGATTCCACGCTTGGACTCCATCTGGCACAGGCGGGCGTCGTCGGCCGCCACCACGATGTCACCGGCCAGCATGATCTCGATGCCGATGGTGAAGGTGACGCCCTGGATGGCCGTCACCACTGGCTTGCGGCAGCGGTTCTCCAGACCGAACGGGTCGATGTTTCCGGCCGGACGTTCGAGCTTGACCGCGGTCGGGCCGAAGAACTTGGGCATGTCGAGGCCGGCGGTGAAGTGCTTGCCCTCAGCGCACAGGACGCCGACCCACAGAGCATTGTCACGGTCGAGCGCGGTGAACGCCGCCGACAGCTCCTCCATCATCTGAGGGCTGAAGGCGTTCATCTTGCCGGGGTTGTCGATCACGATCTTGAGGATGTGGCCATGGCGCTCCTGGCGGACGCGTCCCACTTGCACGGCGGCTTCGGCCATCGAAGGTCTCCTGGAAACTGAATTGGGGAATCTAGATTTCGGCGGGTCCCGCCGGCGGTCGGTCACCGGTCAGCAGGACGATCTTGCCTTCGACCGACCGGCTCTCCAGCGCCGCGTGGGCGCTCGCCGCCTCAAGAAGCGGATAGGTCGCCCCGACAAGCGGCGAGGCGGCGCCGTCCGCCACGAGCTTCAAGACCGTCGCGAGGTCCCGCCGATAGGCAATCGGCCGCGCGTCGCGCCAGACCTGGCTCGAGTAGGCGGCGACGCCTTGACCTTTCGCGAACAACCCCAGGCTCGAAAAGCTGGCGTTGATAAGAAGGTCGGCGATGGCCAGCGGATTGACCTTGCCATCACGCGTCGTGTCGTAGGCGCCGTAGAGCACGCCGATCCCCCCGGGCCGCAGGGCGGCCATGGAGTTCTTCTTGAAGTGCTTGCCACCCACGTGGCCGAACGCGGCCACGACCCCGCCGCCGCTGAGCGCGCGTGTCCGCGCGGCCACGTCTTCGCCGCGGTAGTCGACCGGCGCGCCGCCCCGGGCGCGCACGACGTCGGCCTTGTTCGACGAGGAGGTTCCGACCGCCTTGACGCCCGCGAGCTTGGCGAAGTCGAGCAACAGGCTGCCCACGCCGCCGGCCGCGCCATGGACCAGGACCCATTCTCCGGGCGCCGCGTGGGCGATCCGATGGAACATCTGCCACGCGGTCACGCCATTGAGCACCGCGGCGACAAGCCTGGCCGGGTCGACCCCCTCGGGCGCCGGCGCCAGCCATTGGGCGTTGACGTTGCGCCGGGTCGCATAGGACCCGGACACGGTGATCCCGGCCACGCGCTCGCCGACGGTCACCTCGGCGACGCCCGGCCCGACGCCCTCCACCCGGCCGACGAAATCATAGCCCGGCGTGACCGGAAGCGATTGCCCCGAATACAGGCCCCGCCGCATCATGATGTCGGCGTAGGCGACGCCGGCCGCCTCGATGGCGACGCGGACCTCGCCCGGCCCGGGCGGGGACAGCTGGCGCTCGAGCACCTCGAGGATGCTCGCCGGCCCCCTTCGGGGAATGTGGATTTCCACCGCGTCGTCGGTCATTGAGCTCACCAGGGCTCGTGGAACGGCCGCACTTCGGCAAGGAAGGACCAGGCGTCGCGCGGCTGGTGCGCCAGATGGAAGACCTCGGCGGCGATGGATGCGGGCTGAATGAAGAAGTCATCGGGCGCGTCCTTCATCCGCGCCCGTTGCCAGGGCACATCGATCACCGCGTCGATGACCAGATAGGCGACGTGCACGCCCTTGGGTCCCAGATCCCGCGCCAGCGACTCGGCGAGGATTCGCTGGGCGGCCTTGGTCGGCGCGAAGCCGGCGAAAAAGGCCTTGCCTCGCAACGCCGAGGTGTTGCCGGTGACGATCAGCGCCCCTTCTCCGGCCTCCACCATCGCCGGCGTGGTCAGCCTGGCGAGATGCATCAGCGCCATGGTGTTGATCTCGAAATTGCGCTGCAGGACGGCCGGATCGATGTCGCGGAAATTGCCGAAGGCGCCGCCAACCGCGTTGTGGATCACCACCTTGGGAGCGCCGACCCGAGCGATCGCGTCCTCGAGCGCCGCGGCGTCCGCGACGTCGCAGGCGATGGCGATGGAATCCGGGATCTCGGCTTCCAGGGCCGCGAGCCTTGCCCGATCGCGCGCCAGCATGGCCACGCGGTAGCCGCCCTCGGCGAAGCGGCGAGCCAGGGCGGCGCCGGTTCCCGGGCCGACACCGGTGACGAGGGCCAGAGGTTTGGACGAGGCCATCACGCCGCCGCCTTGGTCGCGAGCAATTCGCGCACGAAATCGAGCCGGTCATTGCCGAAAAACATCTCGTCGCCCACGAAGATGGTGGGCGAGCCGAAGACGCCGCGACCGGCGGCCGCCTGGGTGGCCGCGACCAGGGCGTCGGCGACCCAAGGCTCACCGGCCGCGGCGATCAGGCTGGCGCCCGGCAAGCCGCGCGCGGAGAGCAAGGCCTCCAGGCCCTCGGCCGAGGGATCGCCGGCGCCGCCCCAGACCGCCTTGAAGATCGCGTCCGTGGCCGTGGCCCTGATCGTCTCGCTTTCTGCCGCCGTCACCACCCTAAGGAGAAGCTCGGCGTCGAGCCGCTTCATGTCCGGAGGAGAGAGCGGAACCGCGTAGCGCGCCGCCCAGCGCCCCAGATCCTTGCTCGCATAGGCGCGCTTGACCGAACAGGTGATGGTGGTCGGCGTGTTGTTGACGAGCTTCATCAGCGGCAGGACCTGGAAGGGCGTGAGGCGAACCGGCGCGCCGAGCGCGCCCAGCTGGCTATGCGCGAGGTAGCTGTAGGGACTCTGGAAATCGAAATAGAATTCAACCTGTTGGTTCATGCGTCGGCTCCGAGGTTCAGTCGATGGAGTAGGCCGCGGATCGTCTCGTCGGCTGCGGGGCCGGGACGCAGATGGATGCGTTCCGGCGCGACGGCGCGGCCCGTCGCGGGATCGACGAGGGCCAGGCGCAGCTCGCGGCCCGTCTCGCGATCCACGACCTCGAGGGGCGCCGCGCCGTAGCCGGAGGCGTCCCACCGATCGCCCCACTCACGCAAGGCGGTGGTCACCTTCCACAGGTCGCGGCCCTTCTTCGTCAGGCGGTATTCGTCACGCGGCGGCCGCTCCTGGTAGCGCGCCCGCTCGATAAGGCCGTGGGTCTCCAGATGCTTCAGCCGATTGGCGAGCGTCGCCGGCGGCATGCCTGAACTCGCCCTCAGTTCATCGTAACGGCTAAGGCCCAACGCCAGATCGCGGAGCACCAGCACCCCCCACCGATCTCCGATCGCCTCGAGCGCGCCGGCGACGGAGCAACGCATCCCGACAAAGGACTTCGGCCTCAACGCTGCCTCCACGAGTAACTTCAATCATCAAAGTTACCATGAAAAATCGGGTTGGCAAGCCATTTGAGAAAATCGTGAGCGAGCGCGCGGCCCCGCGCCCCGCGAAGGCTGCGCCAGGAGGGGACGTCGACGTCCTACCGCGAAAAGGGGCGCTTCATCGCGCGCCGCGAGCGTCCGGCTTTGGGCGTGAGAACAGTGGCGATGATCGATCCGTCGCGGACTCGCTGACCCGTAGAAGGACTCGCGACACAAGCCGCTGAACATCAGCAGGCGGCTTCAGGCGACGGCGGCGTCCACGCGAAGGAAGGTCGCGGAGATGGTCGTCGCGTCGCCTTGCCCGCTCGTATTCTGGCTGTTGAACAGCGCCTCCAGATCACTCCGGAGTTCGCTCGCGCGGCCAGTTTTTTCGGCCGCTTCGAAGGCGTTCATCGTCGGCCCGAAGTATTGCTGGAATAAGTCCAGGAACGCAGATGGCGGACGGGGATAGTTGAAGACCAAGATTTCTCTGGCAAACCGGATATTCGCTCCAGCCACCCCGGCCGCGGCGAACCGCTCGATCACGTTCGCCTCGATCCCCCAGGTCATTGGGCTGATGAAGCCTTCCGGCGGCGGCGGCGAGTAGGCGGAGCTGACCTTCAGAAGCCGCGCGACCAGCGTCGGGTCATCCGGGATCCAGTTTCCCATGACGATCCGGCCGCCCGGGCGAGTCACACGCACCATCTCCTTGGCCACATCGAACGGCTTCGGCGCGAACATGGCCCCGAAGACGCTCACCACCAGGTCGAACGTATCGTCTTCCAGTTCGCGAAGGTCGCACGCATCGCCCTCCTGAAACCTGCAGTTGGCCAAGCCCTCCGCCTCGGCCCGCCGCCGGCCAGCCTCGACGAGGTTCCGGGCGATATCGACGCCCAGCACATCCGCTCCCCGCCGCGCCTCCGGCAAGGCGGTTGTCCCATCGCCGCAGCCAAGATCAAGCACCTTGAGGCCCGGGGTTATGCCCACCCGCTCGATGAACGCGTCTCCGCTCTCGCGCATGGTCGCCGCGAGCCGAGTAAAATCCCCCTTTTCCCAAAGCGCTTTGTTTGGATTCACCCCGTGCTCCCCATTTCCCTACGACCCCGACCGAAACCGGCCACGCCACCGAGGATTCCCGGCTGCGCAGCGCAAGATCGTCGGATCCAATCTCAACCTCAATGTCGCCCGGCCACAACGATCCGCGTGACGGCCTGCACGAGGCCGTCTGCTCGATCGTCCAGATCCGCCAAGGATTCCCGCCTTCACAATGCCCGCCGTCCAGATAGTCTAGTTGAACGCGGCCTGGCGAAGGAAGTCCAACTCGACCGCCGTCAGGGGGCCGCCACGGTAGAGCGCCAATGGGTCATCACTCTTCGACGCTTCCGATCAAGCTCCTGGCCGCGTAAGGGCGGTGGATGGGTTTCGAGATCGTCCCAGCCGATGGGCCGCCGCGTGACCTGCGTGAGCGCTACTTCGAGACGCTGGGTGAGCCGCAGGTCCATTATCTCGAACAGCGCGTCGCCCGGGCGCGCGCCTTCGTGTTCGGCCCGGCGGCGTCGCCCGTCGGCTATCAGGCGATCCACGATGGCGCGGTCGTGGAGTTCTTCGTGGTGGACGCGGCGCTGCCGAGTCTCAGCGAACTTTTCTACGCGGCCGCCGAGCAGGGCGGCGCAACCTGCGCGGTCGTCAAGAGCTACGATCCGCTGGCGCTCGCCGCGGCGGCGGGCCGGCCGACGCGCGCGACGACCATCGGCGTCAATTGCACGACCTGGACGGACGAGCGGTTCGAGCCGCCGAACGGGTTTGCGGCGAGGCCCGGTCGCGCCGACGACCTCGCCGTCCTTCGCGCTATAGGCCCCGGTCTCTGGGAGCGGCCGGACGAGATGTCGTCCGACCTTCAGGCCGGTCGGATCACCATCTATGAACAGGACGGCGCGCCGGTGGGTTGCGGCGTGCTCTCACCGGTGCGCGAAGGCGCCGACGCCCTGGACATTGGAGTGGGCGTGCTACCGGACTGGCGGCGCAAAGGCGTAGGCGAACAGATCGTGCGACACCTGAAGGTGGTCAGCCTGCGCGAGCGCCATATGCGCCCGGTCTGCGGTTGCGCAGTCGAGAACATCGGCTCTCGCCGCACGCTCGAGCGCGCCGGTTTCCTGACCCGCCACCGCCTGCTGGAGCTGAGCTGGCAGGATCCCTGAGGCAGGTCCCTCGCAGCCACGCCCGCACGCCGAGCTTGGAATATCTGGAGCGGTGTAGGAGTGCCGTTGGAGGGCGATCAAGTCCAGGTATGTTCCGGCCGTCCTTCGGGGGTCTCATGAAATCATTGCTTCTAGTGGTCTGCGCTTTGGCCTCCCTGGGTCTGGCGGGATGTGAGCGCCAACAGCCTTCGCGCCAAGAGTTGATCGGGACGTGGACGGACACCAGAACCGGCGCGCAACTGAACCTCAGAAGCAACGGCGAAATGACACTCGTCCGCTGGCCATACTCGTTTATCGCCGACAGCAACAACAATCGACCTGTCTCCGCCAAAGGTGGTTGGAAGTGGTTCCACGAGAAGCCGGAACTGTTCGACGATGACGTCTATCACCTCAGTATGTGGACCTCGGAAATCGATGGCCGACCTGAAATGCGGGAGATCATCCCAAATTACGGCCACGACTTAACGGGTATTGAGATCACCCGCTTTCGGGGCGATCCGGACGACGGTCATGCGCTCAGGTTTGTGAAGACGTCCAATAAGGACTGATCAATCGCTTTCGCCCGACCCCCGCCTTTGGCTCCTCGCCAGAGAGCGGTCCTTTCACATCATACCGCGCGGCGGCGGGTACTATTTATAACCGTCAAGGCCGGGCGCCAGGCGCGTGAATTCGGCACTAGCTCCACGACCGCGGCACCCCCGCTGTTCAAGCCCCGCGCGCGCTAGATGATCGCAAAACGCAATTTTCTGCTTGACGCCGAAATGCGGACATGTTTCAATATGCAACCATCTTTCAACGGCCGCTTGACCGATAAGCGGCCTAGTGGCTTTCAATATGAAAGGCAAGCGTATGAAGATTTGCAGCATTCTTGGCTGCGGCCGTCCCGCGACCGCCAAGGGATTTTGCGAGGCCCACCACCGGCGCCACAAGGAGGGACGGCCGATGCGCGCGCCGATTGGCCGGCGGATGTACGGCTCGGTCGCCGAGCGGCTGGCCGCCTGGGTTGAAATCGACCCAAGGTCCGGCTGTCATCTCTGGACGGGCCATCGCGACCAGGGCGGCTATGGGCGCATGAGCGTGAACAAACGCAATCGCGCGGTCCACCGCGTGGCCTGGGAACTCGTCAACGGACCGATCCCCGAGGGGATGCTGGCGCTGCACATCTGCGACAACCCGCGCTGCTGCAATCCGGCGCATTTGAAGCTGGGCACGCAGGCGGACAACAACCGCGACCGAATCGCCAAGGGCCGCGGCAAGGGCTGCCGGATGCGCGACCTGGAACGCTATCCGCAATGGCGGTGACGGGCTTTCGCCGCTCTCCGCCATCGGCTAGCGTCGCGCGGAGATGAGCAACTCCGGCAAAGAGGCGATGGCATGAAGGCCCTCCTGAGCGTCGAGGTCGGCGGACCCGATACCCTGGTGATCAAGGACGTGCCGAGCCCCGAGCCCAGGCCCGGCTGCGCCGTCGTGTCGGTCAAGGCGTGCGGGGTCAACTATCCCGACGTGCTGATCATCGAGGACAAGTACCAGTTCAAGCCGCCGCGGCCGTTCTCTCCGGGCGGAGAGATATCGGGCGTGGTCAAGGCGGTGGGCGAGGGCGTCACCCACGTTAAGGCCGGCGACCGGGTGCTCGGCAACACCGGCAGCGGCGGCATGGCCGAGGAGATGGCCCTCGAGGCCGGGCGGCTGACGCCCATTCCCGATTCCATGCCCTTCGACGAGGCCGCCGCGTTCCTGATGACCTATGGCACCTCCTACTATGCCCTGAAGGACCGCGGCCATGTGAAGCCCGGCCAGACCCTGCTGGTCCTGGGGGCGGCCGGGGGCGTCGGCCTGGCGGCGGTCGAGCTGGGCGCGGTCATGGGAGCCAAGGTCATCGCCGCCGCCTCGTCGCAGGAAAAGGTCGACCTCGCGCTCGCCCATGGCGCGGCCAGCGGCGTCGTCTATCCCGCCGGCCCGTTCGACCGTGACGGACAGAAGGCGCTGGCCGAGCTGTTCAAGGGCGCGTGCGGCGCGGCCGGCGCGGACATCGTCTATGACGGCGTCGGCGGCGACTATGCCGAGGCGGCGCTCAGGGCCACGGCCTGGGAGGGGCGCTTCCTGGTCATCGGCTTCCCGGCCTGCATCCCGCGCATCCCGCTCAATCTGGCCTTGCTCAAGAGCTGCGACATCGTCGGCGTGTTCTGGGGCGCGGCGGTGGCGCGCGATCCGGCCGGACATCGGCGCAACGTCACCGAGCTGCTGGAGCTCTATGCCCAGGGCAAGATCCGGCCGTACGTTTCCGAGCGCTTCCCGCTCGCGCGCGCCGGCGAGGCCATCACCCACCTTGCCCAGCGCAAGGCGCTCGGCAAGGTCGTAGTGACGATGGATTGAAGGGCGGCTACGCGCAGCCCCTCACCCGAGTTAAGTTACGGGGACACAATACTTAATTCGAGATTGAATTAAGTATTGTGTCCCCGTAACTACGGAGGTAGATGTGCTTCAGTGATAGAAGATCTGGCCGCCGATGCGGCGGATGCGGCGCAGCTCGCTCGCCCAATAGGGCGTCATCCAGGCCGCGTGATAGTGCGTTGCCCCCAGCATGGGCTTGTCGACGTAGCCGGCGAGGGCGTCCTTGGCTATGCCGACGGCCCGGTCCCAGGCGCCGAGGTCGCTGGGATCGCGCAGCGAGCCGTCGCAGACGAAGGTGAACTGACAGCCGGTGGCGCGCGCCGCGCCCTGGTAGACCACGCCACACACGCTGCTGGCGTATTGCGGCAGGTGAGTCCGGTTGATCACGACCTGGGCCACCGCCCTCTGGCCGGCCTTGCTCTCCGAGCGGGCCTCGAAGTAGACCGCCTGGGCCAGGCAGGTGAGTGGATCGCCGCCCGAGAAATTCCAGACCGCATAGCCGGGCAAGGCGGAGAGCTTCACCGCGTCGGACGTATCCATGGGCGTAAGCACGCCCTCGTCCAAAGGGCGCAGACTAGAGGAAGGCTGGCCATCGGGGCCTAGCGCGACGAGCGCGTCATTGGCGGCGGGATCGGCCGCCAGCGCTAGAGGAGCTGCCAGCAGCGCGACACCCGCCGCCAAGCCCCCGAGCGCCCCCGCTCTGGCCCGAAACGCTTGCGTCATCGCCCCCTCGACACGGCGAGCCGAAGTGTATGAGCGCGCGGCCAGGCCTTTCCAAGCGCTTTCAAGCTCCGCTTGGTCGATTGGCGACGTTATGCCGCACCGACGCCACACCCGGCGCGAGAGCCTGCGACGTCGAGTTGGCCTGCCCTCCCCCGTCGCCATCGTGGCCGGGCGCATGCTCGCGCCCTAATTTGCGTCATCCCGCACGCAGCGGAACGGAGTGGAGCGGAGATGCGGGACCCAGGGCGTCCGGCAGTAACTTAGCCGCCTTCTTCGCGCGGCTTCGCGGTCCGCGCCCGGCAACCCCTGGGTCCCGGCTCTCCGCGCTATCGCGCTG
>JBOHLC010000035.1:0-26721 GCA_050729395.1 Caulobacteraceae bacterium
GTGGCGGCGGGGGCGAAGGGGCAGCCGCCCAGGCCGCCGCAACTGGCGTCGAGCACCTCGACACCGGCCTCGACGCTGGCGAAGGCGTTGGCCAGGCCCGTGCCGCGCGTGTCGTGGAAATGCATGCGCAGACGCGCGTCGGGCGCCGCCTCCCTCGCCGCCTCGATCCGGGCGCGCACGGTCCACGGATCGGCGACGCCGATGGTGTCGGCCAGGGCAATTTCGCCGACCCCCAGGCGCGCGGCCTCGCGCACGATGGCCATCACCTTGTCCTTGGGCACCTCGCCCTCGAACGGGCAGCCGAAGGCGACCGAGATGGTCAGGGAGATCGGCGGTCCGCCCTCCAGTTCGCGCTTTTCGACGATGGCGGCGAGCGCGGCGACCTGCTCGGCCACGCCCGCGCCTTGGTTGCGGATGCCAAAGCCGTCGGTGGCGCAGACGACGATGTTGGCCTCGTCGACACCGCTGGCCACGGCTCGATCCCAGCCGCGTTCGTTGAGCACCAGGCCGATGCGCGAGCGGCCGGCCTCGCGCGGCAGGGCGGCCATGATCTCCTCGGCCCCGGCCATCTGCGGCACGCGGCGCGGGTTGACGAAGCTCACCGCCTCCACGCGGCGGGCGCCGGCCGCCTCCAGGCGCTGGATGAATTCGATCCTGTCGGCCGTGCCGAGCACGGCCTTCTCGTTCTGCAGGCCGTCGCGCGGGCCCACTTCCACGATGTCGATACGGCGGCTCATGGTCTCGCCTCCGGCGCCGGCCCGCTGGCCGGCAGGAAGATCTGCAATACATCGTGCTGGTTGTTGGAATAATCGAGTCCGGCGCCCTCGCCGGCGCGCTTTGCCTGGACCCCGTCGGAGGCCAGGGCCGCCTCGAAGGCCGCCGTCTGGCGCTGCTCGACGATCGCCGGCCGGCCCTCGGCGATGGCTTCGGCCGCGTCGCCCGCGTCGCCGAGTTCGGTCTGCGAACCCAACAGGAAGACGAGGCTCGGCTCCTCGTAGCCGGCGACGGTGACCGGCCCCGGATAGACGCCCTCGGCCGGACTGGCGCCCGCCGCCGCCAGCGCCTTGGCCGCGCGGTTCGACAGCCAAAGGGGCTTCAAGGTCGGGGCGACGGCGCCCAGCAGCACGGCGTGCGCCGTCAGCATCAGTCCGCCGCCGGCGAGGAGCCCCTGGACGGGGCGCGCGCGCAGCATCAGCCAGGCGCCCACCGCGCCCGCCGCGAGATAGACCAGCGCCGCGGCGAGCGCCCAAGCAATGCCCTGGCCAGCAGCGATCTTCTCCGAGGCCAGCGGACCGATGGCGGCGAAGACGAGCGCGGCCAGGACCATCAGGCCGGCGCCGATCCAGCGCACACGCGGGCCGAGCGGGGCCTGCACGGCGCGCGCCATCAACCAGGCCAAGGCCCCATAGAGCGGCAGCGGATAGTGGATGAGCTTGGTCGGCGCGGCCTCGAACACGATCCATGACGGAATGAGCCAGGCGAGGGCGAACCTGACGCCCGCTTCGGCCCAGTCACGCCAGCCGGCCACGAGACCGGAGGGCAACAGCAAGGTCGCCGGCGCCAGCATCAGCGGCGCGAGCACGGCGTAGAAGAGCGGCGGCTCGCCATGGGTCTCCTCGCCGCGCAGCAGCTTGGGCGCCAGATCGCCGCCGATCGACGCCCCCCAGAAGGCCCCGTCGCTGGCCACGGTGATCGCCAGGGCCCAGGGACCGATAACGGCCAGCATGGCGATCAGACCCCAACCCCAGCCGAGACCGGCCATCCAGCGCGCGCGGCGGTCCCAGGCCATCAGGGCGATGAGCGTCAGGCCGACGACCATGGGCCCGATCGGCCCCTTGACGAGGATCGAAAGCGTCAGGCCGGCCCAGAACAGGACCTTCGTAAGCTTGCCGGCGGCCGGCCCGCCGTTGGCCGACAAATAGACCCGCCCGAGCGCGGCCATGGCCAGGGTCACCGCCCCCGCCAGCACCCCGTCGGTGGCGGCGATCGAGGCTTCGGTGGAAAGCAGGAAGCTCGATCCCAGCATGGCGCCAGCCAGCAGGCTCGGCCCGGGCTTGAGGAACGCCGCCGCGCCCCACGCGCAAGCCGCGGCCGCCAGCATCGCGCCCAGGATCGAGGGCAGGCGATAGGGCCAGATCTGGCGGTCCTCCACGTGACTGAGGGCGGCGACCGAGGCGGCCTGCAGCCAATAGATGCCGACCGGCTTGTTGAACCGTGGCGCCTCCTGGAATTTCGGACTGACGAAGTCGCCCGATTCCAGCATCTGGGCCGAGGCCTCGGCGAAGCGGGATTCGTCGCGGTCGAGCGGCGGCAGGGCGAGAAGTCCAGGCAAGCCGGCGATGAGCGCGATCACGGCCGCCAGGGCGGGTCCCCGCCAGCCGCGTCCGAATCGCTCCAGCAGGACCTCCAAGCTCATGGGCTCTTGTTAGCACGACTGGGCCCAAGAGCCTGATGCGTTCACACGGGACAGATGTGGACGTTGAATCAGGCTCTACATCATTGAATCTAGAAAAAGTTATCCCCGTTCAAACGATTCCGTTTGAACGGGGTTTGCTCCGGGAAATTGAGCTATGAGGGATCCATGGCGGCCGCCCAGCAGAGTCAGGAGATTTCCGTGGTCGTGCCCGTCTACAACGAGGAGGGCGCGGCCCCGGGCCTGGCGCGCGAGATCGCCGCCGCCTTCGCCGGGCGGGATGTCGAGATCATTTTCGTCGACGACGCCAGCGGCGACGCAACGCGCGCCGGCCTCATCGCCCTGAAGGGCGAGGTCGCCAACCTGCGCGTCCTCGCCCACGCCGCCAACGCCGGCCAGAGCCGGGCCATCCGCACCGGCGTGCAGGCCGCCCGCGCGCCCATCGTCGTCATGCTCGACGGTGACGGCCAGAACGATCCGGCCGACGCACCTGGCGTCGCGGCCGCGCTGCTGGACGGCCAGCCAAGCCTGGCGATGGTGGGCGGCGAGCGCGTGAAGCGGCGCGACAGCACCGCCAAGCGCTGGGCATCGCGCCTCGCCAACGGCGTGCGACGCCGTCTGCTGGCCGACGGCGCGACGGATACCGGCTGCGGCCTCAAGGCCTTCCGGCGGGAGGCGTTCCTCGCCCTTCCCTACTTCGACCACATGCACCGCTATCTGCCGGCCCTGATGCTGCGCGAGGGCTATCGGATCGCCTTCCGGCCGGTCGGGCACAGGCCCCGCACGAGCGGGCGGTCGAAATACACCAACCTTGGACGTCTCGCCGCCGCGCTGACCGACCTCACCGGCGTCATGTGGTTGCGCTCCCGGGCGCGCGACCCGGGTAACGTGACCGAAGGCTAGGCGACTCAGCCGACCGCTCGTAAGATTCGCAGTTATGGGAAGAGTCTTCGCCGCCGCGCCGCTGCTGCTGCTGCCGGTGGCGGCCTACAACGTGCTGGTGACGGTCCTCGGCGGCTTCGGCTCGACCGCGGTGAGCCCGGGGCTGCTGGCGCCGCTGTTCGAGACGCGGACGGTCTCCGGCGGCGCGTGGCCGGTCAGTTCCTCGGACCTGCTGTTGGCGGCGTCGCTGGTGGTCATGTTCGTCGAGTTGATCAAGTCCACGCACGACCGGCGCGTGGCGCTGATCAATCACGCGCTGTCCATCGCCCTGTTCGTCGTCTGCCTGGCCGAGATGCTGCTCTTCACCGGCTTCGCCACCTCGACCTTCTTCCTCATCACCCTGATGGTGCTGCTCGATGTGCTGGCCGGTTTCATCCTGGGCGTCGCCACCCGCCGGCCCGAACGCGAGGTGAGGTCGAGGCGTTAGAGCACGATGCGATCCGGCGGAATCGCCTGATCGTTGAGTCGTGCTCCTGAATCGAAAGTTGAGCGCGTTCTTGTCGAAAAAGCAGTTCCCACTTTTTCGGAACGCGCTCTAAGCGCCGAGAGACTCGGGGGTGGCGCGGAAGAGATCGACGGAACCTTGCGTAACCGCCTGGGCCAGGCCCGGCGCCTGGGCCAGCACCTGATGAGCGAAGACCCGCGCCAGGCCGATGCGCGTGCGCCAATAGGCCGTGTCGCCCTCGCCGGCGGCGATCTTCCTCGATGCGGCCAGCGCCTGCTTGCCCAGCATCCAGCCTCCGACCACATCGCCCAGCAGCTTGAGATAGGGCGTCGCGCCCGCCAGCGCGTCCGGCTGGGCGTGGCCGCGGCGCTCGATCAGCCAGCCGCTCGCTGCCTGCACCGCCGCCAGGCCCGCTTCCAGGTGGGTCCCGACGCTGTGCAGCCAGCCATCCTCGGCGCTCTTCAACTCGGCCGCCGTGGGCACGATGTCGCTGACCAGCTCGCGCACCGCCGCGCCCTTGCCGAGCGCCAGCTTGCGCCCCATCAGATCGACGGCCTGGATGCCGTTCGTACCCTCGTAGATCGGCAGGATGCGCGCGTCGCGATAGTGCTGGGCCGCGCCCGTCTCTTCGACGAAACCCATGCCGCCGTGCACCTGCAGGCAGGCCGAGGCGGCTTCCACCGCCATGTCCGTCGACCAGGCCTTGGCGAGGGGAGTGAGGATCTCCTCGCGCAGGCGCGCCGCGTCGCGGTCCACCGGATTGCCGGCCAGGCGGGCGATGTCGGAGGCGACGGCGGTGGCCAGGCAGATGGCCCGCGCCGCCTCGATCCTGGCCTTGGTCAGCATCAGGGTGCGGCGCACGTCCGGGTGATCGAACAGCCGCGACGGCAGGGTCCCGGTCCAGGCCGAACGACCCTGGACGCGCTCGAGGGAGTAGGCCAGCGCCTGCTGATAGGCGCGCTCGGCCACGCCCACGCCCTGGACGCCGACCTGCAGGCGGGCGGCGTTCATCATCACGAACATATTGGCCAGGCCGGCGTTGGGCGCGCCGACCATCTCGGCCGCCGCGCCTTCGTAGGCCATGACGCAGGTCGGCGAGGCGTGGATGCCGAGCTTGTGCTCGATGCTGACGGGCCTGACGGCATTGGCCTCGCCCAGCCGCCCGTCATCGCCGACAAGCCGCTTGGGCGCGAGGAACAGGGTCAGGCCGCGCGAGCCGGGCGGGGCGTCCGGCAGGCGCGCCAGCACCATGTGGACGATGTTGTCGGTGGCGTCGTGGTCGCCCCAGGTGATGAAGATCTTCTGGCCGGTGAGCCGCCAGCCGTCCGCGCCGTCGCTCTCGGCCCGCGTGGCAATGGCGCCGAGGTCCGAGCCGGATTGCGGCTCGGTGAGGTTCATGGTCCCGGTCCACTCTCCGGAGATCAGCCTCGGCAGATAGAGCGACTTCTGTCGCTCCGTGCCATGCAGGCTGAGCGCCTCGATGGCCGCCAGGGTCAGCATAGGGCACAGGCCGAGAGCCATGTTGGCCGCCTGGAACATCTCGAACACGGCGATCTCCAGCGCCTTGGGCAGGCCCTGGCCGCCGAACGCCGGATCGGCCGAAAGGCCGTTCCAGCCACCCCTGGCGAATTCCCTGTAGGCCTCGGCGAACCCCGGCGCGGCGCGCACCTGGCCGTTCTCGAAACGCGCACCGGCGATGTCGCCGGAGCGGTTCAGCGGGGCGAGCACCTCGGCGGCAAGCGCGCCGGCGCCTTCGAGCACCGCGTTCACCGTCTCGGCGTCGACAGTGGGGAAATACTTGGCCAGGGTGCCGAAATCCGCCGCCTCTTCCAGCGCGAAGCGGAGGTCGCGGACGGGCGCTCGGTAGGTCATTTGGGCGGGGTCCTTCGGCGGCGGCCGGCTATTTAGAGCATATCGGCGCGAGGTCGAGCCATCGTGGCCTTGCCGCGCGCGGGCCCCGCCGCTACAGCGCCGCGCCATGCGCCGCGCAGTTGTCGCCATCGTCGCGCTGATCCTGCCGACGGCCTTGCTGGCCGCTTCGAGCAACATCGCCGACCTGCCCGCCGGCCACTACAGGCTCGACGCCAGGCATGCCAGCCTGATCGGCCGGGTCCTGCATCTGGGCGTCTCCTACTCCACCGTGCGCTTCGACAGGCTCGCCGCCGACTTCACCTACGACCCGGCGCGCCCGGAAGCGACCAGGCTCCAGGCCAGTGTCGACACCACCAGCCTCGATGCCGGCGCGGGTGATGGCAGCCAGTTCGCCGACCAGTTCCTGAACGCGGCCAAGTTCCCCAAGGCGAGCTTCGTCGCCACCTCGATGACGCCGGCGGCGGATGCCCGGACCGGAACCATGACCGGCGATCTCACCCTCATGGGCGTCACCCGACCGGTGACCTTTAACGTCAGCTTCGTCGGCGTCGGCCACGGACTGCCGTTCGGAACCATCGCCGGCTTTTCGGCCTCCACCGTGATCCATCGCTCGGACTTCGGCTCGCACTCTCTGCTCAGCTGGGTGGGAGACGATGTGAGCCTGCAATTCGACGGCGAGTTCGAGCGCAAATGACGGCGGCAACCCTGCCTCGCGGGCGCGCCGATGCCCGGCGGTACAGCGCCGTGGCCATGACGCTGCACTGGCTGATCGCGGCCCTGATCCTCGGCAACATCGCCCTGGCCTGGTATTTCAACACCCAGCATGGCCTGGCGCGATTGGGTCCGATCCAGATCCACAAGTCCATCGGCATTACCGTGCTCACGCTTTCGATTCTGCGCGTGATCTGGCGCTTCGCCTCGCCGCCGCCGCCGCTGCCGGCCTTCCTGCGCGGCTGGGAGCGTCTCGCCGCCCAGGGTGTCCACGTCCTGTTCTATGTGATCATGCTCGGCATGCCCCTGACCGGCTGGGCGATGACCTCGGCGAGCAGGTTGATCCGGATCGAACCGATCACATGGTTCGGACTGTTCCAATGGCCGACCATGACCGCCCTGGCCAATCTGCCACCGGCGCGCATGAAACAGGCGCACGACTTTTTCGAGAGCCTGCACAACAACGGCGCGAAGCTTGCCTATGCCTTGATCGCCGTCCATGTGCTGGCCGCCCTGCGCCACCAATTCATCAGGAAAGACGAGATCCTGTGGCGTATGCTTCCCATCATCCGGCGGTCGGCGTGAAAGGCCTGGTCCTTGCGGCCTGCGTGGCCCTGACGGCGCCGGCCGCGCTGGCCGCCCCGCCGCAGACCTGGACGGTGGAGAAGCCCGCCTCGTCGATCCGCTTTTCGTCGAGCTTCAGCGGGACCGCGTTCAGCGGAAGCTTCTCGCGCTGGAGCGCCGACATCCGCTTCGATCCGGCCAACCTCGCCGCCTCACGGGTGACCGCGACCATCGACACAGCGTCCGCGGTCACCGGCGATGCCGACCGCGACCAGGCCCTGCCGACCGAAACCTTCCTGGCGGCGGCCAGATTTCCGCGCGCGGTGTTTGTCGCCCACACCTTCAGAGCCTTGGGCGGCGGCCGCTATGAGGCGATCGGCGCGCTTAGCCTGCGCGGCGTGACCCGGCCGCTCACCCTGCCCTTCACCCTGGCGACCCAGGGCGGGGAGGCGCGGATGGACGCGACCTTCGATCTCAACCGTCTGGCCTTCGGCGTCGGCGAGAACGAATGGCGCAAGACCGATGTCCTGCCGGCGGACGTGAAGGTGACGATCTTCCTCCGCGCGCGGCGTGGCTAGGGCTTTGGACGCCATCACCGAGGCCGCGCGGGCGCTGGCGGCCGGCGAACTCGTCATCCTGCCGACCGAGACGGTCTATGGCCTGGCCGCCGACGCGGCGAATCCGGTCGCCGTGGCCAGGCTGTTCGAAGCCAAGTGCCGGCCGCGCTTCAATCCGCTGATCGCCCATGTCGCCAGCCTGCCGGCCGCCCAGGGCGTCGCCGACCTCGACGCGCGCGCGCTCATCCTGGCCAAGGCCTTCTGGCCTGGACCTCTGACGCTTGTCGCGCCGGCGCTCGACGGCGTCAGCGACATCGCCCGCGCCGGGCTCGACACCGTGGCCGTGCGCGTTCCCGCCCACCCGATGGCCCGCGCGCTGCTGGAGGCCTTCGGCGGACCGGTCGCCGCTCCCTCGGCCAACCGCTCGGGCCGGCCGAGCCCGACGACGCTGGCCGACGCGATGGCCGAGACCGGCGCGGCGGCGGCCGTGGCCCTGGACGGCGGCCCGTGCGCCATCGGCCTGGAATCCACGGTGGTCGCTCTTCTGGGCGGGCCGCCGCGCCTGCTCCGTCCGGGCGCTATCACCCGCGCCCAGATCGAGGCCCTGATCGGACCCCTGGCCGAGGCCGAGGCCGACGCGCGCCGCTCGCCCGGACGCCTCACCCGCCACTACGCCCCGGCCGCGCCTCTGCGCCTGCAGGCCCGCGCGGCGCGCGCTGGCGAGGCGTTCATCGGCTTCGGCGAGGTCGGGCCGGCCGATCTGAACCTCAGTCCCGTCGGAGATCTCAACCAGGCCGCCGCGCGCCTCTTCACCTACCTGCGCGCGGCCGACGCCCGCAAGCCAGTGGCCATCGCCGTCGCCCCGATCCCCGAAGAGGGCCTCGGCGAAGCCATCAACGATCGCCTGCGACGCGCGGCGGGAAAGGTTGGCTAGGAAGGCCTATGTTCCGCCGATGACGATTTCCGTAGCCTTCCTCGACCGCTTGAAGACCGCCCTCGGCGAGGGCGGCTGGAGCCAGGACGCGGACCGTCTCGCCCCGCGCCTCGTCGAATGGCGCGACCGCTGGAGCGGTTCGACGCCCCTGCTCGCCTTGCCGCGGTCGGCCCAGGCCGTGGCCGAGGTCGTCCGCCTGTGCGCCGAGGCCGGCGTCGCCATCACCCCGCAGGGCGGCAACACCGGTCTCGTCGGCGGCCAGATCCCACAGGGCGAGATCCTGCTTTCCACCGAGCGCCTCGCCGCCGTGCGCGAGGTCGACACGGTGGACGATGTAATGATCGCCGAAGCCGGCGTCACCCTGGCCGCGGTGCACGAGGCGGCCAGCGCGGCCGGGCGGTATTTCCCCTTGAGCCTGGCTTCGGAAGGATCGGCCACCATAGGCGGCCTCGTCTCGACCAACGCCGGCGGCACGGCGGTGCTGCGCTACGGGACCATGCGCGCCCTCGTGCTCGGCCTCGAGGCGGTCCTGCCGGACGGACGGCTGTGGCATGGGCTCAAGCGCCTGCGCAAGGACAACACCGGCTATGACCTCAAGCAGCTCCTGATCGGCGCCGAAGGCACGCTCGGGGTGGTCACGGCCGCGGCGCTCAAGCTCTTTCCGGTGCTCGCCTCGCGCGCCGTGGCTTTCGTCGGCCTCGCCAGTCCGGCCGCGGCCATGGACCTGCTGGTCCGCGCGCGCCAGGAGACGGGTGGGACGGTCGAGGCGTTCGAGATCGTCTCCGCCCTCGGCATGGACCTCGTCCTCTCCCACCTGCCTGGCGCGCGTGCGCCGCTCGAATGCCGGCCGCCGTGGTTCGTGCTGATCGAGGTGGCCGACGCCAGGCCCGGCGCGGCCGAGTCGGCTCTGGAGCGAGTGCTCGAAGGCGCGCTCGAGACGGGACTCATCTCCGACGCCGCCGTGGCCCAGAACGAGACCCAGGCCAAGGCCTTCTGGGCCCTGCGCGAGAACCAGTCCGCCGCCCAGAAGTCCGAAGGCGCCGCCTGGAAGCACGATATCGCCGTGCCCGTCTCCCGCGTGGCCGACTTCATCACCGAGGCCGGCGCGGCGCTCGACGCCCGCTTCCCAGGCGTGCGCATCGACGCCTTCGGCCACGTCGGCGATGGCAACATCCACTACGACGTCCTGAGCGCGCCGGGCGCCGACCAGGCCGCCCACGCCGCCGCGCGCGAGGCCGGCGCGCGCATCGTCCACGACATCGTGGCCTCCATGGGCGGATCGATCAGCGCCGAGCATGGCCTGGGGACGATGAAGACGGCCGAGGCCCTGCGCTACAAGCCTCCGGAGGAGGTCGCCGCCCTCCGCGCCATCCGCGGCGCGCTGGATCCCAAGCGGATCATGAACCCGAGGGTGCTGTTTTAGGGCGAAGGCGCATCACTCGGGTCCGATCACCAGGGCCGGGGCGCCGGCCACGCCTGAGCGAACCGTGAACACGGCGGTACCTGGCTTGCGCCCCTTGCGGACGTCGGAACAATCGAACCCGGCCGCCGTGATGCGGGTTCTCGCCGCGACTGGATCATGCGCGCGCCAGGCAAGGCCGGTGAGACGATCCGGATCGTCGCCCGCGACCGCGTCCAAACGCGCAACGACTTCCACCACCGCCTCGCCGCAGCGGAAGAAGAGCTGCCGCGCGCCCCACGCCGGGTTGGAACGGTCGAGCCGAAGGTCGAGTCCCAGCCGCGCGCCGTAGAGCGCGAGCGCCCGGTCGGGGTTGCGGGTCTCGATGACCACGTGGTCGAGGCCCTCGATGTCGCCCCCGGCTATGCGCGTCGTGGCGCCGCGCTGAATGAGGCCGAGGGCGACGCCATGCGTGGCGGTTCCGTCCAATTGGCTGATACGCCTGCCATCCAACTGCTCAGGCGCGGCCGATGGCGCCCCGCGC
This sequence comes from Caulobacteraceae bacterium, assembly GCA_050729395.1. Classification (GTDB taxonomy): domain Bacteria; phylum Pseudomonadota; class Alphaproteobacteria; order Caulobacterales; family Caulobacteraceae; genus Acaudatibacter. Next base: position 10,382 of record JBOHLC010000035.1, read on the forward strand.
CTCTCGAGCAATCGCCGCGCCGCTTCCAGGTCGTCGACAGCGAAGGCGAGACCGGCCAAGCCCTCCGCTTCACCTTCGACCAGATCGAGCGCGATATTCGCGAGTTGGAGCCAGGCGCGGCCCTTCCGCCGAGTGGCGGGCGCCCCGAGCAAAACCTCGTAGGCGGTCGCCCCCTCGTGCCCGACCACGATCGAGACGTGGCCGAGCGCGCGGATCACAGATACTCCCGCACATCCGCGATGTGGCCGGCGAGGGCGGCGGAGGCGGCCATGACCGGGCTCATCAGGTGGGTGCGCCCGCCACGGCCTTGCCGGCCCTCGAAGTTGCGGTTGGAGGTCGAGGCGCAGCGCTCGCCGGGCTTCAACCGGTCCGGGTTCATGCCCAGGCACATGGAGCAGCCGGGCTCGCGCCAGTCGAAGCCGGCCGTGCGGAAGATGTCGTCGAGGCCCTCGGCCTCGGCCTGCTCGCGCACCAGGCCAGACCCCGGCACGACCATGGCCGCGACGTGTGAAGCGACCGTCCGTCCCCGGACGACCTCGGCGGCCGCGCGCAGATCCTCGATGCGGCTGTTGGTGCATGAGCCGATGAACACCCGATCGATGCGCGCGTCGGCGATGTTCTGGCCGGGCGCGAGGCCCATGTAGTCGAGGGCGCGCGTAATGGCCGCCGCCCTGGCTTCACCGAAGTCGGCCGGATCGGGAACCTGGCCGGTGGCCGGAATGGCGTCCTCCGGGCTCGTCCCCCAGGTGACCATCGGCGAGAGTTCGGCGACGCCGATCGTCACTTCGGTGTCGAACACCGCGTCATCGTCTGTGTGCAGAGTTTTCCAGTGGGCGATCGCCATTTCCCAGGCCCCGGCCTTGGGCGCGGCGGGCCGCCCGCGCAGATAGTCGAAGGTCACCCCGTCCGGCGACACCAGGCCCGCGCGGGCGCCGGCCTCGATGGTCATGTTGCACAGGGTCATGCGCCCTTCCATGGAAAGGGCCCGGACCGCCTCGCCGGCGTATTCGATCACGTGGCCCGTACCGCCGGCCGTGCCGATCTTGGCGATCAGGGCCAGGGCGTAGTCCTTGGCACCGACGCCCGGCCCCGGGACGCCGGTGAAGGTGACGCGCATATTCTTCGACTTCGCCTGGCGCAGGGTCTGGGTGGCCAGCACATGCTCCACCTCGCTGGTGCCGATGCCCTGGGCCAGGGCCCCGAAGGCGCCATGGGTCGAGGTGTGGGAATCGCCGCACGCGATGGTCATGCCCGGCTGGGTCCGGCCCTGCTCGGGCCCGATCACATGGACAATGCCGTTGCGCGGATCGCCCATGGGAAAGAACTCGATCTCGTGCTCGGCGACGTTGCGTTCGAGGGTCTGCAGCTGGAGGCGCGCCTCGGGATCGGCCACAGCGGCGACGCCCAGCGCCTGACCCTCCGTCGGTGTGTTGTGATCGGCGACGGCCAGGGTGCGCTCGGGGCGGCGGACGCCGCGGCCGGCGGCGCGCAGGCCCGCGAACGCTTGCGGCGTCGTCACCTCATGGATGAGGTGCAGGTCGATATAGAGGACGGCCTCGCCACCGGTGTCGCCGGCGACGAGGTGCGCGTCCCAGATCTTGTCATACAGCGTGCGCCCGGACATGGCCGGCTACATAGGGTCGAGCGCCCTCGCGCGTCCAGGACCGATCCGTCGCCGGGAGGTCGACGCCCAGATCGGACAGGCTTTCGCGCAGGGCGCAATCGAGGGGCGTCGAGGGAACCTCGCCCAGGAAGGCGCGCAGCTTGCTCTCATCCATGCCGATGGGCTTGGTCCACAAGTAACGCATCTCGGCCATCTCGCGCATGAAGCCGACGAACGGCCCGGCCGCATAGACCACCAGCCAGGGGAAGGACCTGATCGGGATGCGATCATCGCCGGTGACGCGGCGAACCGCTTCGCCGAGCGCGTCGTCCCCGGCCAGCCAATGACCGGCGAAATGGAACGTCTCGAAGTCGGCAAGCTCGTCCTCGCGGTCCAGCAGACGCGCCAGCGTTTCGGCCAGGTCCGGCAGATAGGCGAAGGCATGGCCGACCGGTCCAATGCGGTAGACGCTGGTCACCCGCCCGCCCTTGCGGTTGGTGAGCCACAGGAGCCCGCTGTTCGGCGCGGCCGGTCCGAAGAAGTCGCCGGCGCGCATCACCAGCGATCTGACGCCCGCCTTCGAGGCCGCGCGCAGCATGTCCTCCATCTCCACCCGCACCTTGCCCTTGCGCGTGACCGGCGCCTGGGGCGCGTCCTCGGCGATGTGGGCGCCGGCGTCCGGGGCATAGTTGTAGACCGTGCCAGGCAGCACGATGCGCGCGCCGCTCGCCTTGGCAGCGGCGATGGTCGAGGCCAGCATGGGGAGCGCCAGCTGCCGCCAGCGCTGGTAGCGGGGCGGATTGGCCCCGTGTACGATGACGCTCGCGCCGCCGGCCGCGGCGATGACGTCCGCCTCGTTCATGGCGTCGCCCTTGATCCATTCGACGGGCATCTGTTCGCCCGCGCGGCGGCGGGCGGCTTCGGGGTCGCGGGCCAGGGCGCGCACGGTCCAGCCGTGGCGCAGCAGGGCGACGAGGGCGTGGGCGCCGAACGAGCCGGTGGCGCCGATGATGAGGGCGGTTCTGTTGGCGTTCATTGGGGTCTCCTTGAAAGAACCCCGTGAGAATGCGCGTTCGCCGACCTATTCGGAATTGTCTGGCGGCGCAGAGTCGCTATACATTTTCGTATGACCGAGCCCGACTGGAGCCTCTACCGGACCTTCCTGGCGGTGATCGACGCCGGCAGCCTCTCCGGCGCGGCGCGCGCTCTTGGCGTCGCCCAGCCCACGGTCGGACGTCAGATCGAGGCGTTGGAAGCCGCGCTCGGCGGCGAAGCGTTGTTCACCCGCTCACCGGCGGGCCTTCGCCCAACGCGCGCCGCCCTCGCCCTGGAACCGCACGCCAAGGCCATGGCGGCAGCGGCCGAGACCCTCACCCGGACCGCCGCCGGCGACGCGGCGCAGATGAGCGGCGTGGTTCGCCTGACCGCCAGCGTCATCGTCGGCGCGGAGATATTGCCGCCGATCCTGACCGACTTCCGCGAGGCCTGGCCCAGGATCGATATCGAGCTCGTCCTGTCCAACCGCCAGGAGGATCTGCTGCGCCGCGACGCGGATATCGCCGTGCGCATGGCCCGGCCGACGCAGGACGCGCTCATCGCGCGGCGCATCGGGACCGTGCCGGTGATCCTCCACGCCCACCGCGCCTATCTGCAGAAACACGGCGAACCGCGATCCATCGCCGAGCTTTCCGGTCACACCATGATCGGCTTCGATCGTCTCGCGCCCGAGCTCTCGGGCCTGGACGCCCTGCCGTTCGCCGTGACGCGGGAGCTGTTCGCCCTGCGCACCGACAGCGACCTGGCCCAGCTCGCCCTGCTCCGGGCCGGCGCCGGCATCTGTGCCTGCCAGATCGCCATCGCCGCGCGCGATCCCAACCTCGTCCCCATCCTCGAGGACCAGTTCGACCTTTCGCTGGAGATGTGGGCGGTGATGCACGAGGACCTGAAAGGCGACAGGCGCCTGCGCGCCCTCTTCGACCATCTCGTGGCCGGATTGACCGAGCGCCTCAGGGAGGGCGCGACGCGCGCGGCTTGAAACTTCGCCCCGCCTATTGGGTAAAGATCGCGAGCACCGCCAATCCCCATGTGACCGCCACGAGAACCCAGCGACCGACCATCGCGGCCAGGAAAAGTCTGGGGCTATCGGCCTTGCGGATCGTTCCACCGCCGAAATTGAGACCGATCTCGCCCGATGTCTGCGCGATCCAGTTCGCGACGGCGAAGAACAGGCCGAACGGCACAAGGAGAATCGCAACCTTCATGGGGCTACCTTACGCTCCTTGAAACTACCCGCGCTTTCCAGGTTTGGCCTCGGCAGCTTCTAGGACTGCGACCAAATCGGCCATACCCATACGCCGCGCGCGGCTTGAAACTTCGCCCCGCGGCGACTAAATCGCCCGTTCGCCTCGAAGGGCGGCGCGCGCTCGTAGCGCAGCTGGATAGAGCATCAGACTACGAATCTGAGGGTCGGGCGTTCGAATCGCTCCGAGCGCGCCAATTTTCTTCAATAAAATAGGCAGATACGAGTACTCGACCGTTTGAGAAAGGTTTCTCAAACGGCATTTAAAACGGTGAGAAGGTGAGAGTGTCGTGGCGTGCGGTCGGCGGCCACGCCCAGCCGCCTAGCGATCCGAGTCCGACAAGCGCCCAAAGCGGCCTTTGTCCAGAAATGCGACATTTTTGGACTTTCTCAGCCAAATCATCGAGCGGCGGGGGGGGTGGTAGGCTCCACAACGCGCGACACCGCGCCTCCTGACCAAGCCGGCCCAAGCCGGAGACCGCGGTGATGACCCCACCGCAGTTACACCACGGGTTGGGACACGATCTCGCTGTGATTCACCTTTGCCGCTGGTCGCCCTTCCAACACGGATCCGGGCGCACCCCTTTCCGTGCATTTCTCTTCACCTACACTGGGTGCCGGTTCGATTAAATCCGCACACGGATAGGCTCTCCCCGAGGCGCCGCGATGACGCTGATCATGATCTGGCGCGAAGGGCCGGCGGACCGCCTCTGGGTCGTCGCCGATAGCCGCTTGACGGGCTCTGGCCCGTATGGACAACCCAAGCCCCTTACTGACCGCGCGGCTAAGGTGCTGGAAGCGCATGTGTGCTTGCAAGGGCCAAATCCGAAAAGTCCGCTTCTCACAATGCGAACGGTGGGCTTCGCCTACGCGGGCAGTTCCTTGATCGCCCTTCAGGCCTACGTGGCAGTGCTGCCGCTGTGGGCGAGGCTGTGGTCCCCAGGAGACGAGACGCTTCCCACGATGAAAGACTGCGCCGAGCATCTTGGATTTTTCCTGCGATCCTACGGTCAGGAGGTCCTCGAGTGTGGGAGTGGCATCGCGACCGAGTGCGCCCTGCTCGGGTACGACGATGCGGCCGGCAGAGTCGAAGCATGGCGCGTCAGGGTTTCCCAAGTTGGGGACACGGCCGATCTCAAGGTCGCCCAACTCGAGCTCGGTGACGGTCAGCTGGAGCTGATCGGGAGCGGCGCCCATGACGCCAAACAGAATCTCGAGAAGATCAATCCAACTGGTCGCCCCTGGAGACGTGAACCTCTCGACATGATCCGGCACCAACTCCGCGAGGACACTCCTGGAACGGTGGGTGGCGGGGTCCAGGTCGGGGTCGCCGTCGCCGAGGGCTTTCAGCTTTACTCGGACGCCCGGCCGTTCAGGGCCGGAGTCAGTCGCGCAGGCGATCCGCTTCTCATGACGCGCTATCGCGGCTTCGACTCGGAAAAGATCCATAAGGTCGGCCACGCGATCGCGAAGCTTCCAGGGATCAAGGGCTGAAGGCCGGTCGCCTATTCGTCATCTGAGTGGTCCTCGTCCTCGTGATCGCGAACGTAGGCCTCACAGCCTTCGATGAATGATTGACTGTTGCCGCTGCACCCAACTTGGTCAGCTATGTCGTTGTCTCTCGCCCATCGATATCCCGCGTCGTGCCCTGAGCAGTCTTCCGTGCAGCCCTCGTCGCCGTGCGCATCCTGATAGGGCGTGTCGGAGTCCGTGGAGGCCTGATGGTCGGCTTGTTGGTCCGATTTGGCCTCGTCGTCTGAGCTCTGTGACGAGGATGAAGCGTAAGCAGCGTCCGTGGAAGAGTCGTCCGCCGGTTTGTGGCACCCGCTCAACGCCACCGCGCCCATGCTACAAAGCATCAAGAGAGGCAGGAGGCGCAGCAGGTTCACAGCTCCGCTCCGTTGCCGGCGCGATTCATCCTGCGACCTGGTTCTCACGCATACGCACCCGCAAACTCGGCGATCCGTTCGATCCCTCGGCTGCTTCTCGGGCGTCCCGACGAGAAGAACCCCGCGCATGCCGTCTTCGCCGCGCATCCATCGCAAACTGGCAGGTATGCGTTCTTCCAATCCGAGATCGACTGGCGAGCAAACGGCCAGGTTGACCGGTCCAGGACGCAGTACGGCAGGTTGTAGATCGAGACTGGGAGGCCCGCGGCATCCAACACGTCGACGGCTAGCGCGAGCTCGGTCTGATAGTCGACCGGATCAATCCAAAGGATCGCGTCATTGGCGATCGCGAATCCAGTGTTCTCAAGGCCCATCAGGGCGACATGATCCACAAAGGGGAGGTTGCGGGCGATCCACGTCGCCGTCGCTGCGAGATGTGGGATCGTGACTTGGTGCAGCACGATACGAATCTCGACGCGCTGCCCAAATTCCTTGAGCCGTAGAATACCGAGCACAGTCTCATCAAAGGCGCCCCGCGCCTGGACCACGTAGTCGTGTACGTGATCAACCGCGGCGTAGATTGGGATCCCGGCCATGAGGTTCGGGTGAGCCAAGCCGGCCCACGCACGCGCGATCTCCGATTGAGCGAAGGCCCGGCCGTTCGTGAGAACATGCACAGCTGTCGCGGGAAGGTGGTCGCGCGCGAGCTCGAGCACGCCTAGGAACCGGCGCCAGTCGAGTAGGGTCTCGCCGCCGGTGAATCCCAAGGAAGGCGTCTCTGGATCGACCAGGGGGATGGCGCGCTCGATCTGATCCAAAATCCAGCCGTCATCCGCGTCCTTCGGTGGCTGCGAACACATGAGACAGTTGTGATTGCAGCGCTCGGTGACCAGGAAGAAGTTGTGCCGCGAGGCCCGGCGATAGAGGACTCGAACGCGGTCGCTCCCTCCCCTCACCCCTATGATGTCGCCGTCACCGAGGTAGCTGAACTCTGCACCGATGCGGATCGACGGAATACCGGGCAAGGGCTCGATGTCGAAATCGCCGATCACCACCGCATTCTGGTAGGCCTTCAGGGCCGGATGCGCGAGATCCTCCGGCCCTCTAAGCAGCGCTGCGTCGTGAGCCGTGATTGCGCCCACGGCCTCATGCGCGAGCTCACGCAGCCGCAGAACGCGATCGGCCTCCAACGGCCCCGCATCCGAAGCCGAGACCGCCCTGCCTGTAAGTGGTAGCGGTTTCATTGAGCCCACCGCCGCAGGATCTTGGCGTCCTCGGGAGAATTCTCGAGCAGATCGACCAGCAGCCCCAAGATTCCCTTCTGACGGGCGCAAAACTCCGAAAGTGGCTTGATCCCAACAGCATCGCGCTGGGTCGCATGGTGGTAGACGGGATCGGCCCCGCATTGAGCTTCGAAGACGCAGGTGGTGCACTGAGGGGCGCACTGGGTCAGCGAGCGACCGACCAAGTCGACGAGCTTGTCGGAGAGAATGATATCCAGGTAGCCGTCGGTCTCCAGGTCGCCGAGCTCGAAAGTGCGATCGCCCATTTCGGCGAGCATGCGCCCTTCGTCTGAAGCGAAGACCTTGCCGTCATAGTTGTAGACGAGGGCGCCCAGGCCGATGCCGGCGGGGCTGCGAAGATCGACAAACCCGGTTGGGCGTTCCGTCAGAAGTCTGCGGAGCAATAGCGCCGCGTAGAACTCCGGGAAGCGCCTCCCCTGGCGGTTGATTTCCAGGATGTATCGGAGCCCACGCTCGTAGAATGCGAGCCAGTCGCGGCCTCCGTACCGAGTGAATTGCTTGGTCTTTATCGCGAAGCCGTATGGTGAAAGCGGCCGCAGAAAGATGCCTTCGAGCCCAAGCCGGAGGTACTCATCGACGATCTCTTCGACCCCGTCGAGGCTGGCCCGCGTGGTCGTCATGAGCGCGCTCACGCTGCCCGGGCCAAGCACTTCGCGCACCCGCTGGATACCCTCGACCGCGAGCTGGTGACTGTTGCCGCCGGGGCGCGGCCGGTTGCGGTTGTGAAGATCCGCGGGACCGTCCAGCGAGGTGGAGAGGTGTACGCCATGCTCCTTGCAGAACGACAGCACCTCGTCGGTGAGCAGCGCGAGATTGGTGGCGATGACGAGGTCGAGCGCTTTCCGCTCTTTTGTGGCTCTCGCCATGGCGATGGGAGTGATCTGCCGGATGAGTTCGAAATTGAGCAGCGGCTCGCCGCCCTGGAACTCGATCTTGATGGTGGGCGACGGTGAGGTGAACGCCACGTCGAGCCCGCGCATCGCCGTATCCAGAGACATGTCGTAGCGCTCTCGATCGGCGCTCCGCCTCGAAACCTGGCAATAGGGGCACGAATGTTCGCACCGCAGCGTGACCACGAAGATGTGCAGCGCCGACGGCGAGCGGAGGAAGGCCATCCGGCTGCGGAGGCGGGCGGCCAGGATCTGGAGCTGAGAGACCTGCCCTTCTCGCGCGATCAGCTGCTTCTGGAATGCCCGCTCGTACAGGCCATCACCCGGCTTGAGGTCGAGATCGACAACGCGGCGCAGCTCGCTCCCTTCAAGATAGATCGGATCGCCGAGGAAGTTCGCGACCAGGAAACGATCGTCGGCAAGGCGTTCGAAGCGCAGCGGCAGAAGTCGAATCTCAGTTGCGTCCGCCTGATAGGATTCGAGCGACGTGAACCGGGACACGACTGTTCAGCCTTCTTCCGCGCTCTGGGCGCGTTCGGCCAACGCGCCGAATGCGAGCGCGAGAATGAGATTTCGTGTCGGATCCGTCTTGGCGGCGATCTGCTCGCGTAGGTTCTCGTCGGTTACGAGATCGAGGAACCGGCCCCTGAGATCAATCTGGGGTCCGCGAGCTGACCGAGAGGGCGCCAACCGACACACGTAACCTTCGTCGGTGGATTCGATCTGGCAACTGCCATCGCCAATCAACCGATACGCGGCCTCGCGAAGCGCGGCCAAGCTCTGGTCGCGCTTCTGAAACTCAACAATAAACTCTGACACTTAGCGCCGGCTACATGCCGGAGGCATGGGACGCGTGCGAAGCGTGAGATGCATGAGACGCGTGCGACTCGTGTTGAGCGACCACGACGCCATCAGGATTGTTGCTGACGGTGAAGCTCATCAGATCGTCACCGATCGCGACTTTGACCCTCGGCGCCGGCTGGGCGCCCAGAGCCGCATCATGAGCAGGCTCGTCAGCGGTCGCATTGGCGCTGGTCGCGATGGTTGCCGCAGGAGCAATCAGGGCCGCCACCGCTGCCGAAAGATCAAATAATTTCGAACGTTTCGCCATATCAAGCCTCCCCGATCTCTGCCGAATTCTAGTCAGAACTTTCCACCCAAATCAAGGGCGTGTCCACGCCCGGCGAATACTCAAATTGTCGCAGTCTTGATCGAGCCTGGCGCGCGCCGAAGGGTGGGCGATGTCCGGCGGCTGCAGGCGGTCGATCGCTGTTGACGACCGCAAAACCAAGCTAGATCGGCGTTACACACCAAGTGACCCCCGGCCGCACCGGAGTCAGTCGATGGATAATCCGACCGCTGAGAGCGACCATGTCGTCGCTCCCGCCATCCTCAGCGAGATGGCGGAACTCTTGGCGTCCCATAAGCTCGTGCCGTTTTTCGGGGCTGGAATTTCTCGCGGTCACCTCGGCGTAGCGGCCGCAGAGCTCGCGCACGAAATGGCTGCCGAACTCGGCGAACCGCCAGAGACCCGCCTGTCCATCATTTCGGATTTATATGCCGAACGCCGTGGTGTGGAGGCTTTCATCGCCTTCCTCCGTCAGCGACTCCTGGTGGCCGAGCTCGACGAACAGAAAGCGCCGGCGCACCGGCTGCTGGTCAGCCTACTTCCCAACCTTCTGTACACCACGAACCAGGACAATCTCTTCGAGCTCACCGCCCAGAAATACGGGCGCAGATACCGCCGTATCGTCGCGGTTCAGGACTTGAGCGAGGCTAGTTCGGTGGAACCGCTGTTGGTCAAATTCCACGGCGACCTCGATGAACCGTCTTCGCTCGTATTTGGCGAAAAGTCATACGAAACGCGCATGCAAGTCGAGGATCATCCGCTCGACATCAAGCTTCGCGCCGACCTCTTGGGCAAGCGCCTTCTCTTTCTTGGTTACAGCCTTCGTGACGAGAATGTCTCCAAGCTGCTTGCGACTGTCCAGCGCGCTTTCGGCGGGAGGCTGCCTCCTTCCTATTTGATTGCGTTCGACGACGATCCCGAATTGAAGCTAGCTGCCGAGGAGTTTCAGATTCAGGTTGTGGTTCCGGCGCGGCTTTTCCCTGGCGCTGCCGATCAGGCCGAGGCCTTCGAGCGATGCCTGGTTGCCCTTTGTAACGGTACACGCCAGCGACTGGCTGCCGCAGGGCTTGAAAACCTGCTCGACGGCGAGCCGTACAATCCCCGCGTTGTTACTGACTTTGAGGTCGCAGCGGCGGAAGCGGCCATCGAGGCAGGTCCGTTCGACGTAGCCGTGCGCGCATACAGAGCGACATTTGACGCCTCCTTCGTGCCAGATTATCTGCGTGAGCGCGTGCTAGGCGCCTTTCGCGCGGCGGTTGCCCTCGCAGATCCAAACCGAGAGCCGGAGATGCGCGCGCTCACGAGCGCCCTCTTCAACCTGAGGCTTCCGCAAGTTCATGCGGCGCAGGCGACAGCGGCGCTCATGGCGCATTGCAATCAGCGCCGTGCCCCGGGGATGCTGGATCCGTTTTGTAGTCTGATGTGTCCCTCCATGCCCGATGGGACGATGCCGATAGCTGCGGCGATGGCTGTTGCAATCCTCGGGCAGCGAGGCGAGCCAATCACGTCCAACTTCCGCGGCCTTGGCGCTTGGTGGTTTAGGGGCTGGGACCGTTTGCCCGATCAAGTGAAGCCCGGTGTCAGATCCATGATCGAAGCGGCGTGGTCAGGCGCACTAGCATCGGAGTCTCCGATCAACCGCCCGATGTTCACACCGCCCGGCCTTGACCGCGGCTTCCACGAGATTCGCGACGGCCTCTTGGCCCAGCTTCCAAAACGGTTTGCTGGTCCTAAGGCGTAGCTAGTTGCGTCTCTCGAGCCCGCTCATTTCAGTGCGTTTCTCTCCATCTGCACTGACAACGACCAGCCGAAATCGTACAGTGCTGGAGCGTCAGATTTGCGCCAGGAGCAGAAATTGGCGCCGCACCTTAAAGCAGACGTTGTGCGCCGGCGGACTCTGCGCCTTGTGACTTCGTCTTCAAGGACCAACATAGGGCGGGTCGGAGGTCCCAACTCGCGACCCTCGCGCTCGAGCTCCCCGACCGTCTGGCCCGCCAGGTTGAGCATCGACGCCAGAGGAGATCAGCGATGCGCCACCTCATCTTTCGGACCCCCAACGGCAGCGTCAGCGCCGCGCCGCTCTACACCGATGTCAGCGAGGACACGGCGCGGGCCGACATCACGGCTGTCGGCGGCGTGATCATCGCCGACGAGGACCACGAGTCGCCCGAGGTGTGGGCGGTGGTCGATCAGCTGCGACGCCGACCGATTCCGATCAACGTCGTCGCGAGCTGGGGCTGAGGCAGGGGCGGCCGGCGTGATGGAGACACCCGAGGAGCCGGCCACCCGTCTAGAGCCTTCCCAACCTCACCCGCCCGAGCTGCAGGCCGCGCTCGATCAGTTCCAAGACTGGTGCCAGGTGGAGCTGAACGCGGAGGAGGAGAGAGACCGAGTCGTCGAGCCCCTCTACCAGTACACCTCGGCGGCCGGCCTGCAGGGCATCCTCGAGTCGGAGGCGATGTGGTTCACCGACTACCGGCACCTCAACGACCCGAGCGAGGTGCGGCACGGGATGGCGAGGGCACAGGAGGTCTTCGAGGCCGCCGTAGAAGGCACAGACGGGCGCGCCGGTCTATTTCTCAAGTGCGTCGCCGACCTGTTTTCCCACGAGAACATGGCGACCGCGTTCGACTTCTTCTTCGCCTGCTTCAGCACCGCCGGCGACGACCTTGGACAGTGGCGTGCTTACGGAGACAACGGGCGCGGGTTCGCGATCGGCTTCGCGCCGGAGATGTTCTCACCAAGGCCGCCCGAGCCGGGACAGCCGCCCGAGGATCGCTCCTTTGTCGGGCGGGTTCGATACGAGCCTGAGGAGATCCTGGAGCGGAGCCGCCGGCCCATCTTGCACGCCGCCGACCTCTTCCTGGCGACGGCGGAAGAGAACCGGGAGCTGATGCGTGACAAGGCGGTGGGCTGGCCGTTCATGCGGGAACTCGGCGGCCTGCTGATCGCGGAGCAGTTGGTCTGGCACGCCCTCACCTCGAAGCACCATGCCTACAAGAACGAGCGCGAAGTCCGAGCCTTGATGATGGGCAGCGGCTCGATGCTGAAGGGGGCCATCAAGACCAGGATGCGGGGGAGCGCCGAGTTCGTGCCCTACATCGCTCTCCCCTGGTCGGTGCTTGAGCCAGGCAACATTGTCGAGGTCGTTGCCGGGCCGGCCGCGACGGCTCAGGTCGCCGAGAGGCTTCTGGCCGCAAGCGGGTTGCCGGGGGTAGCCGTGAACCCCTCAGATATCCCCTATCAGCCGCTTTGACTCCGGCTCGAGGCTAGCTGACACAGGGGCTGGCGACTTGCCGCCAAGATACGGCCGAATAGCGGACCACATCAGTGTCCGGTCAGAGTCAAATTGGGTCAAACGAGCGGGAGGCCGTCGTCGCCACCAGTGGCCTCTTCATCAGACAAACCCAGAGCGCGTCCACCCGCCAACCGCCTCAGTGTCTGTGTCATGATTCACACCGAACGAGCATGGTCGCCCTCAATCCGGCTTGCCGCTCACCGCAATCCTTGCGGCCCTGACGTAGTGCGCCATCTCGGTGTCAGATGTGACTAGGCGATCGAGCAGCGCTTTCATGTCCGCTTGGTCGGAGGTGGATTGAAATTCACCCGGCATTCGCTCGATGGCCAGCACGGCGATCGCCAGTGCCTTCTTGATGAGATGCAGGTCTCGGAGGTCAACCTCAGCCACGGCCGATACTCCGACGTCGAATTGCCCGAGCCGAAACTAGCCCATCAAGACGCCACCCTGCCAATTGGCGGGCAGTACCGCTAAATGATCGAGTCCAACCCGAAGCCGCGGCCTCGGAGTCGCTCAGTGCATTTTTCTGAATGTACACTATCAGCTAAAGCCGGTTGTCATGTCCGAGCCTGGTCGGCCCGACGGGGGCGGCTCGAGCGCTTTGGTCGCATCGATCAAGCGTTTGACAACACCGTCTCGGTACCAACCCTCAGCCGCCTCCATGAAGAACCTGTTTGGGTCAATTTCGGCGAGCGCAGCGTAGCTCCAGTGCGAAAGCTCCCTCGCCAACCACGCCAGGCTTCGAAGGTCCTTGGCCCTGATCGAGCCCTCATCGACGTGACGTTGAACGCGTTCGAGATGATTAAACAGCGCCACGAACGCATGCCGATACATCATGCCGGTCGGATCACCCCTCACTCTGTCGGAGAGCTCAAATCTGAGCGCCTCGCCAAGCAGCCCAGCGTCTTGTTTGATCATTGGCGAGCCGACAATTGGCTGCCATGATGAGGGTGTGGGAATGAGGCCATCGCCCCAATCCACACATGTGACCGCGAATGCGAGCATCTCGCAGCCCTCGAGTTGGCCGATAAGGCGGCTCGCGAGTTCGAACTTGCGTCTGCTTTTCTCGACGAAATACTGCCAGATGGTCACCCCTACGGCCACGCTCGCCGCCAAGCCTCCCAAGAGAGCGCCGGCGCTTTCCAACCATGACTCGCTCATCTCATCCTCGTCAGCGATCGGCGTCTATCTACAAAGGCGTCACCCGAGAGTATTGAAGCGTCTCTGAATCCGGTCGGGCATCCTAATTGATGATGTACACTGTCGCTCGGTTAGCGCGCAGCCAGTTCTGCGTACGCGGAGCGCTCTCCGGCGGCCGCTTACGTTCAACCCGCCTCGCACCTTCACGCAAGAATTCGGACCCGATCGACCCATGTCGCTGTGCTACGACTGGGTGAGCGGGGTTGAACACCCCGAAGCACTGTGACACGCGATTTTGACCGACTTGGCTGGCGCGCTCGTCCAGCCGACCATCGCGCCGTCGAGATGAGTGGCAGGGTGCTTGGCGGTGGCCAAAACGTCAGCTCCAGGCACGCTCAGCCCTGCGCCGCCGATTGTCCAAAGGCCGTGATTCCACTTTTGCCTGTCATGGGCGACCATGGCGGCATGCGTAGGATGGCTGACGCTGGTCCGGCCGTGCTTGTTGCCAGGCCCAAACGAGTAGAGAAGTCGAGCATACTTGGGGGCTGATGGCCGGAGGGGCGGAACGCTGGCGGCGCCCATATCGGCGCCGTGATGTGGGACAACCAACGCGGCGATATCGGTCGGCCAGGGTCGTGGAATGTGGTTGTAACTGGCGTCGCCTGTCAGCATGAACCCGCGGCCGCTGGCCGTATCCTCGACAATCAGCGCCAACCCAGAGCCGTTGCGGTCAACCCCTGTGCACCGACGTAGCGACAGTTCTTGGCCGGCCGACGTCCGCGCGGCGAATGGCCCAGCGCCATGTCCGACGATCAGGATTCGGCCGCCACTCTTTAAAATGTCGCTGCCGAACGTCTTATGCGTTGATCCGATCTTCTGGCGCGGTGCGATCCAAGTTCGCGCCAGCATCCTCAGATCCCGCCGCGCGCCGGCCCAATGATCCGAGTCCCAGTGCGAAAGCACGATCGCAGCCGAGCCGCAGACACAAAACTTGAGTTGGTAGCTCGGTCGCGTGGAGGCATTTCGGTACACACCGCAGCCTAAGTCGTACCAAAGCTGGGGGGCGCCATGCGGGCAGATCAGAGCGCTCGCTGATCCCTGTCCCACATCGAACACCGCCAGCTGGTCAATCGTGCAGGCGGGCTTTAGCGATCGCTCGATCTCATCGCTCGAAGCGTCCGGCCAGGAGTCCATGTCAAACGCAGCCGATAGAGCTCCCGCCAAAGGCGTTGGCGTCGGGCCGCCCACCAGGCGTGCCACCGTGGGAGCAAAGAAGAGGCCTGCGAAGACGTCGACCTCAACTCCCGAGCCGTAACGGTCGAGCTCGATTTCAACCCAGTCATCTCCGAGCGCGACCAGCTGATTGAACAGAGAATCGACCCGGCTAACGGTGATTTCCAAGCGGTAGAGCGGCACATCGTCGAAAGGATCTTCGAGCATGCGAGGGGGGCGCGACGACGTACCAAACGAGTCGGACCACAGACGCCGCTGCCAGGCCAATATGCTGTCCGGGTCATCCAACGCGAACGCTCGGCCCGACCCGAAGCCGGACCAATCAGCATCGACCGCTTCGAAGGCGAACACCGCCTTAGACGCTTCTGTGAGATCAGTTGGTTCGGTTTGGTCGAGTCTCGCGAAGGAGCGGCGCGGGAAATCTGACTCTCCTCCCTCGATCGAGAAGTAGCGATTCATGCACTCGCCCCAGCAATAGTCGTTACGACTGCCGCGCTTTCATCCAACCAGCGCCGGCTTTCGCTCTGGCGCGCCTCGCACGTCAGGAACGACGCTTGTAGATCTTTCGCGCAATTCCAACTCCTCGCAGAACAACGAAAATGGCAATCGCCAGAAGGAACGCTTGCGTCAGGACGAACGCGGCTTGCAGCGGATCATAAGCGTATGATTTGTCGCGCCAATGCGCCCAGGCGCCGCCGACGATTTCCAATGTCTTCGGCAGAAAGACAAGCAGACAAGCTGATACGGCTACGAGCAGAGGGAGGGCCTTCGCGAACAGAGCTGAACGGAGAGGCTTGAGGGGGAGCTGAGCGTTCGCCTTTTGCGGGGGAATGACGGCCGAGATCGCTCGATCCAACTCTGGCATCCATAACGCGAGCAGCGCGGCCAAGACCGCCAGCAGTAAGCTAGCCGCTGACAGAAGGTCGCCCATTTCTACTGTTCATCGAGCTTAAATTCAGTACGCAGAATATCATAAGAGGCCGGCGCGATCTCAAACGTAGACACACTGTCCTTTTGCTTCCTGACTCGTCGCTGCGACCCGTCCTTGGCGGCGAGGCGTTGGTTGAGCAATTCAACGAGGTTGAGGCTGTTCGTCGTGAAGGTCCAATCCGCCCCCTGCTCTTCCTGCTTCGCGCTTTGGAGAATGGCGCGGAGCGAAGCGAACACCGCATCCTGCAGCTGGTATTGGTATTTCGACACCAATGACCGGATCATAGTTCGGCTGGCCTGTGGCGACGTCTGGAAAAGCTGCGAGACGCGGGCTTCGTCGGGGATGGTATTTGCGAAGGCGTGCTCGGTGAGGAGACGCAACCTGAATTCAAGCAGGTCGCTGCCCCGCGTGAATACGCCCTTGCCGAGAAACATCTCCACGTACTCGCGGAGCGCGGCCGACGCGAAACGAGACAATGTGGCCTCAATCTCAGCTTCACCACATCCAAGGATGCCTGCCAGCGCCGCCTGATCCGCAGCGCTGAGCTGCATGGTCGCTTGTGTTGTGATCATGTGAGTCCAATTCCTCTAGCCGCGCGGCGAAGTTGAATACAGGGTACTCCTT
>JBOHLC010000036.1:0-5876 GCA_050729395.1 Caulobacteraceae bacterium
GCCTTGAGCTGGGCGATACGGCTGTCGATTTCCTTCTTCTTGCCGGCGCCGTCGATGATGGTCGTATCGTCCTTGGTGATGCGGACCTTCTTCGCCTTGCCGAGCATTTCGAGCGTTACCGTTTCCAGCTTGATGCCGAGGTCTTCGGAGATGACCTGGCCGCCGGTGACGATGGCGAGGTCCTCGAGCATGGCCTTGCGCCGATCGCCGAAGCCCGGCGCCTTGACGGCGGCGACCTTGAGGCCGCCGCGGAGCTTGTTGACCACCAGGGTGGCGAGGGCTTCGCCGTCGATGTCCTCGGCCACGATCAGCAACGGACGGGCCGACTGCACCACCGCTTCGAGCAGGGGAAGGAGGGTCTGGAGCGAGGAGAGTTTCTTCTCGGACAAGAGGATCAGCGGATCCTCCAGGTCGACCTCCATCTTGTCGGCGTTGGTGACGAAGTAGGGCGAGAGGTAGCCGCGGTCGAACTGCATGCCGTCGACCACCTCGAGCTCGCTCTCCAGCGTCTTGGCCTCCTCGACGGTGATCACGCCTTCGTTGCCCACCTTCTTCATGGCCTTGGCGATCATGTCGCCGATTTCCTTGTCGCCATTGGCGGAGACGGCGCCGACCTGGGCGATCTCGTCATTGGTGGTGACCTTGCGCGAGGCGGCCTTGACGCTGGCCACCGCCGCCACCACGGCCTTGTCGACGCCGCGGCGGAGATCCATCGGGTTCATGCCGGCGGCCACGGACTTGAGCCCTTCGACGACGATGGCCTGGGCCAGGACGGTGGCCGTGGTCGTGCCGTCGCCGGCCTTGTCGCTCGTTTTGGAAGCGACCTCGCGGAGGAGTTGCGCGCCGAGGTTCTCAAGTCTGTCCTCGAGTTCGATCTCCTTGGCGACGGTGACGCCATCCTTGGTGGTGCGCGGCGCGCCGTAGGATTTCTCGATCACGACGTTGCGGCCCTTGGGGCCCAGGGTGACCTTCACCGCATTGGCGAGGATGTTGACGCCGCGCAGCATGCGATCGCGCGCGTCGGAGGAGAAGTAGACTTGCTTGGCGGCCATGTGGGCTCGGTTCTTTCGATTGGGGTGAGTGTGGGGGTCCGCCTAGGCGGCTTTCGCCAGCGGCTCGACGTGTTCGACGATCCCGAGGATATCGCTCTGCTTCATGATCAGGAGATCCTCGCCGTCGATCTTCACTTCGCTGCCCGACCACTTGCCGAACAGCACGCGGTCGCCGACCTTGACGTCCAACGGGATGCGCTTGCCGTCCTCGTCCCAGGCGCCTGGTCCGATGGCGATCACTTCGCCTTCCTGCGGCTTCTCCCGGGCGGAGTCGGGGATGATGATCCCGCCCTTGCTCCTGGCTTCTTCATCCACGCGCCGGATGGCCACGCGGTCGGCCAGAGGACGAAAGGTCATGTTCGGGAACTCCGATCGAGGTTGAGCGCGCAGGTTTAAGGCTAAGCTTGGCAGTCCAGATGAGCGAGTGCCAGCGCCAGTCCCGCAAATGGCTCCGCCGCGCCCGATTACAAGTCTTCCGGGCCCCACGGCGGCAAAGATAGTTGCAACCGTCCGCGCTTCATCGTGAGGAGCGGCAGTCTACCCCGCGCCTATCGAGGCGGGCGTTCGCCCGGACACCGCGGCGAAGCGCCAGCAATAGTCGTCGCGAGAGTCCTGAGTGGCCGCAGGGTCGTCGCCGGAAAGGAGACCCTGGCGGCGCGAGGGACGGATCGACGAGCGGCGTCGCCGAGGTCAAGACCAAGGCGCTGGCGAAACATTTCGTGCGTGGCGTCAACCGCTTCGAGCTCGCCTACAAGCAGGACGGAGCGCGCAGGGCGACCGAGGTGATCCTCAACGTCCAGATGTGAGGTCGAAACCGGCGCCGAGGCGATGGGCTCTGGAGAGTTCGGGCAGGCGATCGTCGAGCCAGCGGATGGTGGGGCGCCGGGCCTGGCCTATAGCGCGCAGGCCGGCCGAGGGTTCGACGGCCACCATCTCCAGGCCGAGGGACGCCAGCCAGGCCGCGTCGCGGCCGACGCCGGCGCCGACATCGAGGCCCAGGCGCTTGCCGGCGGCGGGGATGAACTCGGCGACCGGGGCCCACAGATCGGCGGCGGTGAGACTCTCGAAGCGCGCCGCGAACTCGGCGGCGCCTTGGGTGTAGGCGGCGATGGTGTCGTCGGCTTCGGGCACCGGGGGGGAGGTTAGCGCGGGGGCGGGGTGGGGCACAGGGGCGTGAGGGCGGGCCGTCCCTTCATTCGTGTCCCTTCATTCGGGGTGAGGTTAGCGGCGCCAAAGAGTAAGTGCTCCTAGCGGGTAGTCCGAGATCCCTCAATTTGCGCTTGAACCTGCTTCAAGGTCTCAAATAACTCGCGTGGTACGGGAACTCTGCCGGTCCTGTACCGTCGCCATTGCTCCAACGCGTCAATTATTCTATTCCCGAGCTCGTCATCAATATTACGATCCGAAATCAGGGCTTTTACCAGCGGAACGTAGTCATATCGTTGAAAATTATTGTATTTTCGTCTGTTCCTACCGTCACGTGCATTGTCTGCAGCTTGGTCGATGTACGTCTTTACCCCGTTTATAATCTCGGAAGCTGCCTGAAACTGTGTCGCTTCCTCTGGCTCAATGACCCCGGCCGGCTCCGCCTGTGGTGGCGTTGGCTCCGGCTCAGGTTGCCCTTCGAGTGCTCTGGTTTGCGCGAGGTCTTCGACAGTCTCTTGGACTCTGTTCCTGAGCAACAAGGCAAATATTGCCGTGAGGAGCGCCGCCACAATTGCAACTGCGATCGGAGAATTTATTGCGCTCCAAAAATTTGATCCGGGAGGAATAGAGAAGAAGTTGTGTGGTCCCGCCGCAGGGGAAGCGCAGTACTGAGCGCACACACAATGTCGAACATCCGCCATTGGTCTGTCAGCGTGGTAGCCAATGATCCCCAATTTCTACGACCTTAGCGGGCACGCCGGCAAGTGTCGCATGCCGCCAATCGAAGTCATTGAGGTTCAATTTCTGTAGGGACCGTAGAGGTTTAAACTAGCCGAACGACAATGCCTTAGCCGTGGGCCCGTCTCCGCCCCGTCCAAAAGCTGACCCTCCGAGAATCCGCTAGGCGTCGCAAGCGGCCGTAGGGACGTCGCCAGAAAGGGGACCCTGGCGGCGCGAGGGGCAATATCCGGTTTCCGGATTGAGCCCCCCCGCCGGCTGAAAGACGCGCGGCGCGGCATATCAGCCCAGTGACAAGCCCGCCCATGGTCAAGACCGCAGCGACGCGTCAGGGTCGCCGCGGGTTGTTCTGGGGGAGGGACGGCGTATGCGCGCCAGTCGCAAGAAGCATTTGTTCGGGCTCGTTTCCGCGTGCGCCGTGCTGGCGTTGGCCAGCGCCACGGGCGCGCAGGTGACCCTCGATCAGATCCGCAGCCCGAGCAGTGCGGCGCCAGCGCCGCCCGCACCCGCACAGCCCATCCTCCCCGCCGCAAGGGCGCCCTCGAGCATGAGGATTCCGGAGGGCACGGAAGTCCATCTGCGTCTGGCGGAGAAACTGTCGTCTTCGGCTAATACGGAGGGCGACACATTCGAGGTGACCTCCGACGACGAGATTACCCTGCCTGACGGCGCCACGATCCCGGCCGGGTACAGTGGCCGGGGCGAAGTGACCCAGGCGGAGAAGTCCGGGATGCTCGGCAAGAGCGGGCGCCTCACCCTGCGCATCAACTACCTCAAGATCGGTCCCGTGCACGTCCACCTGCGCGCGAACAAAGGCGGCGAGGGCAAGAGCGGGACGACCAACATGATCGTTGGCGTGGTGTTTCTCGGGCTGCCGGGTCTGATTATCCGCGGCCACAACATGGTCTACCCCAAAGGCACGCCCGTGACGGCATACGTGGATGAGGACGCCGTCGTACCCGTCCCGCTTCCCCCGCCCCCGCGCGGTGATGACTGAGAGACCTGGTTGGCCGCTGCCGCCGACGCCAGTTGCAGGAGCTACGGGGACCGTCGCGGCCGGGCGGTGTGAGCTAAGTATTGTGTTCCCGTAACTAGCGAAGCAGCGGAGGGCCGCCGGAAGCGCCGGCGCGCGGCTTCCGCCCCCCTCACCGCTTCGCGGTCCCCTCCCCCCGCTTCGCAGGGGGAGATCAGGTCGACGTCGGGGGCGAGGATGGCGCGCTTACGGGCGCAAGGTGAACGTTGCTCCTGTCCCTTCATTCCGGGTTCATTCCGGGCGACTTCCCTTCGGGCCCGACTCTGACGACAACAGGCGCTGGAGGCGAGTCATGGTCAGCCGCGACTTCCAGCTGCAGATGCAAGGCTATGGGCTGACCACCGCCGAGATCCACTACCGCCTGCCGGACCATCCAGCGCTGCTGCAGCTGTTCGTCTGGCAAGACTACGACCTCGCGCCCGCCTTTCCCACGCTACGCGGCTTCCTCGATCATTGGCGGCGAGACCTGGAAGGCGCGCTGCACTCGGTGCGCATCGCCCATCGACGTCTGATCCGGCCGTCCGAATGGCGCCTGGTGGACGGCGAACTTCGCGTTCACTAAGCCGCGGGGGTCGCGGTCCTTCGTGGCCTCGCCATTTCGATCTCGAGGCCGGCGATCTCGTCCGTGAGCCTGGCTATCTCCCGGCCCATGACGGCGTGGCCGTAGCCCGGCAGGGTCCGCGACTTCCATTGCAGGTCGCCGAGGTGATGGCGCAGGGCGGCCAGATCGCGGGCTCGCGTCATGGAGACCTTTCTTAGAAGTCCATGTCGCCCATGCCGCCGCCGCCCATGTGCGGGGCGCCGGCGGAGGGTTTCTTGGGCGCCTCGGCCACGGCCGCTTCGGTGGCGATCATCAGGCCGGCCACCGACGCGGCGCCCTGGAGGGCGGTGCGGACCACCTTGGTCGGATCGACGATGCCGGCCGCGATCAGGTCGACATATTCTTCCTTCTGGGCGTCGAAGCCGTAGGCGGCCGACTTGTGGTCGAGCACCTTGCCGACCACGATCGAGCCTTCCACGCCGGCGTTCTCGGCGATCTGGCGGATCGGGGCCTGCAGCGCGCGGCGGACGATGGCGATGCCGGCGTCTTCGTCGGCGTTCAGGCCCTTGACGCCCTTGAGCGCCTTGGAGGCGTTGAGCAGGGCGACGCCGCCGCCGGCGACGATGCCTTCCTCGACGGCCGCGCGGGTGGCGTGCAGCGCATCGTCGACGCGGTCCTTGCGTTCCTTGACTTCGACCTCGGTCGAGCCGCCGACCTTGATGATGGCCACGCCGCCGGCCAGCTTGGCCAGGCGCTCCTGCAGCTTTTCCTTGTCGTAGTCGGAGGTGGTGTCCTCGATCTGGCGCTTGATCTGGGCGATGCGGCCCTCGATGTCGGCCTTGGCGCCGGCGCCGTCGACGATGGTGGTGTCGTCCTTGGTGATCGAGACCTTCTTGGCCTTGCCCAGCATGTCGAGGGTGACGTTCTCGAGCTTGATGCCGAGGTCCTCGCTGATCACCTGGCCGCCGGTCAGGATGGCGATGTCCTCGAGCATGGCCTTGCGGCGATCGCCGAAACCCGGCGCCTTCACTGCTGCGACTTTGAGGCCGCCGCGCAGCTTGTTGACCACGAGCGTGGCCAGCGCCTCACCTTCGACGTCCTCGGCCACGATCAGCAGCGGCTTACCGGTCTGCACCACCGCCTCGAGCAGCGGCAGCAGTTCCTGCAGGCCCGACAGCTTCTTCTCGTAGATGAGAATGTAGGGATCCTCCATCTCCGTCCGCATCTTGTCGGCGTTGGTGATGAAGTAGGGCGAGATGTAGCCGCGATCGAACTGCATGCCCTCGACCACATCGAGCTCGGTCTCCAGGCTCTTCGCCTCTTCGACCGTGATCACGCCCTCGTTGCCGACCTTCTTCATCGCCTC
>JBOHLC010000037.1:0-4567 GCA_050729395.1 Caulobacteraceae bacterium
GGCCTGCCCTGCCAGGACATGGAATTTGTCCAGTTTCACCCGACCGGCATTTTTCCCGCGGGCTGCCTGATCACCGAAGGCGCGCGCGGGGAGGGCGGCTATCTGACCAACTCCGAGGGCGAGCGGTTCATGGAGCGCTACACGCCGTCGGTGAAAGATCTCGCGCCGCGCGACATGGTCAGCCGGGCCATGACCATCGAGATCCGCGAGGGCCGCGGCGTCGGTCCGAAGAAGGATCACATCTTCCTGCACCTCGACCATCTCGATCCCAAGCTGCTGCACGAGCGTCTGCCGGGCATCTCCGAGACGGCCAGGATCTTCGCCGGCGTCGATGTGACCAAGCAGCCGATCCCGGTCCTGCCGACCGTGCACTACAACATGGGCGGCATACCGACGAACTTCCACGGCGAGGCTGTGACCGTCGCCGGCGGTGATCCCGACCAGGTGATCGGCGGCCTGCTGGCGGTGGGCGAGGCGGCCTGCGTCTCGGTGCACGGGGCGAACCGGCTCGGCTCCAACTCGCTGATCGATCTGGTCGTCTTCGGCCGCGCCGCGGGCCTGCGCTGCGCCGAGGAACTGAAGGTGGGCGGGACCCAGCCGGAGACCAAGGCGGCCTGGACCGATCCGCATCTGGCCCGTTTCGACCGCCTTCGCCACGCGGCTGGCTCGGCCTCCACCGCGGAGCTGCGCGTCCAGATGCAGACGGCGACGCAGGAAGACGCGGCCGTCTTCCGCACCGGCGAGACCCTGGAATCGGGGCTGAAGCGCCTGGGCGAGGTTCACGCGCGCCGCGCCGATCTGCGCGTCATCGACCGCGGCCTCATCTGGAATTCCGACCTGATGGAGACCCTGGAGTTCGAGAACCTGATCGCCCAGGCCATCGTCACCGTCGCCGGCGCGGCCAACCGCACGGAGAGCCGCGGCGCCCACGCCCGCGAGGACTTCCCCGAGCGCGATGACCTCAATTGGATGAAGCACACCCTGGCCTGGTTCGACGACGTCGGCGGCGCGGTGCGCATCGACTATCGGCCGGTGCACAGCCACACCATGACCAACGACGTGGCTTACTTCCCGCCCAAGGCGCGGGTGTATTGATGAGAGAACGGCGGGAAATCCTCTGAATGGTCCAGCTGACCCTCCCCAAGAACTCCAGGATCGGCAAGGGCAAGCGGCACGTCGCGCCGGCGGGGGCCAAGAACGTCCGCGCTTTTCGCGTCTATCGCTACGATCCGGAGACCGGCGGCAATCCGACCTGGGACACCTATGAGGTGGATGTCGACGCCTGCGGGCCGATGGTGCTCGACGTGCTCATCCACATCAAGAACGCTGTCGACAGCACCCTGACGTTCCGCCGCTCGTGCCGCGAGGGCGTGTGCGGTTCGTGCGCAATGAACATCGGTGGCCGGAACACCCTGGCCTGCACTCATGGCTGGGCCGAGATTCCGGGCAAGGAGATCTCCATCGCTCCCCTGCCCAGCCAGCCGGTTGTCAAGGACCTCGTGCCGGACCTGACGCTTTTCTACGCCCAGTACGCCTCGATCGAACCGTGGCTGCACACCTCCACGCCCCAGCCGCAGGGCGAATGGCGCCAGTCCGAGGAAGACCGGGCCAAGCTCGACGGCCTCTACGAGTGCATCCTTTGCGCCTGCTGCTCGACTTCCTGCCCGAGCTACTGGTGGAACGGCGAGAAGTATCTGGGGCCGGCGACGCTGCTGCAGGCCCGGCGCTGGCTCGCCGACAGCCGCGACGAGGCCACGGGCGAGCGATTGGACGCGCTAGAGGATCCGTTCAAGCTCTATCGCTGCCACACGATCATGAATTGCGCCCAGGTCTGTCCCAAGGGCCTCAACCCGGCCAAGGCCATCGCCGAGATCAAGGCCATGCTGGTCGAGCGGGTGGCCTGAGCGTTCAGGCGGCCGCGGCCGTCGCCGGGACGAGGGTCAGCACAGGCATCGCAAGCTCGTGCGGCGGCTGAGCGCGCAAGGCGTTGAAGGCGCGGACCACCGGCGGCGGATCGAATTCCTCGGGCGTCACCAGCAGGCCCGCGCGCGCGGCCATTTCGCCCAGGTCCCGGCGCGACGACAGCGCCGCCAGGGGAATGCAGAACACCATGCCGAGGATCACCGGCAGCATCCACAGGAACGTGTCGGTCGAGACGCCGAACGCGCTCACCGCCAGGGCCACGCCCACGGCCGTGTCGCCGAGATGGCGGTTGGCGGCCTCCTCGAGTGTCAGATCGTCCTCCTCGCGGTGCTGCGCGGCCCAGCCGGAGTCGCGGCCGGAAAGGATCGAGATCAGCGCCCACACCTGATTGAGCATCAGCACCGGGGCCAGCAGGGCCGAGAGCACGATCTCCAGCAACATGCTGGCCAGCGCCTTCCCCGCGCCGCCGAAGCGCCGCCGGTCCTCCGACGAGGTCAGCATGGCGCAGAAGGCGATGAGCTTTGGGGCCAGCAGGAACGCCATGGAGACGGCGAACACGGCGAGAACCGAGACCGTCTCGTGTCCGGGCGCCGACAGCTGGCGGTCGGCGATTTCCGGATCGCCCACGCCCCAATCGGGCTTGAGGCCCAAGAGGGCGCTGGTCGCGAGCAGGGCCAGCCACAACGGCGCGGTCAGATACGACGCCACGCCGCGAATGAGATGCAGGCGGCTGATCGGGGCCAGGCCGCGCGCGCGTAGGACCTTCAGGTGCTGCAGATTGCCCTGGCACCAGCGCCGGTCGCGGGCGATGGCGTCGCCCAGGGTGGGCGGGCTCTCCTCGTAACTGCCACGCAGGGACGGGGCGAGGCGCACTTCCCAGCCGGCGCGGCGCATGAGCGCCGCCTCGACGAAATCATGGCTCAGGATGTGGCCGCCGAAGGGTCGTGGCCCCGGCAGGTGCGGCAGACCGGCCGCGCCGGCGAAGGCGGCGACGCGGATGATGGCGTTGTGGCCCCAATAGTTGCCCTGGTCGCCTGACCACCAGGCAAGGCCGCGGGCCAGCGTCGGACCATAGAGGCGGCTGGCGAACTGTTCGGTGCGGGCGAACAGGCTGTGCCGGTTGATCACCACCGGCGCCGTCTGGATCAGACCCACGCGCGGATGGCGCTCCATGGCCCCGGCCAGGCGGACGAGGGTCTCGCCCTCCATCAGGCTGTCCGCGTCGAGCACGACCATGAAGTCATAGTCGGCCCCGAAACGCCGCACCCAGTCGGCGATATTGCCCGCCTTGCGGTCGATGTTGCGCGGCCGATGGCGGTAGTAGACGCGCGCCTGGGCCGGCAGGCGACGCCGCAGGGCGGCGAAGCGATCGTGCTCGGCGCGCTGGATCGCCGGCTCGGTTGTGTCGCTCAGGATGAAAATGTCGAAGCTCTCGGCCGCGCCGGCGGCTTCGAGCGAGCGCCACATGGCCTGGAGCCGCGCCGCGAGATCGTCGGGCGCTTCGTTGTAGATCGGCGAGAGGATGGCCGTGCGAGTGGACAGCGCCGGCATCGGCGAGCTCGCGTGTAAGCCCAGGTTGTCGCGGCCGCTCGCCAGGAGACCGGCCAGGGCGCTGGCGAAGGAGAAAGCGGTCCACGCGAACAATGGCGCGAAAACGCCCAGGACCACGAAGTCCAGCGGCCCGACCGTGTCGACGCTCAGCACCTTGTAGAGCGCGAAAACGGCGAATCCGGTCGCCATGGCCGTCAGAAAAATCAGCGCGGCCGGCCGCCAGCCCAGCGGCCAGCGCAGCCGTCGCATCCATTCGGGCGGCGAATCGAAAGACTGGGTCGGCATGGCCAGCGGCGCGTCCGGCGGCAGATCCGCCTCCGCGCCCGCGGAACGCCACGGATCGATGGAAGGGAGCGTCGCCAGGGCGGCCGCCGAACTGCTCGACAAACAACACTCCGTAACCGTCCCGACCGCGGGGTGTCGGGGCAAATCAGCCCAGCGCGTTCAGCACGCCCTGGCCCTGTGACAAATTGAAGGCTGATGTCCCTCGTCGTGCTGTTTCAGGCAAGGGCCTGTCCGACCCAGGTCTCGGTCAGAGCCTCGCCGTTGAGCCGGAGGAACGCTCTCAAGTCAAGCGTGTTCCCTGGCGCGATGGGGGCATCGAACATCAGCCGCCAGGCGCGGGTTCCGACCACCGGATAGGCGGCCTCCGAAAGCGGCGCGCCCCGGCTCAGGGTCACGACCGGCTGCACGCCGCTCGCGCGGTCCAGTTCGCTGAGCCGGCCGCCGGCAAAGTCGATGACGAACTTGCGCGCATCGGCGGTGGCGGGCTGGCCGGGACGCCCGGCGCGTCCGGACCAGGTGGCCACGACCTTGGCCACCCCGACCGGCGTCGGCTCCTCGTCGCACCAGACCAGGCGATAGGCGAGCGACATGGTGTCGCCCGCCTGCGGGCTTTTCGCCGGCGTCCAGAAGGCGACGACGTTGTCGTCCGTTTCGGACGCGGTGGGGATTTCCACGAGGTCGACCGCGCCCGCGCCCCAGCCCCCGACAGGCTGGACCCACAAGCTCGGCCGCCGATTATAGAACGCGCCGTCGTCCTGATAGTCGGCGAAGGCGCGATCGCGCTGCATCAGGCCGAAGCCGCGCGGGT
>JBOHLC010000038.1:0-2010 GCA_050729395.1 Caulobacteraceae bacterium
CCCTGGAGCATGGCGGCCAGCTTGGCCGCGCGGTCGCGCTCCAGCAGGGCGGCGGCAGCGCTGTCGACGGCGAGATGGATGGCGGCGCGGGCCGCCCAGACCGGGTCGTGGCCGACGTGCCTGACGATGAGCTCGAGGGTGTTGCGGGCGATGTAATAGCGCCGGTCGGGCGGGTGGTTGGAGAGTGGAACCGTGCGCCCGAGGACCCGGCGCTGGCTGATCGCGCCCAGGGCGTGGTCCATGAACTCGCCGCGCGACTGGATGACCAGCCAGCCGGCGGCGCGGCAGCGCAGGCAGAAGTCGTGGTCGACGCCGTCGATGAACAGCTTCTCGTCGAAGAAGCCGACCTCGTGGAAGGCCGCAACGCGGACGAGGCTGCCGGAGGTGATCGTGGTCCGCAGCGAGCGCCAGGCCGGCGTCTCCTCGAGGATGTCGCCGGCGCGGAAGTAGCCGTGGCCCGTGGCGCGGTCGCGGTGGCCGAGGGCGAGAATGGCGATCCTGTTCGGCCGCGGGTGGCTGGCGCGGAGGTCGAGCAGGCCGGCCAGGGCGCCCGGGGGAACGGAGCTGTCCTGGTCGAACATGGCCAGCCAGGCGAAGCCCTCGTCGCGGGCCAGCCGCGCGGCCTGGTTGAGCGCCGCGGCGACGCCCAGATTGGCCGGGTTGGCGATCAGGCGGGCGCCGGCCTGGTGCGCGGCGGCCTCGATGTCCGCAAGGTTCGGCGAGCCGTTGTCGACGACCACCACCGCGTCAGCCTGACCGGCCAGGGTCTCCAATAGCCCAACCGGCGCCGCCTCCGGCCGGTAGGTGACCACCACGGCCAGAATATTTCTCGCGCCATCCGCCATCCGCATGCGCCTAGAGCAATCGTCAAGCCGATGGAAATATCCGGCCAGGGATTCTAGCGTCGGCTTCGGAGGATCGATGGGCATGGATTCGGCGAACTACACGCGGCGCGGGCTTTATCCGCCGGTCGAGCCGTTCGAGAGCGGGCTCCTCGACGTCGGCGACGGCCACAAGGTGTATTTCGAGCGTTGCGGCGATCCAAACGGGACCCCGGCCGTGTTCCTGCACGGCGGTCCAGGCGCTGGCTGCTCGCCAACCCAGCGGAGACTGTTCGATCCGGCGCGCTATTGCGTCACCCTGTTCGATCAGCGGGGGTGCGGACGCTCTACGCCATACGCGGGCCTGGAGGCCAACACCACCTGGGACCTGGTGGCCGACATCGAGCGGCTGCGGGCGCGCTTCGGCCACAAGCGCTGGCTGGTGTTCGGCGGCTCATGGGGCTCGACCCTGGCGCTGGCCTATGCCGAGACCCATCCCGAGCGGGTGAGCGGCCTCATCGTGCGCGGTGTGTTCACGGCCACGCGGGCCGAGATCGACTGGTACTACCAGGGCGGCGCGGCCTGGCTGTTCCCCGATCTGTGGGAGCGGTTCATCGCCCCGATTCCGGAGGCCGAGCGCGACGATCTGGTGGCCGCCTACCGCAAGCGCCTCACCGGCGAGGACCAGGCGGCGCGGCTCGAGGCCGCCAAGGCCTGGAGCCTGTGGGAGGCGGGCACCATCACCCTGCTGCCCAACGCGCTCGCCGCCCAGTTCGGCGAGGACCGCTATGCCCTGGCCTTCGCGCGCATCGAGAACCACTATTTCACCCACGACAGCTGGCTGGCCGACGACCAGCTGATCGAGGGCGCCGGCCGGCTGGCGGGCATTCCAGGGGTGATCGTGCAGGGCCGCTACGACGTTGCGACGCCCGCCCGCTCGGCCTGGCGCCTGGCCAAGGCGTGGCCGAAAGCGCGCCTGGAGCTGATCGCCGACGCCGGCCACGCCTTCGACGAGCCGGGCATCCTCGACGCCCTGATCCGGGCGACGGACGAGTTTGCCTAAGACCCTCACCCGGACGCGCTCATCAGCGCGTCTCGACCTCTCCCTTTGGGCTAGCAGATTCACACATCTTGTAGGGCGGCCATGATGTTGGCGAGGGTCCAGCCGCATTTGATGTCCTGGAACTGG
>JBOHLC010000039.1:0-1817 GCA_050729395.1 Caulobacteraceae bacterium
GCGCGGTGGGCCAGCATCGGCTCGCCGGTGACATCGCCGATGGCGTAGACCCCGCGCATGGAGGTCTGGCAGCGCTCGTCGATGCGGATGAAGCGGCCATCCATGTCGAGCACCAGCTCTTCCAGGCCCAGGCTCGCTGTCGCCGGCGCGCGGCCGACGGTGACCAGGATCTTGTCGGCGGCGATCTTGCGCCCCTTGCCCTCGGCGGTTTCGATGCGCAGCGCGCCGCGCTCGGCCCCCTTGGCCTTGGCGCTCGTCAGCACCTCGACGCCCAGCTCGTGCAGTCGTCGGGCGACCGGCGCGGTCAGCTCCGCATCATAGGTCGGCAGGATGCGTGGCAGGGCCTCGACCACGGTCACCTTGGAGCCCAGCTTGGCGAAGGCGGTGCCGAGCTCGAGGCCGATATAGCCGCCGCCGACCACCGCCAGGCGAGCCGGAACTTCGCCGAGCGACAGGGCCTCGGTGGAGGAGATCACCTCGCCGCCGAAAGGCAGGAACGGCAGCTCGACCGGAACCGAGCCGGCGGCGATGACCACGGCCTCGGCCTTGACCACCGCCGGGCCGGTCTCGGTCTCCACCACCACCGTCTTGCCGTCGTGAAAGCGCGCCTGGCCGTGCACCGTCTTGACCCGCGCCTTGCGCAGCAGGCCGCCCACGCCATGGTTGAGCCGCTGGACGATCTCGTCCTTCCAGGCCACCGACTTGGCCAGGTCGATGCTGGGCGCGCCGGCCGAAAGTCCGAACACGGACTTGCCGGCCGCCGCGGTGGTCAGCACCTCATATTCCTCGGCCACGTGGATCAGCGCCTTGGACGGGATGCAGCCGACATTGAGGCAGCTGCCACCAAGCTTGCCCTGCTCGACGATCACCGTGTCGACGCCTAGCTGGCCGGCGCGGATGGCGCACACATAGCCGCCGGGCCCCGCGCCCACGACCAGCAGCTTGCAGACGATCTCGTCCACCTCAGGCGTCCCTAGATTTCGATAAAGAGCAGCGCCGGCGTCTCCAGCAGCTCCTTGAGCCGCTGCACGAACACGGCCGCGTCCCAGCCGTCGATCACCCGGTGATCGAAGCTGGAGGAAAGATTCATCATCCGGCGCGGAACGAAGCCGGCGCCGTCCCAGTGCGGGCGGATGGCCATGCGGTTGACCCCGACGATGGCCACCTCCGGATAGTTGATCACCGGCGTCGTGGCGATGGCCCCCAGCGGTCCGAGCGAGGTGATGGTGATGGTCGAGCCGGAAAGCTCCTCGCGGCTGGCGGTCCCGTCGCGCGCCCGCTCAGCCAGGCGCGCCACCTCGCTCGCGCAGTCCCACAGGTCGCGCGCCTCGGCGTGCTGGACCACCGGAACCACCAGGCCGGCGGGCGTCTGGGTGGCGATGCCGACGTGCACTCCGGCGTGCTGGCGCACGACGCCGGCGTCGTCGTCGAAGAGGGCGTTGAGGTTCGGCTGCTCGTCCACCGCGCGCACGATGGCGCGGATGAGGAACGGCAGGACGGTAAGCTTGGGCCTCTCCGCCGGCGCCTTCTTGTTCAGCGCCGCGCGCAAGTCCTCAAGGGCGGTGACGTCCACCTCCTCGATGATGGTGATGTGCGGGATGCGCGACTTGGCCAGGGCCATCTTCTCGGCGATGCGCCGGCGCAGGCCCACGACCTTGACCTCGCTGACTTCGGTGCGGCGGGCGAGACCCGTGGCGCGCGCGGGGCCGGGGCCCTTGGCGATGAAGGCGTCGAGGTCCTCCTGAGTGATCCGCCCGGCCGGGCCCGAGCCGGCGACCTGGCGCAGATCGATGCCCGCCTCGCGCGCCGCCAGGCGC
>JBOHLC010000040.1:0-1891 GCA_050729395.1 Caulobacteraceae bacterium
CTGTTACGCTCCTTGCTTTGGCGCATGGAGGCTTCGATGAAGCTGAACAGTTGGGCCGCGATGACGGCCATCGCCCTGATCGGGACAGGCGCCGCCGCCCATGCCGCCGCGGCCCAGCTCAATCTGCCGCGCAGCCGGGCGGGCTATTGGCAGGTGACCATCGCCGGCAATGACGGTGTCGCGCACATCCACCGCACCTGCGCGCGAGCCGAGACGCCTAATCTGAACGGCGAGTTCGCCCGGTTCTGCCACGTCACCTTCAAGCGCGGCCTGACCGGAGACATCGTCGGCGACGGCGCGTGCGCCGGCCCCCATGGGATATCGGGAAGCTGGCACGCGGTGGCGCGGGGCGACTTCGTCAGCCACTATTCGATGGACAGCGTCAGCACGATGAAATTCCCCGGCCGCCCGCCGATAACCCTGCGCGCCCACACAGAGGCGCACTGGGTCGGCCCTTGCCCGCCGGGCGTCGCCGCCGTCGGCGGCGACTAGCCCCGACCCCCCTTCTCCCATGGGAGGGGGCCCTGGGAATGTGCTAGGACGGACCGTCAGCGGGGTGCCCCATCATGGAGTCGGGAGCGGCGGCCGTCGGCCGGCGCGTGTTCATCAGCTACGCCAGGGCCGACCAGCCCCAGGTGGAGACGATGGTCTCCGCCCTGGCCGGCCTCGGCTATGTGGTGTGGTGGGATCGGCACATCGCCGGTGGCGCGGCCTATGCGCGCGAGATCGAGGCCGAACTGCGCGCGGCCGAGGCAGTGGTGGTCGCCTGGTCGGCTGCCTCGGTGGACTCGGACTGGGTGCGCGACGAGGCCGCGCTGGCCCGCGATCTGGGGCGGCTCATTCCCGTGCGCCTCGACAAGACGCCGGCGCCCCTCGGCTTCGGCCAGTATCAAGTCGTCGACCTGTCGACCTGGAGGGGTGACGCCGGCGCGCCCGAGTTCGGGCGGCTGGTCCAGTCGGTCGAACGCGTGGCCGGGGCCGAGCCGCCGATCCGCGCCGCGCCCTCGCCGCCGTCGCCCTCGCCCGGGCGCGGTCCGCGTCTCGGCCGGCGAGCGCTTCTCCTGGGCGGGGCCGTCGCCGCGCCAGCGGCCCTGGCGGCCTGGTGGCTGTCGCGCCCCGGGCGCCTCGCCCCGGCGCCTTCGGCAAGGACTATCGCGGTGCTGCCCTTCGCCAACCTCTCCGGCGATCCGGCCCAGAACTATTTCGCCTATGGCCTGTCGGACGAGTTGATCAATGCCCTGGCGCGCCTGGGCAAGCTGCAGGTCGTCGCCCGCACCTCCTCGTTCCAATTCAGGGCGGACCAGGCCGACAGCCACACCATCGGCCAGAAGCTCGGCGTCGCCTATCTGCTCGACGGCAGCGTGCGGCGCGAAGGCCAGGAGGTGAGGGTGGCGGCCCAGCTGGTCGACACGGCGACCGGCTTCGAGCGCTGGAGCCAGACCTACGACCGCGACATGAAGGACATCTTCGCCGTCCAGAGCGGCATCGCCGAGGCGGTCGCCGACGCGCTGAAGGTCCAGCTTCTCGGCGGCGACATCGCCGCCCTGAGCGTCGGCAACGCGGCCAATGCCCCCGCCTATGACGCCTATCTCCAGGGCAAGCGCCTGTTCGACCAGGGCGGCGTCGAATCGACCTATCGCGACGCCCTGGCGAAGTTCGACCAGGCCATCGCCGCCGATCCGGGTTACGCCGCCGCCTACGCCGCCCGCGCGCGCGTTCTGGTCGTCCTCGGCGACCAGTTCGTGGGGCCGGACAAGCTCCGCGCCACCTACGCGGCGGCGGTCGCGGCGGCGCAGAAGGCCGTCCAGCTGGCGCCTACCCTGGCCGACGCCCAGGAGACCCTGGCCGAGGCCCTGGCCAGCGGCGATCTCGACTTCGCCGGAGCCAGGAA
>JBOHLC010000041.1:0-13971 GCA_050729395.1 Caulobacteraceae bacterium
CGGCGGCGGCGGCGGCGGCGGCGGCGTTGGCGGCGGCGTCTGGCGCGGCGGCGCTCACCGGCGTCGCGGCCGATGCCGCAGGCGGGGCCCGGACAGGCCTGACCAACGGACGGCGCGGTACTCCCACGGACAATTGGCGGGCGGATTCCACAATGTTCTTCTGGTTTTCGATCTGCGACTCGAGCAGCCGGCGATTAAGACCGTACTTTTGCGCCACCTCGATATCGCGCGCGCAGAGGTCGTTGGTCAGGAACTCGACCGCGGATGAAAGGTCCGCGTTGGCCTTGACTACGGCGGGCGCGCCGGCGGTGATGCAGGCCTCGGCGCGGGCGTCGAGGCGGTCCTGCGCATCACCGGCCGCCAAGGCCAGGGTCGGACAGGCGAAGGCGAGAGCGAACAGGCCGGCCGGCCTCATGAATTCCCCCCATTCAGCTTTCTTGCGGCGCGGGGTCTTCCCGCCCGCCTTATCGCTGATAAGTTGATGACCGGAGGAACCCCGACCATGCACGCTCCCTTGCGCTACAGCCGTGAAGACCTGTTGACAAGCCACCCCTATGCGCGCCCGCACGAGGAGGCCGGCTACCGCCTGCACGGCGGCTTCGTTGCTGACGGGTCCTACGTTTCGCCGCGCACCCTGGTGCGCTGGCCGGCGGTCAGGGCCTGGGCGGCTGCGCTCGAGGCGCGTGGCTGGCCGGTCATCGACGCCAGCGTCGCTCTCATGGAGCGTCCCGGCTTTCCCAATTTCGAGCAGCAGAAACTGCTCATCGGCGAAGGCCTCGGCCAGACCTTCTGGGACAGCCTGACCGTCACCGGCATCATCGAGGCGCGCGGCCAGCGCCTGTGCGACTTCCAGGCCCCCGATCTGTCGAAGATCGTCGTCGAGGACCTGACCGAGACCGCGGTCGGCCACGTCAACAAGGGCCTGCTCTACGCCCACGGCGCGGACGAAGGCGGCGATCCGGCGGCGCCAGGCGAGGGGGCGCACGACGCCATGTGGTTCGCCGCCCGCGATCTAGCCTTCGGCAAGGGCGCCTGGCCGCTGGCGAGCGCGCCGGACAGCATCGCCCGCGAAGTCGAGGGCCGCGAGATGCCCGACCTGCCCGAGGGCGTCGAACAGTTCGTCAAGTTCATGATGAACGTGCTGATGATCGAGGTCAGGGCCGAGTCCTTCTTCGACCTGTGCCAGCGGCTGTTCCGCGATCCGACGCTGTTCGCCGGCCGCCGGGCCGAGGCCGACCTCGCCGCCGATCTGGTCGAGCGCATCCGCACCGACGAGTCCATCCATGTGGCCTACCTGCGGGTGCTGATCTCCGAGATGCGCTCGTTCACCTGGCGCGTGGCCGGCGGCGGGACGAAGAGCGGCGCGGAGATCCTCGATCCGATCTGGGAGCGGATGGTGGAGTGGCACGGCCGCACGCAGCGCGACCTCGCCGCCGAGCGCGCGCGAACCCAGTTGGAGACGCGGCTCGTCGCCGAACGCGGACCGGAAGGCGCGCGCGCCCTGTTGACGCGGATGGATGCCCTCGAGGGCGCCCGCGAATTCTCCGCTTCGCCCCAGGTCGAGACGGTTGGCGCGTGAGGTCGGTCCCTGATCCTCGCGGTCAGGGATGCGATTCAGAGTCCGGAGGACTTGCGGCGGTCGGCCTCGTCGGGGTCGGCCCAGCCGGCCGCGCGGCGCCAGTTGCTCGCGTCATTGATCGCCATGGCCAGGGCCTCCGCGCGGGCGGCGCAGCGCGCCGACCAGCCGCCGCCGCCGTTCGCGTCGCGGGCGTAAGACGCCGCCAGGTCGCGGGCCTGGCGCAGGGCGATCGGACCGTGGTCGGCGACCACCATGCCGCCGATGGCGCGATAGGGCGCCTCGCTCATGTCTGGTCCATCAGGTCGGCGAGGACACGCCACGCGGCCGGCGCCAGCACTTCGTCGAACACCGTTTCCAGGATCAGCGCGGCGGCGCGGGGGACGTCGAGGGCGCGGGCGAGTTCCAGCTGCGCGGTGAGTGCGCGCCATTCGCCGACGCTCCGGCCGATCGCGGCCGCGAGGCTGGCGAGCGTCCGCAGTTCGAGTTCGGCAACCCGCCCGCCGGCCTCGAACCGTTCGACGCACGCTTCGGTCAGTTCGGCGGCGCTTGCATTCAGTTGGGAGGTCATGAGTTGAGCATCGCATATTGCAATCTACATGGCAAGAGCAAATTGCTATATGCAATCTGACCTCGCCATCCGCGACGAATCGCCAGGGGCCGGCGCGCTTTTCCTCGCCTTCCTGTCGGTGGGGCTGTCGGGCTTCGGTGGCGTGCTGCCTTTCGCCCGCCGCATGCTGGTCGAGCGGCGCGGCTGGCTGGACGAAGTCCAATTCAACGAGACCCTTGCCCTGTGTCAGACCCTGCCAGGACCTAATGTCGTCAACGTCTCCATCGTCGTCGGCGCGCGCTTCGCCGGACCTTCCGGCGCTTTGGCCGCCGTCACCGGCCTCTTGGCCGCGCCGGTGGCCATCGTCCTGGCGCTGGCCAGCCTCTACGGCCGCTACGGAGAGAGCGGCCGGATCCCGGCGATGATCGCCGGCCTTGGCGCGGCGGCCTGCGGCCTGGTGGCGGCGACGGCGGCGAAGATGGCGCTGCCGATCGTGCGCGCGCGCCCGCTCTCGGCCGCCCCATTCATCGCCCTGGCCTTCGCCGGCGTTGGCCTGATACATCTGCCGCTCGTCTGGGTGCTGCTGGCGCTCACCCCCTTGAGCATCGCCGCCGCCTGGAGGACGCGGCCATGAAGACCGCCAGCCTCGGCGACGTGGCCGGCCAGTTCGCGGTCCTCTCCCTCGTGGCCTTCGGCGGCGCCAATGCCGTGGTGCCCGAGATCCACCGCCAGTCGGTCAGCCTGCATCACTGGATGAGCGACGCGCAGTTCGCCAACCTCTTCGCCATCGCCCAGGCGGCGCCTGGGCCCAATGTGATGATCTCGACCCTGGTCGGCTGGAAGGCGGCCGGGATCGCCGGCGCGCTTGTCGCCACCCTCGCCATGTGCGCGCCCTCGTGTTTCCTCACCTATTTCGCCGCCGGGGCGTGGGAGCGCTATCGCGCCACCCGCTGGCGCGCGGCCCTGGGCGCGGGCCTGGCGCCGGTGACCGTTGGCCTGGTGGTGTCGAGCGCCTGGCTGCTCGCCCAGGGCGCCGACCGGCAATGGCGCCTGTTCGCGGTGACCGCGGCGGTCGCGGTCGCGGCCTTTGCCAGCAAGCTCAATCCGCTGTGGCTGCTGGCCGCCGCGGCCGGCCTCGGACTGGCCGGGGCGTTGGGGTAGGGCGCTTTGAAGCCGCCAGGCGCAGGGCATTGATGAAACGGGCGATAGCATGTACGCTTTGAAACGGTACACAGAACAACGGATAACGCCATGCCCCGAGCCGCCGTCGATGACAACAAGCGAATGAACCTGAGGGTGACGCCCGAGGCAAAGGCCAAGCTCGTCCGCGCCGCGGCGCTGCGTAATGCCGACCTGACCGGCTTCGTAACCCAGACGGCCCTGCGCGAGGCGGAGGCGGTGATCGCCGCGGCCGAGGTCGTCCAGCTGCCCCGGCGTGACTTCGCGCGCGTCCTCGAGCTGCTGGAAGATCCACCCAGGCCCAACGCAAAGCTGCGGGCCGCCATAACGGCCTTGCCCGACGCCCTGTGACGCCGCCGTCATGGCATGAGGAGCCGATCGCCAGGAGCCATGATCGCCGGTCCTTCGATTGCGGCGACGCTGAGTTGAACGACTTTCTGAGGCGCTTCGCCCGCCAAAGCCATGAGCGGAATGTGGCCAAGACCTTCTGCGCGGTGGCCGAC
Source organism: Caulobacteraceae bacterium (assembly GCA_050729395.1). Taxonomy (GTDB): domain Bacteria; phylum Pseudomonadota; class Alphaproteobacteria; order Caulobacterales; family Caulobacteraceae; genus Acaudatibacter. The sequence continues at coordinate 3,809 of JBOHLC010000041.1, forward strand.
GCCGCCCCCGATAAGATCCTCGGCTTCTATACGATCACGCCATCGGCCGTTGCTCATGCCGATGTGCCAACGCCCATCACGAGGGGGATGGCCCGGCACGAGGTCTCCGGCTTCAGACTCGCGCGTCTCGCCGTGGACGGCGCTGTCGCTGGCCAGGGACTCGGCGGACAGCTCATCGCCGCGGCAGCGCTTCGTTGCCTGCGTATCGCCTCCGAAGTCGGTGGCGTCCTTCTCATCATCGACGCCAAGAGCGAGCGCGCGGCCCGATGGTACGCCAGCTATGGCGCGCAACCGCTCGAAAGCGCCCCTCTCACGCTGGTTCTGCCGCTGGCCACGTTCTCGGACGCCTTCGAGGCCCGTGGGCTGCTTTAGCAGCGCGGCCTTCAGCTCTCGCTCGACTTCGCGCGGAAGGTCTTGAGCACCTCGCGCGCCTGATCGCGCCGCTCCTCGGGGATCGAGGTCCAGATCTCGAGGATGTCGGTGTCCAGCGAATCGGGATCAGTGTCGAACAGGAAACCGGCGCGCGTGCCCAGCACGGGGGCGATCCGGTTGGCCCATTTGTCCGACAGGCGCCGCTCGCCGGCCTCGATCAGGCTGATAACCGCGCCGGTCGTGCCGATGGCTTCGGCGAGGCGAGCCTGGGTGAAGCCGCGGAACTCGCGCCATGCCTTGAGGTAGTTGCGGACCGGATCGCGGGGCATAGGGCATTATGCAAAGCGAGACCATGGTGTCGTTAGGCAGAACGCAATAATTGCGTATTGAAATTTAAATCGCATTATGCAATCATGCTGCTCATGTCGAAGCATCACACCAACGCGCTCGCCCCGAGCGAATACGCCTCTCCCCTGGCCGGCCCGGGCCTGTGCGGCTGATGGCGCGCAAGCGCGCCAGACCCGCCAATCCACTGGCCATCGCCCGGCGTCGCGCGGCCGAGCGCGAGGCGGCGCGCGATCCAGCCAATTGGGGCGTCGACCACGGCGCCCTGGCGCTGGCCTCCAACGCCGAGGTCGAGGTGCTCACCTCCACGACCGGACGCGGCCTGCGCGCGCGCCGGGTGGACGTGTTCGACCGGCTGCTCGCCGGTCGCGCCTCGCTCGAGGCGGTCCGCCGCCTGCAGCGGGATATCGGCGCCATGCACGCCCTGCCCAGCGGGGTCGCGCGCTACGCCGAGCGGATCGATGCTTCGTTCACGGACGGCGCCGCCGCCGACATTCGCCAGCGGGCGGCGGCGCGGGTCGGTGCGGTACTGGCTCTGACCGGCGCGGCGAGCGCGCGCCTGCTAGCGGCGCTCGTCGAGGCCGACGTCGCCCTCGGTCGGCCGGCCGCCTGGCGCGCCGTGGTCGAGCGCGAAACCGGCGAGCGCCTGGCCGACGCCCAGGGCGCGGTTCTGCGCGCCGCCTGCGACAACCTCGCCGCCGCCTACAGCGAGATGGACCGGCGGCGGGGATCGGCGACATGAGGGTCACGATTTCAAAAAATCCGCCGCGCCGTTTAGGGACGCTCGTAGCGCGGCTCGTAAAGTGCGAGGGCGCCCCCCGCCCGGCAGATTTAGGCGCGTTATCCGACCCCATGCCTGTTGCGTTGTCTCCTCGAAGGAGACCCCGCTCCGCTTGAGCGCCGCCACCTCGACGTCGAGATCGTCGGTCATCAAGTACAGTTCGTGCATGTCGTTTTCGTCCGATGGGTGCACCGCCAGTTCGGACGGCGGAAGCTTGAAGATAAGCCAGCCGTTGTGGACGTCCACAAAGTGGAAGTTCAGTACGGTCTTGAAGAAATTGCGATCCGCTTCTGCGTCTTTTGAATAGAGAATGACGTGGGCGCCGTTGATCATGGCCTGGGTCCGGTGATTTGAATCCTCGGATAGCATCATGCGCACGACGCTTGCAATTGTGTTAGCGCAACGTTGCTCATGGCAAAGTCCCGCGCGCATGGCGCGACACACCGCGCTGACCCGCGAGTGTTCGGTCTGTTTGGCCACCTGATTCGGGTGACCATCTTCCTGCGGCCGGCGCGGGCGCCGATGTCCGCAGGCGAGTTGGCGCAAGGCTTGCCGATCAAGCGTGCGGCCGTCGTCCAGAATCTCAAGCGCCTGGAGGCGGCCCAGCTGGTGGAAGCGACGACCGACGGTCGACGACGCATCTACCGTGTCCAGTCAAAGGGCTTGGCGCCGCTCGAGCGATGGCTGTCTTGCTATCAGGCTTGATGTGGACCAAGTCCGATCACGACCTCATCTCGGACCTAGCGACGGTAAGCATGCTCGCGTGAACCGTCCGCTGGAGTCTCAACCCTCCGGACGACCCTTCCGCCGCTCTTGCTCGGCCCGGAATGCCTCCATGGCCCGCGCCGGTTCGTCGGTGAGATAGGCCTCCGCGAAGGCCTCGACGCCGGCCTCGATCGCCTCGCGCGTGGGCAGGTTCTCCCAGCGGCGCATCAGCGCCTTCTGCAGCTTCACCGCCTCCGGTCGGGCGGCCAGGAGGGCGGCGATCTTCGTGTCCACCGCCGCGTCGAGGCCGTCCGGCGGGACCACGGTTTCGACGAGGCCCATGGCGTGGGCGGCTTCGGCGTCGCGGGTTTCGCCCAGAAGCAGCATCTCGCGCGCCCGGCCCCAGCCGATCAGGCCGGGCAGCAGCGCCGCCTCGACCACCGAGGGGACCCCGAGCCTCACTTCCGGCATCCCGAAGCGGGCGCTGGCAGAGGCGACGCTCAGGTCGCAGGAGATGGCCAGCTCCAGCCCCGCGCCCAGGGCGGCGCCATTGATCCGCGCGATGACCGGGACGGGGAGTGCGCGCACGGCCTCGCAGCAGGCATGGACCTGGCGGATGAAGCCGACCGCGTCCCGCGGACCTGAAATCGACGCCAGATCTGCGAGATTGGCCCCGGCGCAGAAGGCGCGCCCGCCGGCGCCGGTCAGCACCACGCAGCGCAGCGCCTTGTCCTCCGCCAGGCGCGCCAGCGCGGTCAGGAACCGTTGCATAAGCTCGGCCCCCATGGCGTTGAGCCGGGCCTCGTCGTCGAGGGTGACGAAGGCGACCTCGCCCCCCTCGCGCTCTTCGCGGCGGACGTGGACCTTGCGCGCTCCGGGCATGACGTCCGCTATGGCCATGGCGGCGCGTCGTGGCAAGCCCGCGCCCTTGCTCGCCTGGCGCGCCCCGGCTTAGGTTCGGGCACACAGAAGCGGCGAGGCGCGTCATGGCAACCAGCGAAGTCTCCGCCACGGCGGTCTGGCGCGACCCGGCCCGGCCGCTGGAGGCGCGCGTGGCGGCGCTCGTGGCTGAACTGACGCTCGAGGAGAAGGTCGCGCTGATGGCCGGCGCGGCCGCGTTCCAGCTCCACGGGGTCGAGCGCCTGGACATTCCGTCGATCCGAGTCACCGACGGGCCGACGGGCGTTCGCTCCAACGAGGGCCAGGCGGCCACGGTGTTCCCGGTCGGCGTGGCCATGGCCTCGACCTGGAATCCAGACCTGACGCGCGAGGTCGGCGCCGCGATCGCCCGCGAGGCTCTGGCGCTCGACAACCAGGTCGTGCTCGCCCCGACCATCAATATCGTCCGCACACCCCTGTGGGGGCGCAACTTCGAGACCTATTCGGAGGACCCCTATCTCGCCGGCGCGCTGGGCGCAGCCTATGTCGAGGGGCTGCAGGGCGAAGGGGTCGGCGCCTCGCTCAAGCACTATGCGGCCAACAACCAGGAAGCGAACCGGATGAGCGTCGACGTGAGCGTCGACGAGCGCACGCTGCGGGAGATCTACCTCGCGGCCTTCGAGACGGTGGTCAAGGCGGCGAACCCCTGGACGGTCATGGCCTCCTACAACAAGCTCAATGGTCCTTATGCGACCGAGAACCATCGTCTGCTCGAGGAGATCCTCAAGGGCTAGTGGGGCTATGACGGGGTTGTCGTCTCCGACTGGGGCGCGGTGCATTCGACGGCGGCGGCGGCCAGTGGCGGCAATGATCTGGAGATGCCCGGCCCCGCGCGCTGGTTCGGCGACAAGCTGGTCGCCGCGGTCAAGGCGGGTGACGTTTCCGAGAGCCGTGTCGATGACGCGGCGGCGCGGCTGATCCGCCTGATCCTGCGCACCGGCGTCCTCGACGGCAAGGATAAGCCGGCCGGCGAACTGCGTTCCAAGCGCCATCGCGAGATCGCCGCGCGGGCGGCCGAGGAGTGCGCCGTCCTGCTCAAGAACGAGGCCGAGCTGCTGCCGTTCGACGCGCGCGAACTTGCCAGCGTCGCGGTCATCGGCCCCAACGCGGCCGCCCGGCGCATCCAGGGCGGCGGCTCCTCGCACGTGCGCCCGGGCCGGCGCACGTCCATGCTGCAGGCGATCGAGGAGCTGCTGGCCGGCGAGACCGAGGTGGTGTTCGCCGAGGGCGGCGACAACGAGCCCGTGCCGCCGGCCGCGCGGGCGGCCATGTTCAGTCCGGACGAGGCGCGGGGGTCCGCCGGCCTGTTGGTCGAATACTTCGCCGGGCGGGGTTTCGAGGCCGCGCCCTTCCACGCTGGCGCCGAGCGCGAAATCGGCAAGCTGGTGTCGACCAATTCGATGGACCGCGTGGGCGAGGGCCTGGGCGCCTTGCGCTGGAGCGGCTGGCTGTGGCCCGAGCGCGACGGCCGCCACGAGCTTTCCCTGCGCGCGCCCGGGGCGGGCCGCGTCCTGCTGGATGGAGAGGTGCTGATCGACGGGGCGACTTCGGCGACTTATGACGACTGGGACGTCGGCGGCCATCCCGCGCCCCGGCGCATCGCCGCCGTCGATCTGGTCGCCGGTCGCGGCTACTCGATCGTCGTCGAGTATATCCGGCCAGAGAAGACCGCCGGCATCACCTGGGAATATGTCGCCATCGGCCTGCGCCAGCCTACCGGGTCGATCGAGGCGGCGGCGGAAATGGCGGCGCGCTGCGACGCGGCCATAGTGGTCATCGGCGCGGCCTCGATCAGCGAAGGCGAGGGCTACGACCGCGCCGATCTCGAGCTTCCCGGCGACCAGAACGCCTTGGTCGAGGCCGTGCTGGCGGCCAATCCGAGGACCGCCATCGTGCTCGTGGGTGGCGCGCCCTACGCTCTGCCGTGGATCGATCACGCGCCGGCTGTCCTGGAGGCCTGGCTCGGCGGCGAGGAAGGGCCGGACGCGGCCGCGCGCATCCTCTTCGGCCGGGCCGAACCCTCCGGCCGTCTGCCGGTGACCTTCCCGCGGCGGATCGAGGACACCCCGGCCCACGGCTGGTATCCGGGGGATGAAAAGGTCGTCTACGGCGAGGGCCTGTTCGTCGGCTACCGGCATTTCGACCGCGCGCCGGCCTCGGCGATGTTCCCGTTCGGCCACGGCCTCACCTACACGCGCTTTGCCTATTCGGACCTCGCCGCGCCCGAGGAAGCCGCGGCCGGCGAGGACGTCGAGGTCGCCTTCACCCTGGCCAATGTCGGCCAGCGGTCCGGCGCGGAGACGGCGCAGCTCTATGTCCGCCCGCGCGGTCCCTCGGTCGAGCGGCCGGTCAAGGAACTGAAGGGCTTCGCCAAGGTCGCCCTGGCGCCAGGTGAGCTACGGCGGGTGAAGCTTACCCTGACGGCCCGCGACTTCTCCTACTGGGACGTCGAGGCGGGCGCGTGGAGAGTGGAGGCCGGGAGCTACGACCTCCTGATCGGCTGCTCGGCCGCCGACATCGAACTCCAGGCGACGGTGCGGCTGGTCGGGTAACGCAAGCGTGTCTTAACGGCCATGCTTTTTGCGTGACAATCGCTTCTGACGCAGATGGGCGAATCAAGGCCCACGGCACGCGTCGCAAAGGAGATGCCAAATGGGAATTATCTCTTGGCTCATTCTGGGCCTCGTCGCCGGATTCATCGCCAGCAAGATCGTCAACAAGACCGGCTCCGGGCTGATCATGGATATCGTGCTAGGCGTGATCGGCGCGATCGTCGGCGGCTGGATATTCAGTTTCTTCGGCCATACCGGCGTGACCGGCCTCAATCTCTACAGTCTCATGGTCGCCCTGGTCGGGGCCATCGTCGTGGTCCTGGTCTTCCATTTCCTCTTCAGACGAGGCGGGGCGAGCTAAGCCTGCCCTTCGCGCGGAGTCGCTTGACGGGGCCGCGCCTCGAACGCATGAACCACGGCCCATTTTTTCCTTCGGCCGTGGTTCCATGCCCCAAGCCGTTCTCGGCGTAGAGCAGGGCGCGTTCTACCATGGGACGCGCAAAATTTTCTCCGGCGTCAGCTTCCTGCTGGACGGCGCCCGGACCGCGCTCGTCGGCGAGAACGGCGCGGGGAAATCGACCCTGCTCAATTGCCTGAGCGGGGAGCTGGAACTCAATTCGGGCAAGATCGTCCGCTCGCGCGGCCTGCACGTGGCGGCACTGCCGCAGGAGGTCCCCGACGGCCTCGCCACGCTTACGGTGCGCGAGGTGCTGGAGCGATCGCTGGCGCGGGTCGGCGCGGCCGGCGAGGACTGGCGCATCGACATGTTGCTCAGCGAAATCGCCGTCGCCCCGGAGGTGGCCGACGGCGCCTTCGGCCTGCTCTCCGGCGGCTGGCAGAGGCTGATCCTGATCGCCGGCGCGGCGCGGCTGGAGGAGCCGGACGTGCTCATCCTGGACGAACCGACCAATCACCTCGACGTCGGCCACATCAACACCCTCGAGCAGTGGCTGGCCGAGGACTTCCGCCTGCCGTTGCTGGTCGTCTCGCATGATCGGGCGTTCCTGAACCGAGTGACCACGCGGACGCTGTTCCTGCGCGCGGACGGGATCCACGCCTTCAAGGCGCCCTTCGCCCTGGCGCGCGAGGAGCTGCTGCGTCGCGACGCGGCCGCCGGCGTGCGACGCAGGATCGAGGAGAAGGAGATCAAGCGGCTCGAGAAGGTCGCCGCGCGCTATCACGTGTGGGGCATGAAGAACGACAAGTTCCATCGCCGCAAGCGGGCGGTGGAGACGCGCATCGAGCATATTCGCGAAGCCCATACCGAGGTCTATGCGGCGCGCGAGCGGCGCCTGGAGCTGGGCGACAGCGAGATAGAGGCCAAGATCGCCTTGCGCGTCGAGGACCTCGAACTGAAGACTCCGGACGGCGCGCGCAAGCTGCTGGACATTGGCCGCCTGGCCATCGCCGCCGGCGACAAGGTCGCCCTGCTGGGCGTCAACGGCGCGGGGAAGTCGACCTTCCTCCAGGCGCTGGCGCGCGCGTGGAGCGAGCGGGCGGCGCACTACGACGGCCAGGCCAAGATCCGCTTCAATCCGATGAGCCGGCTCGTCTACTTCGACCAGACCATGCGCGACCTGCCGCTGGACGAGACGGTCATCGATTTCATCGTCGACGCCGACGGCGTCTCCGAGCGCGAGGCGACGCGGGCTCTGGCCCAGGCCGGCTTTCCGTTCATGCGCCTGCGCGATCCCATCGCTGTCCTGAGTCACGGCGAGCGCTCACGCCTGATCTTCTTGAAGATGAAACTGTTGAAGCCGAATTTTTATCTTCTGGACGAACCGACCAGCCATCTCGACATTGAGGGCCAGGAGGATCTGGAGGCGCAATTGGAAGAGACCGAGGTCGCCTGCGTGTTCGTCTCGCACGACCGCTATTTCACGCGCACGGCGGCCACGCGCTTCCTCGAGTTCCGCCGCGGGCGCCTTATCGAGGTCGAGGAGCCTGACAGCTTCTTCGATGCCCAGGCGGCGTGACGGCGATCAGTGCGGAATCAGGGACCCGAGCGGGTTGAAGAAGCTGTGATGATGCGGCTGCTGTTGCGGCGGCTGTTGCTGGTCCTGATCGTCCTGGCGTGATCCCATCATCTGGCTCATGTCCATGCCCAGGAGGCCGCTGGTGGAGGACTTGTAGCGGATCTTGACCTGCCAGGCGATGTGCCACGGCCGAGGCGCGGGGGGCCTGGGCGGATAGGAGATGTTGGTCTCCCCGCCATAGGCATTCAGCATGAAGAAACCGGCGCGTCCGGCCGCCCGCACCGCTTCCTCCGGAACCACGCAGCTTGTCGTCGAGGCGTCCAGGAGGGCGTGGCTGGCCACCAGCCGGTCGATCTCGCCGTCACTCAGATAGTCCGGCAAGGCGAAGGCGAACGTCTGGCTCGCGCTCGATGTCCACATGACTACGTCGCCCTGGCCCTGAGCCCCGAACATCGCGCCGAAATAGCCGCGCGCGCCGTCGATGGGGCGCCAGGCGAGCGTGGCCGAGCCGCTGTCGTTTTTCTGGTTGGCCGTGAGGACGAAGGGGGGAAGGAAGTCCTGGTTGGCGGTGAGGCTGAAGTGAATGTCCGGACTGTAATTGCCATGGATGAAGTGATCGCCTTGCAGCGAACCGTTCGCCGGCACGCTGGTCCGGCTGTCGCGGTTGGGCCACTCGCCGTAGGTCGCGTTCCGCGCGGCGGAGGGCGGCTCCATCGGCCGCACCGCCAGGCCGTGCATCAAGGCGGCGAATTGCGGCGGCATCTGACCCTTGGCCGCCTGGGCGAAGTCGATCACCAGGGGTTGGCCCGGCGGCGCGTGCTCGCCGCAGCCCCAGAAGATCAGCATGCGTCCGTGGGGCTGCCTGAACTGCGGCGGTGGCCCAGGCTGGGTTTCTTCGTGGACGGCCGGCGTGGAAGGCGCGGGCGTCACCAGAGGCAGGACAGGGCCGACGCCGAGCGCCTGCGGCGGATCATGTTCCGCCGTCGGATCGGCGGCGCGCTGAGATGATCCCAACTGCAGGACCAGGGTGTGGCTGTAGCCGGCGCCGCCGCCGTTGCGCATGGCAAGGATCGACGCCATGCTCGGTCTGCCGCCGCCCATCATGCCGGCCATGCCACTGGTGGTCGCCGCGCTCATCCAATAGACGGCGACCGGTCCGGTCACCACCTGCCGCGCCGAAGGCGCGCTCGCGGCCATGCCCGCCGCCGCCACGCCGCAAACCAGCGCCGCCGTCCGCCCCGCCTTCATCGCGTTCTCCCCCTGATCGGATCTCCGCCGCCGACCATAAGCCGAAGGCTGGGCTTGGCGCCAGCGCCGGCCGGGCGTTTCAGGCGCCGAGCGCCTCCTCGACATCGCGGAGGCGGTCCTTGCCGAAGTAGAGTTCCTCGCCGACGAAGAAGCTTGGGCTGCCGAAGACGCCGCGCTCCACCGCGCGCATTGTGTTGGCCATCAGCCGGTCCTTCACCGCCTGATCCTGGGTCAGCGCCATCAGCTTCTCGGCCGGAAGGCCGGCGGCGGCAAGCGTGGCGCCGATTACCGCCGGATCGTCCATCTTGCGCCCATCCTCCCACATGGCCGCGAAGACGCCTTCTACGTACGGAGCGAAAACATCGAGGTCGCGCGCCGCCTCGGCCCCGCGCATGATAGCCAGCGTATTGACCGGAAAGTGCGGATTTGACCGGAAGCGCGTCAGGCCGTGGCGGGCGACGAAACGCCGTGTTTCCAGCGCCTCGTAGGCGAGCTTGGCCGGAATGCCGGCGAAGGCCTCCATCGGCGAGCGGTTGCCCGTGGCCTTGAACACCCCGCCCAGCAACACCGGGACGTAGACGAACCGCGCGCCCGCGCGCGCCTCGATGGCCGGGATCACCCTGTGCGCCAGAAAGGCGTTGGGGCTGCCGAAATCGAACAGGAACTCCGCTGTGCCGGTCATCACCAGGTCTCTCCAAAGGGCCGCAGATCGAGCTCGAAGGTCCAGGCGTCGCGGCTCTGCCGGTGCAGAGCGAGGTAAGCGGCGGCGATCGAACGCGGCTCCATCAATGTGTCCGGCGCCAGATGCTCGAGCGCGGCGGCCCCGCGCGCGGCGGCGATGCGCTGGCGCACGAAGGCGGTGTCGACGCCGGCGTCGATCACGAGGTGGGCGACGTGGATGTTCTTCGGCCCGAGTTCGCGGGCCATGGACTGGGCCACGGCGCGCAGGCCTGCCTTGGCCGAGGCGAAGGCGGCGTAGCCAACCCCGCCGCGCATCGAGGCGGTCGCCCCGGTGAAGAAGATCGAACCCCGGCCATGGCCGATCAGACGCCGGGCCGCCTCGCGGCCGGTGAGGAAGCCGGCCTCGCAGGCCATTTCCCACACCTTGCGGAACACCCGCTCGGTGGTTTCCAGGATGGGGAAGTTGACGTTGGCACCGGGGTTGAAGACGACCACCTCCAGCGGCGCGGCGGCCTCCGCCTCGGCGATGAAGGCGGCGATGTCCTCCTCGACCCGCGCATCGAG
>JBOHLC010000042.1:0-1658 GCA_050729395.1 Caulobacteraceae bacterium
GAGGCCACCTTTCGGCAGACCGAGCAGCTCATCACCCAGGCGCAGCGCATCGCCTACAACGTCACCACCATCGACCAGGCCTTCACGACGGCCTATCCGCGGAACTATCCGGCCGGAGCGTCCGCCAGCCAGATGGTCGCCGACGCCAAGACGCGCTGGCTGAACGCCCTGGCGGGCTTCCACGACGCCCTGAAGGTCCAGGCCGGCGTGGTGCAGAACCTTCCCACCACCCACGCGCAGATCGCGGCGCTGGTCGCCTCCAGCCAGTCGGCGCCAGGCGCGCTTTCGGCCGCCCAGGCGGGCAATCAGCTGACCGCCATGCAGACCCAGCAGCTCGCCGACCTCACCGCGGTCATGGCCTCGATCGCCAGGGCCCAGAGTCTCGACGGCGCGCGCAACCTGGAGACCGCGGCCGAGGCGCAGGCGCAGACCGCCAACTTCCTAAGTTATGGGTCCGGCTACCAGCCCGGCTCGGCGCAGATGTTCCACTGATGCGCGGTCGGTTCTTCCACTGGCCGGCGATCGGCCGGGCCGGCGCCATGGTTCTCGCCGTCCTCATCGTCGCGCTGGCCGCGGTGTTCGTCCTGCGCGAGGTCGCCAAAGCGCCCGTCTCCCGTGTCGAAGCGCCGGCGACGGCCGACCCGCTCGCCCCGGCCCTGGCGCGCTGCCAGACGCTGGGAACGAAGGCCGAGAACGATCCGGCCTGTTTGGCCGCGTGGGCTCAGAACCGCCGTCGGTTCTTCACCTACCGGCTCTCGCCGGCCCTGCCGGCGAACGCGAGGTAAGCGCCATGGGCGGGACGGGCGTCATCGACCGGTTCCTCGGGACCTTCACCCAGTACATCGATTCCGGCTTCGGCCTGGTGCGGGGCGACGTTCACGCCCTGGCCGCCGTCCTCATCGGCATCGACGTCACCCTGGCCGCGCTCTTCTGGATCCTGGCGCCGGACGAGGACGTGCTGGCGCGTCTGATCAAGAAGACCCTCTACATCGGCGCCTTCGCCTTCATCATCGGCAACTACAATTCCCTGGCCCAGATCATCTACAACTCCTTCGCGGGCCTGGGGATCGAGGCCGGCGGCGGGACGATGAGCGCCGCCCAGCTCCTTCAGCCCGGCCGTCTGGCCCAGGTCGGCATCGACGCCGGCAAGCCTATCCTCACTGCCATCACCGGCCTGATGGGCTTCGCCAGCTTCTTCGAGAACTTCGTCCAGATCGTCATCCTGCTGATCGCCTGGCTGATCCTCGTCCTCTCCTTCTTCATCATGGCCATCCAGCTCTTCGTCTGCTTGATCGAGTTCAAGCTGACGACACTGGCCGGCTTCGTCCTGGTGCCGTTCGGGCTCTTCGGTCGCACGGCCTTCCTGGCCGAGAAGGTGCTCGGCAACGTCGTCGCCTCGGGCGTGAAGGTGCTCGTGCTGGCCGTGATCGTCGGCATCGGCTCGACCATTTTCAGCCAGTTCACCTCCGGCTTCAACAATCCGCCGACGATCGATGACGCGCTAACGGTGATCCTGGCGGCCATGTCCCTGCTGGGCCTGACGATCTTCGGGCCCGGCATCGCCAACGGCCTCATCGCCGGCGGCCCGCAGCTTGGCGCCGGCGCCGCGGTCGGCACGGGGTTGGTGGTCGGTGGCGTGGGCGTGGCCGGCGCGGCCC
>JBOHLC010000043.1:0-4870 GCA_050729395.1 Caulobacteraceae bacterium
CGCCGCGCGGGGTCTGGCCACGGGTCTGTTGGACGCCGACGTCTACGGTCCGTCCGCGCCACGAATGCTGGGCATCAACGAGCAGCCGAGGTTTGTGGATGGCAAACTCGAGCCGCTTTCCGCCTTCGGCGTCAAGGTGATGTCCATCGGCTTCATCGTCGATGAGGGCGCGCCGATGATCTGGCGCGGGCCAATGGCCTCCTCCGCCGTGCGCCAGATGATCCAGGATGTGCGCTGGGGCACCGAGGGCGCGCCGCTCGATGTGCTGGTCGTCGATCTGCCGCCTGGAACGGGCGACATCCACCTGACCCTGGTGCAGAAGCTGTGCGTGGACGGGGTCGTTATCGTCTCCACGCCGCAGGAGATCGCGCTCATCGACGCCCGGCGCGCGGCCGCCATGTTCGGCAAGATGAACCCGCCCGTGCCGATCCTGGGCATGGTCGAGAACATGGCCTACTTCGCCAATTCGGACGGCGCGCACATCCCGATCTTCGGCGAGGGCGGCGCACGGCGCGAGGCCAAGAAGCTCGGCGCGCCGTTCCTGGGCGAGGTTCCCATCGACATCGCCCTGCGCGAGGGGGGGGACGCGGGCCGGCCGCTGGTCGCCGCCGCGCCGGAGCATCCAGCCGCGGCTGTCTTCGCCAGGATGGCCGAGCGCCTTGGAGTTCGTTGACGGCGGTCGTCAACAGCCGGAGAATATCGGGGGGGCCGATCATGAGCATCGTCCAGTCGCCGGAATCGGCGGTCGATCATTCCGCGATCAAGTGGATCGGCTACGCTCTCGCCGTGGTTGGCGTGGCGGCGCCCTTCGGGGTGCTGTTCTTTGGCCCCGGCGCGGTAAGCACGATGCTGGTGTTGATCGTGGCGCTCGATCTGGCGGTTCTGTTCGGCCTGGTGGCGGCGATGCCGGAGGCGTTCCTGATCCAGGTGCGGGGAGGCTCGCGGGTCCTCATCAACTACGCCCTCATCGTGCCGATCTTCGCCCTGCTGATCGTCAGTTTCAATTCCGGCCTCGTTCACCCGGAGATCGGCTACCTCATCGCCCTGGCCGCCGCGGGCGCCGGGCTGATGGCCGGACTGTGGATCCCCCGACGCGCGCCCGTTCCTGGCGCTGTGCTGTTCCTGTTGTTCCTCAGCCTTTTCGCCGCCGGATACGGCTGGGGCGTCGCGAGCCTGGCCAATCGCTTTTTCGACAACTCGGCCGGCCAGCCCTACCCCGTGACGGTGATCGCCAAGCACGAGACCTACGGTCGCGGCCGCGGCTACAGCCTCACCATCGCGCCGTGGGGACCGGCGAGCGGCTCGGCGAGCGTCGGCGTGCCTTTGTCCACCTACAATGACGCGACCGAAGGCGGGACAGTGTGCGCCGTGCTCCACTCCGGCGCCTTGGGCCTCGCCTGGTATCGCGTCCGGAGCTGCTAGAGCACCGCGCCGGTGCTGGCGATGGCGTCCTCCGCCTCGACCAGCGGCGGTTCGGCCCTCGGCGCGTCGCGCGCGGCCAGGGCAGCCCTGATTTCGGCGTGGCGGGCGGCGTCGAGCTTGTAGCCGAAGAAAAGGCCACCTCCCAGAAACACCAGGATGATGGGCGCGAATAGGTAGCACATCTCCAGACCGAAGATCGCGTGCGCGGTGTTAACCGCTCCTTCCTTGCCGTTGTAGCCGACGAGCTTGAGCACCGGAAAGACGACCGTGACGGTGATCGCGGCGCCAATCTTGGTCGTCGTGGTGACCATCGAAAAGAGCAAGGAAGTATTGTCCTGGCCGGTCTCCAACCGCGCTTCATCGACGACGTCCGCTACCATGGCCCGGATCAGGAGAATGAAGGCGCTGGCAGTGAAACCGACGGCGAACATGCCGGCCACCGTCGGCAGTGTCTGAACGAGCGTATGACCGGGCCAGACCCTCGGAAGGGCCATGAGTGTCGTCTGGGCGATGGCGTAGCAGACGCAGGCGATCTGCAGGGTGCGATGCTTTCCGAGCGACTGGGCGATGCGGCCCCACGCCGGCGCGCCTATCAGGCTCGCGCCGATATAGAAGATCAGGAGGAAGCCGACTTCGGCGACATTGAAGCCCTTGGCGTCGTGGAAGAAATAGACGTAGAGCGGCGCCGTCGTGCCAACGCCCAGAGACAGGGCTAGGTCGGCGATGATGATACGCGCCATGTTCTGCCGGGTCATCGCTGCCCAGAAGTCGGCAAGGCTGAACCTCGGCCGCGCGGTCGCGATCGTGCGCTCAGGCGTCGCCAGGGCGCACACGGCCACGGCAAGCGGGACGGCGATGACGAGAATGAGAGTTATCGCCGGCATGCTTTTTGCCTTGCCCAGCGTCACGGCCCCATGAGTGAGGGCCGGCAACAGCAGCAATGCGATCGAGCCCAGCACGGCCATGCCGAGCGTCCAGCCGTACACCCGGGAACGGCCATGATAGGTGGGCGCCAGGATCGAGGTCCAGGCGGTCGTCGACAGGGTCATCGCCGACAAACCGACATAGCTCACCAGCATCCAAAGGATCAGATAGCCGGTGGAGGCCGCCCCCCTGGGCATGAGGAGCATGTATAGCCCGAGCATCAGGATCGGCGCGCCCAGGACGAGCCAGGGGCGATAGCGCCCGATCGGCGTTCTTGTCCGGTCCATGCCCAGCGCCAGGATTGGATCGAACCACACGTCGATAAGCCGCACGACGGCCACCGCCAGACCCACGCCAAGGAAGTCGACGCCGAGGCCAACGTAATATCTCGGCAGATAGACGCCGAAGACCAGCACGATCCCCGCCAGCGTCATGCCCGGCAAGGCGAAGGCGAGGATGGTGTAGAAGGGGATGCGCGGCGCGGCCGCCGGGGCGGTGGCGGTCATGTCGAGGCCCTCCCTGCGATCGGGGTCGATGCGTCGCCCGAGAAGGTCTCCAGAACGGGCGCGATCTCGGCGTCGCGCGCATCGAGGGCCTCGCGGATATCGGCGTGCCGCCTCGCGTCGAGCCGGTAGCCGATGTAGCAGGCGCCGCCCAGCATGACGAAGACGATGGGCACGAGGATATAGACCAGCTGCATGCCGTCGACGGCCGCGCGCGTGTTCACCGCCCCTTCCTTGGCCTGGTAACCGATCACGCCCAGCAGGGTGTAGGACAGGCCGATGCTGGCGCTGCTGGCGAGCTTCTGAGTGGTCGAGATCATCGCGTAAAGCAGGCCGGTGCGCTGCTTACCCTTCTCCAACCGCACCGCGTCGCCGACATCGGCGACCATGGCTCGGTCGAGCAAGGGGAAGCCGGCGGCCACGAATCCGAGGGCGAACATGGCCACCGCGGTCAGCGGATAATTTCCCTTTGGCAGGAAGGCGATGGCGATCAGGCCCAGCGAATAGATGGTGCTGGCGATCTGCAGGGTGCGGTGTTTGCTGAGCCTCTGGGCCAAGGCCGCCAGACCGACCGCGCCTATCATGCCCGCGGCGATGTAGATGAACAGCAGACTGCTGGCGTTGGCGATGGTGAAGCCTCGGGCGTCATGGAAATAGAAGAGATAGAGCGACGACATCCACCCTGGGCCCAGCGCCAGGCAGAAGTCGGCGATGATGATCCGGCGCATGTCCGGCCGGGTGATCATTTCCCAATAGTCCCTGAGGCCGAAGCGTTCGCCGTGGACGTCCGGAGTGATCGTCTCGCGGGTCAGAAGCGTCGCCGCCGCTACGCCCACGGGTATGGCGACGATGATGAACCAGCCCATGGCCGGCACATCGCCCGCGCCGCTCGACCCGTTGCGCTTGGCTAGGAGCACCGGCACCGCCAGCACTAGCGCCGCGCCCAGGATGCTGACCAACTGGATGACACCGAAGACGCGCGAGCGCTCATGGTACTTGGACGCGACCACCGAGGCCCAGGAGCTGTGCGCCAGCACGACGAGGGAGAAGCCGACGTAATAGACGAGGAGCCAACCGGCCACATAGATGAAGCTCACCGCGCCAGGCGGCGAGAACAGCATATAGACCGCCAGCATCAGAACCGGCGCGCCCGCGGCCAGCCACACCTTGTAGCGTCCGAACGCGGTCCGGGTGCGGTCCATGGCCACGCCGATCAGCGGATCGAGGAACATGTCGCCAAAGCGGATGACGGCGAAGGCCGCCCCCACCGCCGCCAGCGCCAAGCCGTAGTGGGCGGCATAGTAATGCGGGAGATAGACGCTGAGGCCCACGGCCAGGGCGCCGACTGAAAAGCCTGGCAGGCTGAAGGCGACGAGCCTGGGCAGGCTGAGCCTGGACGCGGAGGGCGCGGGCGCCGATGTCACTTGCGGGCGGTTCCTCGTCTCTGGCGTTGCTAGCGTCGCCTCTAACAGGCGTTTGACTCGCAACAGAGACCGGGATCGCCCGCCGCGCAAGGGGTTTTGATCCTGAAGCCGAACCCGCGGAATTGGCATTTCAAGGAAGCGGCTTGCAGACCAATCTATGGCCGGTTATATTCCTGGCCACAGTGCAAGGAGACGAATCCGTGACCGACGCGCAACGGAAGGCCGTGCAAAACTACCGAAGGCGCCTGCGAGATAGCGGTCTCGAACGGTTCGAAGTCCGCGGGCGGGAAGCCGACAAGGATCTCGTGCGCGCCGTGGCCAAGCGCCTGGCCGAGGGCGGCGCAACGTCGGGTGAGTTGCGCGCGACGATCGAGGCGCGCGTCAATCAAGGTCGAGGGGAGCGCGGTGGAGTCCTTAAGGCGCTTCGCCGGTCTCCCCTGGTTGGCGCCGAACTCGAGTTGACGCGTGAGACGCTCGTTGGCCGAGAGGTCGATCTGTGACTCGATATCTCTTGGACACCAATATCATAAGCGAAGTGACCAGGCCCCAGCCGTCCGCGGCGCTTGTGGCGTGGATGGCCGACCAATCGGACGCCGA
>JBOHLC010000044.1:0-1369 GCA_050729395.1 Caulobacteraceae bacterium
GCGCGGCGCGGCTTCGGGCGCCGCTTCCGGCGGCGGGTCCTCCGCCTCGTCCGGGCCGCCGGCCTGGGCGCGTAAGCTCAGGCGTGGCCAGAGCGCCAGCCACGGCGCCTCCGCCGCCGGCCACGCCATCCGCTCCGGCGATCACCCGGCGGGCGGAAGCTCCGTCGATCTCTCCGAGGAATAGGCCCCATGCTCTTCAAGCGACCCACCGTGCGCTATGGCGCGACGCCCGAACCCGAGACGCCCTACCAGAGGGCCGGCCAAGTCTGGGACGAGCGGATCGGCTCGGCCCGCGTCCAGGCAAGGAACTGGCGCCTGGCCTTCTTCGGCATGCTGGCGATGAGCGGCGGCCTTGCCGCCGGCCTCGTCTGGCAGTCGGCGCGCGGCACGGTGACGCCCTGGGTCGTCCAGGTCGACAAGCTCGGCGAGGCTCAGGCCGTCGCTCCAGCCGTCCAGGACTACCGGCCCACCGATCCCCAGATCGCCTGGCATCTGGCCCGCTTCATCGAGGATGTGCGGTCGATCCCCGCCGACCCGGTGGTGCTGCGCCACGACTGGCTCGACGCCTACGACTACGTCACCGACAAGGGCGCCCTGGCGCTGAACGACTATGCGCGCACCAATGATCCGTTCGCGGAGGTGGGCAAGGAAGAGGTCTCGGTCGAGATCTCCAGCGTCATCCGCGCCTCCGACAACAGCTTCCGGGTCGAGTGGGTCGAGCGGCGCTACGTCGACCAGGCGCTCGCCACCACGGAGCGCTGGAGCGCCATCCTCACCATCGTCCTCCAGCCGGCGAGCGACGCCGACCGGCTGAGGAAGAACCCCCTCGGCGTCTACGTCCACGCCCTCGACTGGTCCAAGGAGCTGAACTGATGCGCCCCTCTTCGTTTGCCGTCCTTCTCGTCGCCTCCACGCCCCTCCTCGCCTGCGCCTCGACGCCCAGGCTTCCAGCCATCGCCTATGACGACGCGCCTCGCCAGGCCGTGCTGCAATCCGATCCTCCAAGACCCGTGCAGGTGGTCGAGATCGCAAAGCCGCTGCCGCTGCCAGGTCAACTGAAGCCGCTCGCGTCCGGTAGGACCGCACCGCCGGAGTCGATCGATCCGCGCTTGCGCGTCGCCGAGGCCAACGGCGCGGCGCGGGTCCAGCCGACGCGGGCCGGCTACATCAACGCCGTCAAGGTCTACCCCTTCTCCGACGGCGCCCTCTACCAGCTCTACGCCGCGCCGGGCGAGATCACCGACATCGCGCTGGAGCCCGGCGAACAGCTGACCGGTTCGGGTCCCGTCGCCGCCGGCGACACGGTGCGCTTGATCATCGGCGATACCGAGAGCGGCGCCGGTCCGACCCGCCGCGTCCACATCCTGGT
>JBOHLC010000045.1:0-3638 GCA_050729395.1 Caulobacteraceae bacterium
ACCATGCTGGCCTTCATCGCCACCGACGCGGCCATCGCGCCGGAAGCGCTGCGGGACCTCTTGCGGCGGCATGTGGGGGCGACCTTCAACGCCGTCACCGTCGACGCCGACCGTTCGACCAACGACACCTGCCTGTTGTTCGCGACCGGCCGGTCGGGGGCGCCGCGGATCGGCCGGGCCAGCGACCGGCGGCTGGCCGATTTCCGCGAGAAGCTGGCGCAGGTGATGCTGGATCTGGCCCTCCAGCTGGTCCGCGACGGCGAGGGGGCGTCCAAGTTCGTGCGGGTCGAGGTGAGCGGCGCCAGGAGCCCCGCGTCGGCGCGCAAGATCGCCCGCACCATCTGCGAGTCGATGCTGGTGAAGACGGCCATCGCCGGCGAGGACGCCAACTGGGGCCGCATCGTCATGGCCGCCGGCCGGGCCGACGAGCCGGTGCGGCGCGAGAAGATGAGCGTCGCCTTCGGCCACTTGTGGGCGGCGCGCGCCGGGGCTGTCGCGCCTGACTACTCCGAGACGGCGATGAGCGACTACATGAAGAACGCCGAGTTGGAAGTGACCGTCGACGTGGGCGTCGGCCGCGCTGCCTGGACCATGTGGACGTGCGACCTGACCAAACAATACGTGGCCATCAACGGCGATTACCGGTCATAGTCGCGCGGCAGCTTTGGAGGGGCGGATGTCCGGACCCAAGGTTTGGCTGACGGTTCTGGCCGGCCTGGCCAGTCTTTGCGCGGGCGCGGCGGCGGCCGCAGACCATCTATGGGCCAAAGTGGGCGCTACCGATGCCGGCGCGACAGCCGATCTCGCGGCTTGCCAAGTGGACGCGAAGACGGCGGTCTACCACATCCCCGCGACGCCCAATATGGTTGGCGGTCTTGTTGGGGCGTTGCTCGTTGTCGGCGACCAGGCCCTCCGCCAGAAAGAGGCGCGGGACGCCTTCGCCCGCCACTGCATGAGGCGGCACGGCTATGTCTGGCTGCCGCTGACCAAGGACGAGGATCGAGAACTCGGCAAGCTAAGCACGCCGGCCGACCGCACCGCCTGGATCGATCGTTTCTATGCCAGCGATCTCGTCAAGCGGCTGGACGCGGCTTGGGCCCCGGTCGTCCCGCCGCTGCCCGAGGGCATCGAGGAGCCGTTTTCGTTCGATGGACTTCGCCTGGACCCGGCCATGCTTACCGTGGCCGTGGGCGAGGTGACCAAGGGCGGAACGGTGCTGAGCGGCCCTGTCAGCCACGTCGCCACCGCGCGGCTGAAGAGCGCGGTCGATGTGCCGGTCGTCCCCGACTTGAACGCTCCCGCCGGCACGATCTTCTACCAGGTAGTCACGCCGACCGATTTCGATCCTGAACAGACGTTCTGGTGCGGCCCGATGACCTATTTCACGCCTTCAGGTCCGAGGACCCTGACCTATTGCGTCGAGGTCACCGACAATGGCTATGAGTTCTACATGTCGGGTCTGGAAACCTGGTACGCGCCGCCGCCTTTGGTGCTGAATCAAAAGCCGATGCGCACCAAGCATGCCAAACTCGCGCTGACGCCCAGCGACACCGACCTTCTTGGCCCGCAACAGCTGTCGTTGACGGTGGCCGGCATCGACAAGAAGCGTCTCCTGCTTGCCGTGAAGGTGTCGGAAGGCAAGCATCGGCAGGGGATATGGGCCTTCGCTCTGCCGTTCGAGGCGGGCGGGACGGCGACGCTCCCGTTCTGGACCCATAGGCTGAAGTTCACGCGTTCCGGCAAGGGCGTCACGGTCGCCTTCACGGCCGATGGCGACGGCAGCGGCTGGTACGTGGCGCCGGCCGCGTTCTGAGCGCTCAGTCCATCGGGTTCCAGCGGGCGACTGGCCGGGTCGATGCGATCGGGCGCGGACCGGAAGTCTGCGGCCTCTGCCCCTGGTTCGGCCGCCCGCGGCGGCGACCGCGCGCACCTTGCGGCGGCTGGCGGCGCGCCGGCTCTGGCGGCGAGGCCTTCTCGACCGCGGCCATGGCCCCGAGCGAGCGATCGTTGCGCCGGTCGAAGGCCGGGATGTCGAGGCGGATCAGCTTCTGGATGTCCTTCAGAAGGCCGCGCTCGTCGTTGCTGACCAGGCTGACGGCGATGCCGCCGGCCCCGGCGCGGGCGGTACGGCCGATCCGGTGCACGTAGGAGGCAGGCACGTTGGGCAGCTCGAAATTGATCACATGGCTGACCGCGTCGACATCGATTCCGCGCGCGGCGATGTCGGTGGCCACCAGGGCGCGCACCGCGCCGGACTTGAACGCGGTCAGGGCCCGCTCGCGCTGGCCCTGCGACTTATCGCCATGGATCGAGTCGGCCTCGATGCCCGCGCCTTGAAGATGCCGGCCGAGCCGGTCGGCCCCGCGCTTGGTGCGGGTGAAGATGAGCGCGCGGTTCATGCGCGCGTCGTCGAACAGTTCGGCCAGGAGGTGGCGCTTGCGCTCGGTCTCGACGAACAGCACGCGCTGGTCGATCTTGGCCACGGTGGTCGCCTGCGGCGACACCGAGACCTTCGTGGGATTCGAGAGCAATTCGTCCGCGAGCTTGCCGATCTCGCCGGGCATGGTGGCCGAGAAGAACAGGTTCTGGCGCCGCGCGGGCAGGGCGGCGACGATGCGCCGGATTGGTGGCAGGAAGCCGAGATCGAGCATCTGGTCCGCTTCGTCCAGGACGAAGGTCTCGACCGCGCCAAGGTGGGCGACCTTTTCGCCCATGTGATCGAGCAGGCGCCCGGGCGTGGCCACTAGCACGTCGATGCCGCCGGCCAGCGCACGCACCTGCGGTCCGTGCTTGACGCCGCCGAAGATCACCGTGGTCGAGAGACCGAGATGGCGGCCATAGACGCGAAAGCTGGCGGCAATCTGGCTGGCCAACTCGCGCGTCGGGCTAAGCACCAGGACGCGACAGCCGCGCCTCGGCGCCGGCCGACGATCGGCGGCGAGCCGATGGAGGATGGGAAGGGCGAAGGCCGCGGTCTTGCCCGTGCCGGTCTGGGCGACGCCCAGAAGGTCGCGGCCGGCGAGGACGGCGGGAATGGCCTGGGCCTGGATCGGCGTCGGCCGATCGTAGCCTTCCTCGGCCAGGGCCTTGAGCAACGGCCTGGCGAGGCCGAGGTTGGTGAATTCAGTCACTGTGTTTGAAGTCTTTCATATGCGCTCAAGGGCGAGCGCCCGCGCATCGCGGGCCGCGCCTTGAGGGCGTTGTTTGCGTTGGAAGCGCCCAGCGTGAACGGGCGAAACGGGGCTTGTAGCCAAACGGCGCCCGACGGACCGGAACCTCTAAGAAGTTCCTCACGCGACCGGAGCGCCATGACGCCCGGATCAGCCGGACGCGCTCGCCAAATCGGGTTTGATGGCGCTAAAGTCAAGTCCCGGCTTCGTTTTCTCCCTTGGCGTAACATTGGACACACAGCTCAAGACCGTGCTCGTGGCCGCCTGCGCGCTTGTCGATGTCGACGGACGGGTGCTGATCGCCAAGCGATCGGCGGGCAAGCAGCTTGCCGGCCTGTGGGAGTTTCCGGGCGGCAAGGTCGAGCCGGGCGAGTCGCCGGAAGCCTGCCTAATCCGCGAGCTGCGCGAGGAGCTCGGCATCGAGGTGACCCAGGCCTGCCTCGCGCCGTTCGTGTTCGCCAGCCACGC